>NZ_JAHKRK010000025.1 GCF_019396355.1 Pseudonocardia nigra
GAGCTCCGCCACGGACGGCGGCAGCGAGTCCGACATCCGTCCATGATCGCGCCACCACGCCGACGATCAAGCCGCCACGCCGGGCCCGATCACGTCACCAACAGCTCCGGACGTACTGAATAGCTACCCTGCGCAAGGCCATGAATCCCTGCGTCATATGACATCCATGCAGCAAGCTGCGTAGCTTCGGCGGCTGCCGAGAACAGCGCGCGTCGCACGGTCTCGCTCGCGCCGGCCCGCAACAGTGTCGGCAGTTCGCCACGCAGGAACGTAATGAGGGCCTCGCGCGCATGTCCGCCCCCAAACTGATTGTCCATGCGGTCGAACATGTCGCGTGTCGAGCGAATCCGTATGACGTCAGACTTCCCGACTGCACCGACTGACTCAAGTCCGCGCCGCTGAGGCGACGATCCAACAATCCACGACAGCGACGCCTCGTTCCACGACGCAACATCGACGGGCGATGCAACGACGCTCCGATCAGAGCCCTGGTCCGCGGCGAGCTGCGACACCGTGTCGACTCCGCCCGTAGCGGTTCGCGGATAAGTCAGCCCAAGTTCCGGACCGACGTGTGAGCCGAGAGGAAATCCGACCTCATCTGCTGCGACCCGGCGACCAAGCCTCGTACTCAAGGCCGAGATGATGAACTGCCTGGTCTCTTCGCTGCGTGGGATCGAGCCGCCAAGCCATCGAGTGACGTAGGTGTGTGTGAACTCCTGTGTAGAGCCCCGCGCGCGGGCGGCACGTGTCACTGCACGCGCGAACTGCTTTCGTCCGCCGTCGCCGACTGGCCCCAGAAAGCCGGCATCGGTCATCAGAGCCGTCAGGCGCTCGTTCCCCGCCACGCGCGCTCACCTCCGTCGCGTCCCCCGAGTGCACAAGTGTGCCCCCGTCTGCGCCCTGTTGAGGCTGGATTCGAGAACCCAGTCTTGTTCTTGTGCAGCACGGCACCAGCGGATGGGAGGGCGAGGAGGTGACCGCTTACCGGCTCGCCGAGTCGCGATCGGCCTCCAGGGCTGACACGCGAGCCTGCAGGTCAAGAAGCTCGGCACGGATCGTTGCTAGGGAGTCTGCGTCCGCCGCTCCGTCGGGTCGGCTCGCCTGGCCCCGAAGAATCTCTCCCAAGTGCTCGGCCGGCCAGCCGAGCGCGACCGACAGGGCGGTGAGTGTACGAGGCTGGCGCCGCCGGGTGTTCAGCACATGGATGAGTTCACGAACCGTGGTCAGGGAGACCCCGGACCTCCCGGCGAGCTCCGTCATCGTCATGCCCCGCTCGTCGAGCCGGTTGGCGATCGCGGTCGCTACAGCCTGCCAGTCCTGGGTCAAGTCGCCTCCTGTCGGTGCTGACCTGCGGAGAGTCTAGCCAGGCAGGGCGAGGCCGCGCGTGGTTCGCGCTCAGACTGTTGACAACCTATCAATCTACGCTCAATCTGAGCGTGAAACCCTTACCGCGGAAGGACGAGATGAGCAACAGCAAATGGGACGGGGCCGAACTGGCGGACTGCGTGGCGTCTCTGGACGACGACGCCCGATCGGCAGTGCGTCGGCACTGGGAGCAGGTGATTCGAGAGGAGTGGGTTCCGCCGACGCGGCGGCCGCCCCGAGGTGCGTCCCTGGCCGAGCTGAACGAGCGCCGAGAGCGCCGTTCGGCACGTCAGGTGGTGGCTCGGGTCGCGGCGGTCCGTCAGATGGCGAGGCGGCTTCGTCCTGCACCGCAGGTTGGCGGCTCGCGCTGGTTCGGGCCAGGTGAGGCGGCATGAGCGGGTCAGGGCGGCGTAGCGCTTTCGGTTCGTGGTCGCATCCGCTGGCGGGAGTGGCCCGGCGGCGGTGTCGGAAGCTGCACCCGCGCACGGCTGCCGCTGTCGCTGTCGCGTGTGGGGCCTGCTGGGAGCGGGCGATCCGTGATGACGAGCGCGCGGTGGTGCTGTTCGGGTTGCCGCGGGAGATCGAGCCGGACCCGATCTACGTGGATGTGGTTGCGGTGGAGCTGGCGGTGGCCGGGCACCGACCGCGGCTGACACCTCCCGAGGAGGCCGAGGCGGTGGCGATCCTGCTTCGCCGAGGCTGGAGCGACACGCGGATCGCGGAGTGGCTGGGCATCCGGCCACATCGGGTCGTCGACCTCCGCTCCGAGGTCTCCGCGACCGGAGCCGGAACGGCAGTGGCGTGATGACTTATCACCGGGTCGCAACCAGCGACGGCGAGGCCTTTCACCTGAACGGCGAAGCCCTGTGCCTGATCCGCATGTGGGGCGGCCGCCCTCACCTCCACCGCCGGTGGTGGTGCGCGGTGAGCGCGGTTCGGGCCAGCCGGCACCGGCCGCGGCGTCAGCACCCGCGCTGCCCCTCGCGCGGCTACTTCGACGACCTCGACGACGCCCGCGAGGCCGCCGCCTGCGTTCGGCTCCGTCGCGGCGCCCTGCCGCCAGTGCGGCGGCTACCACCTCGAGCCGCCCCGGAAGGGAAGCCACCGATGAGCAGCACTGGCTACGTGTGCCCGGAGTGCGGAGAGCCGGCGCGCAACCGGCCACCGCGCTCGTGGACCCCGTCGTGGGGCCCGCGACCGCGGTGGTCGCACCTCGACGGCGAGCCACTGTGCCCGGTGATGGGCCACAGCGGCTACGAGCCGGCCGAGCCGGCCCGCGCCCGGAAAGCGGGACGTCGGTGACCAGCGACTACCCGCTCGCCCGCGACGAGCTGATCCGCCTCGTCCGGGTCCCGGCCGTGTCCTTGTTCCGCCGGGACCCGGCTTCCACACCCCGCCCAACCACCCGACCGAGGAGCGCAGCCCGCGCCCACCGAGTCCACCCCCTGACCTCCGAGTGAAGTGAGCAGCAGATGGCAACCACGACAGCTCGCCCGCCCACACCGGGCCGCGCCGTCGTTGTGCGCCCCGCCGCTCGTGTGCACGTCCGTCCAGCGCCCCGCCGACGCCCAGCACGGCGGCCGGCCCGTCGCCCGGCGTATCGCCGCCGCCACATCGGCAGGGTTCGCCAGCAGGTGCCGGGCTGGGTCATCGTCGCCGGGAGCCTGATCGTCCTACTGCTGCTCACGCGCGGCGTGGCCGAAGACCAGGACGTCACAGCGCCCGCCCCCGCGCCTCCCGCACCCGCCGCTGCGCCGTACACGGACGCCGCCAGCGGCTGCGTCCAGCCCGACCCAACCAGCAAAGGCTGCCTCACCGGCGCCACCCGCCACGCGCTCGACGAGATCGAACGCGTATTCGGCGGCTACCGCAAAGGCCCCAAGATCCGGTCCGCTGGGTGCTGGGACGAGCACGCCTGGAACCCGCGCAGCGACCACCCCAAGGGCCGCGCCTGCGACTTCTTCCCCACCCGCGCCGGGACATTCCCGGTCGGTGCCGAGCTCGACGCCGGGTGGGAGCTGGCGAACTGGCTCCGCACCAACGCCGGCGCGCTGCGGGTCCGCTACGTCATCTGGCAGGGCCGCATCTGGCAGTCCGGCCACGGCGACAGCGGCGGCTGGGGTCGCCGCTACACCGGCGGCGGGGTCTACGACCCGAACGACGCCACCGGCGGCCACTACGACCACGTCCACGTCAGCTTTCAGGCCTGACCCGCAGGAGCCCCACCCAGCCGAACGACCGCGTGCGCGACACCAGACAGCCCCGCCCGCCGGGATGACCGCAGGGCCCGGCGGGCGGGACCTCCAAACCTGACCCATCCCCCTCCCGATCCGACCGAGGAGAACCGATCATGGCCACCCAAACCCGAACCCCGATCGCGTCGATGTACTGGGGCGAACTCACCCTGCTCACCCGCGTCGGCCTCGTGCTGGCGCTCGTCGTGCTCCCCGTCGCCGCCGGGATATACGCGGACGTCGAGTGGAGCGCTACCCTCGGTGATCCGTGGGCCGGCATCGTCGGGTTCATCCTCGGCGGCGCGGTCGGTGTCCTCATCCGTCCTCGTCGGCAGGCGTAGCCCTGATGGACGCCTACATCAAGTTCGAGGGCTACTTCACCGAGCACATTCGCAACGGCGTCAGCGTGGGCTGTCCCACCGCGATGGTCAGGCTCGGCAACGACACCACCGTCGAGATTCCCCGCCCGTTCATCGCGATCGGCAACAACCTCGGCATCACGCCGGCGATCGAGCCGGACGGCGAGACCTCGCTCCGGATCGACGTCACCCGCTGGTCACCGCTGCGCTACGGGCACCCCATCACAGCCGGGTTTCCGTTCAACTTCGCAGGCCAGGAGCTTGCGGTCCGGGTTACTCGTGCGTTCGACGCAGACCCGAACACGAGCTGGCGGGATCCGGCCACCGCGATCAGGTTGTGGCTCCGGACATGGCTCGACGGACAGGGGCTCGGCTCGCCTCTCCCCGCGGGCACGGGAAAGCAGGCGTAGCCGTGCCCGTCACCGTCGAGAGCGCAGGCGCGCCACCGCGCGAGGAATCCCCGCTGCAGGCGTCGAAGGACGCGCGCCGACGTGAGCAGCGGGAGTACCGCGACGCCGCCCGGGAAGCTCGCCGGCAGCGCCGCACCGCCAAGAGGGCCGAGCGCCGCGCCGCGACCCGCCTACGCATGACCGACGTCGGCCACCAGGCCGCTTTCATCGCTCCGCTGCTGCTGGTCACCGGGTTCGCCGTGTACGGCCAGATCGACTACATCGTCGACAACCTCGCACCCCGCGACTGGGACCTCCTGTACCGGCTGGTCCTCGCGGTCGCCGCGGGTATCGCCATCGAGTCGATCTCTAACTATGTGCAGCTCATGGCCCACAGGTTCCGGCTGGCCGGGGCCACCGCTCAGGCGGCGAAGCTGTCCCGCGCGTCCTACCTCATCGCCGCCGGGGTCGCGTTCATCAACTACCAGCATTTCTGTGGCCCCAACCTCGCCCCCACTCCCCTGGCGCTCATGTTCGCCGCGTTCTCGCTCAGCTCGCCGTGGCTGTGGGGTCTTCACACCCGGGGTGTCGAGCACGAGCAGCGCGCCGCCGAGGGCACCCTGGACCAGGCGGGCGCGGTGTTCGCGGCGGAGCGGTGGCGCCATTTCCCGGTCCTCACATTCCGTGCCCGGCGCTACTCGGTGATGCACAACATCACCGACCCGGTGGAGGCATGGAATGCGTTCATAGCCGACTACCGGCGTGAGGTGACGACGCGATCCATCGAGCGTCGCCAGCGCCGCGCCGAGCCACGCACCACCGGCCTGCTGGTGCGGTGGCGTGGTGCGAAGCCTGGTGCGGCAGCTGGTGCGCCGAGCACCCCACAAGGTGGTGCGACGGGTGGTGCGAAGCCGACGCGGGCCGCGGACGGTCCCGCCAACCCCTCCGACACCGGCCCGATGGAACGCGCCTCGGTGACCTCACTGGCGCGCCGGCCCGCCCTCACCCCCTTCGAGCAGACGTCCATGCGGGACGCCGCGACCGACTGGGCTGTGGCGCAAGCGACCCGGACGGGGTCCGTGCCGGGGTGGCGCACGATCCGCAACGCGACCGACGACCGGACCGGGGCCCTGCTGTTCCCCGGGCTGTCCGAGTACGCCGCGAAGGGAGCGGCGGATACCGCGAAGGTCCGCCTCCCCGGTGGCACCGCGAGGGCTGCCCGGTGAGCGCCGCGAACACCCTCGTCCCGCCCCGGCGTCCCGGAAATTTGCCGCGGGCGGGTCGCAGAACGTGGGGATCGACCGCTACGCGCGCGCGTGCGGGCGCGTTGGCCCTCTCCGCCGGGCGGCCCTGGCGATCACCGGAAATTTCCTCGAGGCAGGAGGCGTGCATGGCAGGTCGACGACTCACCGCAGGGCGCCGTGGCCCGGACGGCCGTATCCGGGCGGTGGCGCTGGTCGAGCGGGCCAACCGCATCCGTGAGGCGGCGCGGGCTCGGTACGCCGCGGCGCAGACCGACGCCGAGCGGCTCGCCGCAGCGGTCGACTACGTCCGTGCCGCGGCCGCGGCGGCGGACCGCGCCGGCCTCGCTGAGGCCGGCGCCGTGCGCGCGGAGGCGACGCGGACGCTCATGGCGGTCGGGGACACGATCACTGGGCGTCTCGCCCGGCAGGGGCGTGCAGCATGACCACCACCGACCCACGGACCGCACCACCGACGCACCAGACGGGCCGGGCGCTACCGCACCAGCGGTCACCCCAGGCTCCGCACCAGCCTCTCCCCCACCCGCCGGAGCCGACGCACCGCATCGTCACACCACCCTCGCCCCACCCGGACCGCACCACCCCGGAGCCGGAGTGGGACGACCAGCCGCAGCGGCCATCTGACCGGCTGGGCGAAGCATTCGCCGGACTGCGGTTCGTGAGCAGCAGCCCCGGCAGCCTGCGCGACCAGATCGAATACGCGCGGGACGGCGCCTACACGACCCGGGCGGGCGGCCCATGGCGCACGGCGAATATCGCGTTTGCGCGGTTTATTGCTTCGCCGGGACTGACAATTTGCTACTTCATCGCATGGGCGTTTTTCACGCGACTGATGCGAACCGTCACGACTCTGGTCGTCGCCGTTCCGCTGCTGATCGTCCTCAACGGCGTACCGGTCGTCGGCTGGTTCGTTCCCGACTGGGCCGACGTCACCACCTGGTTCTGATCGGAGGTTGGCGATGGCTACGACAGTTCGCACCACCCCCCGCGCTGTGGGGGGTCGGGCTGTCGTGGTGCGCCCTGCTGCTCGTGTTCCTGTCCGCCGGCCGCCTCGCCGCCGCCCGGTCCGTCACCCGGTGTACCGCCGGCGGCGCATCGGGCGGGGCGGACAGCAGGTGCCGGACTGGGCGGTCGTGGCCGGCGCCCTGCTCGTGCTGCTGCTGGCTGGGCGCGGCGTCGCCGAAGTCGCTGCGCCCGCGCCTCCGCCCGTCGCCGAGGCGGGCGGGCTGGTGTGCACGACGGCCAACGGTCCGGGCGTCCCGGTCGCCGGGTTCGCCGGCCGCCAGCTCGCTCACGCCGCGGCGATCGTGGCCGCCGGGAAGGAGATGGGCGTCCCGGAGCGGGGGCACGTCATCGCGGTGGCCACCGCCATGCAGGAGAGCAAGCTGAAGATGTATGCCAACCGGGCTGTACCCGCGTCGATGTCGCTCCCGCATGAGGCAGTCGGCAGCGACCACGACAGCACCGGACTGTTCCAGCAGCGGCAGCGCGGCTGGGGAACCCTCGCGCAGCGGATGGAGGCCCGGGAGTCGGCGCGGCTGTTCTACGCCGCGCTCTTGAGGCTGCCCGGCTGGCAGTCCATGCCGCTGACCGTCGCCGCGCAGCGCGTGCAGATTTCCGCCCACCCAGACCGCTACGCGAAGTGGGAGGACGAGGCCGCCCAGGTCGTGGCCGCCGTCTCCTCCGGCATCGCCTGCACCCCTACCGGAAGGAGCTGACCGTGGACCCGGTCACTATCTGGATCTTCTGCCTGGCCACCGCCTGGTTCATCCGCCGCGCCGTGGAAGACGGCTACGCCGCCGTCCGCGGACGCACGTCGCCGCGGATCGCCCGCCGACAGGCCGCGTACGAGCTGGCGCAGCAGCAGGCCGCCGCAACCGGGACGCCCACCATCGGGCAGGCCGCGACCGGTCGCCTCGCCAACCGCATCGCGAACCCGCGTCCACCCGGCCCGTTTCGCCGGTACCTGTCGGGGCTGTGGGAGGACTCGTGGAACGACGCCGAGGAGCGCCGCGAGGAGAGGCGCCGGCGTCGGGCCGAGCAGCGGCGCGAGCAGGCGGAGCGCGACGCGGAGCAGCGCCGCGAGCAGGCGGAGCGTGAAGCGGCCGGCCGACCGGACCCGGACGACGCGCTGCGCACGCGCAAGTGCCGCGGGTGTGACGTGCTGGTGGTGGAGCCGCTGGAGTGGTGCGCCGGCTGCCAGTCCGCCGAGCGCCGGGTCAACGAGCCGCAGCCGGAGCCCGACCCGCGCCGCTGCACCAAGTGCCGCCACCTGGTCGCCGACGTCGGCCCGCTCGACGAGGTCGGCGAATGCCCGGACTGCCAGGCCGACACCCGGGACGACCTCGCCAACCAGGAACGCCTCGCCGACCTCGACGACGAGCAGGTCGACCGGCTCAACGAGCCCGCCAGCTGGAGGGAAACCACCGGCGGCGCACAACGCGACGGCGGCGACCACCACGAAGACCAGGACGGCGACGCCTACTACCGCCGCTGGGAGCAGCCCCACCCCCGCGTAGACGGCACCTTGCGCACCACCGTCACGTCGTGGGCGCAGGACAACGGGCGGAGGCGCTGGATCGTCACCGAAACCGAGTGGCAGTGGGTCGGCAGCAACGACGACGTGCTGTTCGAGGACACCGACGTGTCCGACAGCTCCGAGGACGGGCCCTCCGGCCAGCCATGGCCGACCCCCGACGACGTGCGCCGCACCGTCAACGACGCCAGCCCTGCCGATGCTAACGAGACCCCGCTGCTCGACGTTCTGGACGCCACCCTCTGCCCCGGCGGGTGCGGCACCTGGGTCGTCGGCGGCATGTGCCCCACCTGCGAGGAGCGCCGCGCGCTGCCCTCAGCCGAGACCCCGGAGCCGGACCCGGCCCCGGAAACCACCAGGAAGGACACCCCACCCATGAGCACACCCGCCGAAATCAACGGTGACGTCTCCAGCCCGCTCGACGCGCTCGCCTTCGCCACGAGCTGCCTCGACCTGAACGCAGCGATCATGAACGAGCTCGACGCCATGGCGAACAACCTCGAGGGCGAGGGCGTCGGCGCCGCGTGCATCCAGATCGTCCGCGACGCCTGGGCCGCGGGCGACCAGTTCGGCACCGCAGCCGCCGGCGCCCGCGACGAGTACGCCCGCCACGTCGCCACCCAGGCCGAGATCGCCGGCGACACCGAGCTCCGCGACACCGTCGCCGGCACCTACCTCGACGCCGCCCGCGCCTAACCCGCCACCGCCAGACCGAGCACCAGGGAGACAAACAACCATGACCACCACCATCAACGGCGCTGACGTGTTCACGCCGCAGGCCGCCGCCGACACCATGCAGGTTGTGGCAGGCGTGTACGCCGACCTGCAGGCATCCATCGAGCAGTCCTGCGGCAACCTGTCCAGCGCCGGCGTCAGCGGCGACCCGATCGACATGCTCAGGGCCATGTTCGACGCAGCCACGATCGCCGCCTCCGCGGCGCAGGAGTCCGCCGGCAAGTTCGATCGACACGTGCAGAAGGTCGCCGACACCGTCGGCTCCGACCCGTCCCTGGCCGGCACTCAGTCGGGCCACTACATGGACCCGGCCGCGCTGTAGCTGCCCGGCCAGCCCCCGCACCCACCTCTGGCCTGCCAGGTGGGCGACCGCTCGCGACGGAGCGGGGGCACACCCGACCTGCAACCCCTTGGAAGGGAGACCCGTGGACATCGACCCCGCCCGCGACCCGCGTGTCCCGGGTATCACCGCCGACACCACCCTCGGGGAGATCGCCAGCCTCGTCGCCGACCGCGACACCCCCCGGCTCAGGGAGCGCCCCGTCATCGAGACGGTCGAGGACCGGATCCGCTCCGATCTCGCCATCGCGGCCGATGCCCGCGCTCGCCAACTCCCCTACCTGGCCACCGCCGCGACCGGTGCCGCCGGCTATGCGGCGTGGGGCTGCGCCGAGCTCGCCACCGCCGTCGGGTCCCCCGGCGCGCACACCGTCATCGTCACCGGCACGTGGGCGGCCACCGCGCTGTCGCTGCCAGTGCTGCGGTTCATCTACCGCCACCGCATCCCTGAGGCGTGGCGGCGCCGGTGGTGGCTCTCCGGTGTCGCCGCGGCCGGGTGGGTCGACGTCGCCGCCGCGACGAGTCCCGCCACGTGGGTCATGACCGGTGCGCTCCTTGGCGGCGCGGCGGCGCTGTCAGCGCGGTGGGCCGCCGAGCACGAGATCCCGAACCCCAGCGCGATGCGCCAGGTCGTGCTGCCGGCCCCGCCGCCACCGCCCGCGATCGACACCAGCCGCGCCGCCCTGCTCGAGCAGGCGTGGTACGACCGCGTCGCTGACGGGCCCCGGCCGATCCTGAGCGGTGCGTGGCTCACGAGCCGCACCGAGCTGCCGAACGCGACGATGTGGATGGTGCAGACCGATCCCGGCAGCTTCACGTTCGACGAAATGTTCGGGAAGCGCCCGAAGATCGCCGCAGCGCTCGGGATCGGCGTGGCAAGGTCGTCTTGGAGCGCTACGGCAGCGGCGACAACGACGCAGAGGACGACGAGGGCCGTGCTTGGCTGACGATCGTCACCCGCGACGTCCTCAAGGATGGCGTGCCCTACGGCGGGCCCCGCTACCACGACGGCCGGATTCCGGTGGGGCTGCACGCCGACGGCACCGGCGAAGCCGAGTACGTCGCCGTCGACGAGGTCGGCGCCCGCTCTGGCCTCGTCACAGGTGACCCCGGCTCCGGCAAGACGGCGCTGCTCGAGGCGATCGCCATGGCCAAGCGGCACTCCGGCGTGTGGAAGGTCCTGTTCGGCGACGGCGACCCCGAAGGTGGGTCGTCGCCGACGCTGAACCGGATCGCCGACTGGCCGGAAGCCGGCCCGCATGGCGTCATGCGGCAGCTCCGCGCGGTCGAGGCGCTCATCAAGGTGCGGTCGCTGCTCAAGCCCACCCTAGTCGCCGCCGCCGGCGGGGAACTGCGGCAGATGCGGCCCGAGGAGGCCAGCACCGCGCACGGCGTCCGGGAGATCCGCCCGTGCCGGTCCTTCCCCGGCTACGTGTGGATTCTCGACGAGTTCAACCGGCTCGCGAACGACCCGGTGCTCAAGGAGGACAACTTCATCGGCCGGATGGAGAACGTGGTGCGGATCGGCCGCAAGTACGGCGTCGTTCTGCTGGTCGGCACCCAGTCGCTGCTCGGCGCGGACTACGGCGGCTCGACCCCGCTGCGCGCGTACCTCGCTGCCCGGAACGCCTTCATCATGCGCTCCACCAACCGGTCCGAGCAGCACACCCTGAACGGTGTCGCGGTCGCGCCCGGCACCTTGCCGAAGGGCGGCGGCTACGCGTACGCCGTCGGCTCGGGTCGGCTGTCGCTGCTGCGGGTGGCGTGGTCGCCCACCATGTCGGACTGGGCCGCCGAGTTCCCGGTCTGCACGGGCGACCCCGACTGGAGCTCGCGATCTCAAGGCACCGCCCGCAGGGCGACGACGATGCCGGCGCGGCGCTCGTGGAGCGCATGCAGCGGTTGACCGAGTGGCGTGCTGCCGTCCGCGCGGGGAAGGAGCCGGGCGACGTCGACGGTCAGGACGCCGAGGGTCGCAAGGTCGCGCCGGTGTCGGTGGGTGGGGCGTCGGTGCCGGCGCCGATCGGCGGCAATGTCATCCACCTGCGCCGACCCCCACCACACACCACGCCACCGCCGGCAACCGCACCTACCGAGGCATTACCTCCGAAGGCAGTCCAAGTGTTGACCGCGCTCTGCTCCCGACCAGGCCCGTGGCGATCGGCCGAGCTAGTGGAAGAAACCCAACTCTCCGGGCCTGACGTGTCGAAAGCACTCGCCGAACTCGTCAAGCGCAGTCTCGCGCACCGACCAACCGGAGTTCAGGGCGTGCATGCAGCTGGTCCAGCGCCAGGCACCGCGGCTGCCCGACTCCACCCGTCCGCGACCGCCGCCCCTGACCCACTCAACCGAGACCGCGACTAAGCGACCCCAGCAACAGCTGGCACCACGCCCAAGCGACGCCGACACCGGTGCCGCGACGACCCACCCATGCCTTGATCAGGAGCCAATTGTGAGTACCCGCAGCAACGCCACCACCCCCGCCGAGCCCGTCGAGCTGCCCGTCCCGGCGCCCGAGGTGGGGCCGGTCGTGGTCGTAGACCCCGAAGGCCGATGGGTCGCCGTGCAGTTCGACGGCCAACTCGGCGGCTACGGCCCCTGGCAGATCCTCGACCGCGACGGCCGCCTGACCCAGCGGTTCACCTTGCCCGCAGTGGACACCCCGCCCGCGCTGCCCTACCCCGCCGGCGGTGAGGCGGCATGACCCAGATCGTCCTCACCGGGGCGGTGCTGCACAAGGCCGCCGCGTGGGCGGTGCTGGCCACCTCGACCCGGCCCTCCGCGCCGGTGCTAGCCGGGCTGCTGCTCGACGCCCCCGACACCAGTATCGGCGGCGGCGAGGCGAGCGTCACCGGATACGACCTGCACACCCGCGCCACCGTCACCATCCCCGCAACGGTGCTCATCCCCGGCCGGCTGCTGCTGTCCGGGCGGCTGCTGGTCGCGGTGGCCAAGACCGTGGCCCGCGACACCGACGTCGCCATCACCACCGACCCGCACCTCGGCGTGCTCGTGCGGTGCGGGCGCGCGGAGTGGCACATGCCCGCCCTCCCCATCCAGGAGTACCCGACCCTGCCCGACCTCGGCGACCCGCTCGGCACCATCGACCCCGCGCAGCTGCGGCGCGCGCTGGGCCAGGTCCTGCCCGCCCTGGACCGCAGCTCGACCGCCCTGCCTGCGTTCACCGCCGTCAAGATCGAAACCGAACCCGCCGACACGGATGAGGCTGACCCAGTGCTCACTCTGGTCGGTACCGACCGCTACCGGCTCGCCGCCGCGACCATCCCGTGGCAGCCCACCAGCTCCGAAGTGCAGGTGGACGCGCTGGTGCCGTGGGGGCTGCTCGACACCGCGCTACGCGCCATCACCACCACCGGCGGCACCGGTGGCGGCGATCCGGACGAGCGAGTGGCGCTGTGCTGCACCGAGCGCGGGTTCGGGCTCGCGACCGGCACCCACCTGGTCACCGGCCGCCAACTCGCCGAGGAATACCCGGCGTGGCGGCGGTTCCTGCCCGAACCGGGCCCGCACCGCGCGGTGGTCGAGGTGGCCCCGCTCGTGCAGGCACTCGGACAAGCCCTCATCGCCGTTGACGACGCCCCCTACGTCCTGCTCGCCGTCGACGACGGCCGGATCGAGGTCTCCGCGACCGGCGGCCAGAGCACCGCCCGCGCCGCCGTGGCGGCCGAACTGACCGGCCCGCCGATCACCGTCAAGGTCAACGCCGGCTATCTGCGTGACGCGGTGGCGCTGCACGGCTGCGATCGCGTCGCGATCGCGTTCGGCGCCACCGGCAACAAGCCGCTGCTCGTGCTCGGCGACGACCCGGGCTACCGCCACACCGTCGTCCCGGTCCGGCTCGACACACACGAGCGGAGCGCGGCATGAGCCAGGACAACACGAGCGCAGGCGGCATGAGAGTGGCAGCTGCGGCGGCCGTCGGTCCGGCCAGCGGGCGGGAGGTCGAGCAATGATCACGATCGCGGACCTGTTCTGCGGGGCCGGCGGCTCTGGGCTGGGCGCGTCCGTGGTGCCCGGCGTGCAGCTGCGGTACGCGGCCAACCACTGGCGCGCCGCTGTGGAGACCCACGCGGCGAACTTCCCGGACACCGATCACGACGTCGCCGACATCTCGCAGGTCGACCCGCGCCGCACCCCACGCACCGACATCCTGTGGGCCTCGCCGGAGTGCACCAACCACTCCGTGGCCAAGGGCCGCCGGCGGCCCACGGTGCAGCCGGACCTGTTCGGGGAGACGCTGCCGGACGAGGCCGCCGAGCGGTCGCGGGCGACCATGTGGGACGTCCCGCGGTTCGCCGAGCACCACCGCTACCGCGCGGTGATCGTTGAGAACGTGGTCGACGCCGCCCGCTGGGTGATGTGGCCGGCCTGGTTGCAGGCCATGACCCTGCTCGGCTACCGGCACCGGGTCGTCTACCTCAACTCGATGCACGCCCCCGCGATCGCCGCACCCCGTGCCCCGCAGTCCCGGGATCGGCTCTACGTGGTGTTCTGGCGCGACGGCCAGTCCGCACCCGAGCTGGACGTGCGGCCCCTCGCCTGGTGCCAGGTGTGCGGGATGCAGGTGGCGGCGCGGCAGTCGTGGAAGCGCCCGGACCGTCCGGCGTGGGGCCGCTACCGCGCGCAGTATGTCTACCGCTGCCCCCGACCCGAGTGCCGGTTCTCGATCGTCGAGCCCTACGTCGACCCGGCCGCCGCCGCGATCGACTGGAAGCTGCGCGGGCAGCGCATCGGCGACCGCGACCGGCCGCTGTCGGCCAAGACGCTGGAGCGGATCCGGGCCGGGCTGGCCCGCTACGCCGGCAGCAGCTTCCTTGCCACGCACCGCGGCGGCCCGGGCGACATCCGCACGGTGCCGATCGGCAGCCCGACCCCAACGTTCACGGCGAGCGGCAACCACCACGGCCTCGTGGTGCCGGTGGAAGGCCGGGAGGGCAAGTCCGCGGCGCCGGTGATGGTGCCGTTGCGGACGCAGTCGACCCGTGCGGAGACCGCACTCGTCGTGCCGTCGGGCGGCACCTGGAACGAGGACGCCCGGCCGAGTAGCGAGCCGTTCCGGGCGCGCACCGCGGTGGAGAACGAGGGCCTCGCGTTCATCGCCGAGCTGCGCGGTGGCGGCTCCGACGCCCGCCACGTGCGGGAGCCCCTGGCCACAGTGACCGCCTCGGGAAACCACCACATGCTCGTCCGCCACAACTCGAGCAAGGGCGACGGCGGCGAGATGTGCACCCCGGCCACCGAGCCGGCGCGCACTCTCACCACCACCGGGCACCAGTCCCTCGTCGGCTGGCCGCGCGACATCCCCGCCGTCGAGGACTGCACATTCCGGATGCTCGAGCCCCGCGAGATCCAGGCCGCGATGGCGTTCCGCCGCGACTACCACGTGTTGGGCACCCGCCGCGAACAGGTCCGCCAGCTCGGCAACGCCGTCACCCCACCCGCCGCCGAATTCCTGATCCGCGCCGTCGTCGATTCGCTCGGCGGCCACTCCGCAGGAGGTGAGCGATGAGCACCGCGCAGGAACCCCTCGGCCCGCTCGACGAGGCGCCGCGCAACATCCGCCCGCCGTTCGACCAGCACCGGCCGGACATCGGGGATCTTGGCACCGAGCGGTGGCGGGAGCTGCGCCGCGCCGACGCCGTGGCGGCGATCCGCGAACCGCTGGCCGGGATTGACCTGGGCACCTACGACGAGCGGATCATCGAGTGGCTCGCCCACGACTACACACCGACCATCGGGGCGATCGTGTCGCTGCTGTACCGCGCCCGCCAGGCCGGCCGGGACGAGGCGACCCGATGAGCAACACCGCGATGAACAGCACGGCCAACGAGCGGGCACGGCTGCTGCGGGTCGCGCTCACGATCGCCGCCCGGGGATGGCCGGTGTTCCCGCTCCGGCCGGGTGGCAAGCGGCCTGCTCTTCATCGCGTAGACCGCTGCCCGAGCACCGGTGCGTGCGCGGCCGGGCACCTCGGGTGGGAGCAGCGCGCCACCACCGACCCGGACCGGATCCGCCGCGCGTGGAGCATCGGACCGGGCTGGAACATCGGGTTGGCCACCGGCCCAGCCGGGCTGGTCGTGGTCGACCTCGACGTCCCCGACCCCACCGACCCGAACGACGTGCCCCCGCCGCGGTGGGCGCAGCTCGGCGCCACCTGCGGCACCGAGGTCCTCGCGCTGCTCGCCGCGCAGGCGGGTCAGCCGTTCCCCGACACGCACACCGTGGAGACGCCGTCGGGTGGATGGCATCTGGTCTTCCTCGCCCCCACCGGCCCCGACGCACCCGCGCTGCGCAACACCGCCGGGGAGCGGGGCAACGGGCTCGGGTGGAAGGTCGACACCCGCGCCCACGGCGGCTACGTCGTCGCCGCCGGCTCGGCCACCCCGGCCGGGACATACCGGGTGGTCGACGCGCGGGACCCGGTGCCGCTGCCCGACTGGCTGGTGCAGCGCCTGCGCCCCACCCCGCCGCCCCCGCCACCGGTGGCACCGATGCCGGTGGGCGGGAGCCGCCACGACCGCTACCTGGCCGCCGCGACCCGCGGCGAGCGGCAGCGGGTGCTCGACGCCCCACCGGGGCAGCGCAACCACAGCCTCTACCTCGCCTCGGTGGCGCTGGGCCAGCTCGTCGCCGGTGGCGCCCTCGGCGAGCAGGACGCGCGCGCCGAGCTGCGCGCCGCCGCCGCCCCGCACCTCGCGGCTGGCGCCTACAGCGCGCTGCAAGCCGAGAAGACGATCAGCTCCGGCCTGCGGGCCGGTGCCCGACGGCCCCGCCGACTCGGAGACGCCGCATGACCAGTCCCACACCCCGCGCCCATCACCCCACCCCCACCGCGAGCGGCCCGCAGAACGGCGCTCAGCCCGCCCTGAGCGAGCCCCCAGCAGACACCACCTCGGCCGACCCGGCGGGCGCGGGCGGGGCGGACGTGCAGCCCACCGAGCCCTCGGCCCGCGCAGACGCCCTCCCTGGCCTCAACCCGAGCGACCGCGACAGCGGCGGCGAGGGTGCGCGGCAGCCGGTGCAGATCGCCAACGGCCCCGCAGCGGTACGGGTCCTGACCGCCGCGCTCGACGGCCGGATCATCCCCGACACCTTCGTCACCGACGGCACCCCGGTGGTGATCGAGGCCGTCTCCGGAGCACCCGGCCCACAGGCCGGCGACGAGAACGCACCACTGCCGCTGGCCATCACCCCGCTGCGCCCGCCCCTGCTCGGGTATCTTCTGGCCGAGCACGCCCACGTGTTCAAGTACGAGAAGACCAAGGACGACGCCTGGATCGAGGTCGAGACCAGCCCCTCGATCACCGTGCTGTCCGAGGTGCTGGCCCGCCGTTCCTGGCCCGGCCTCCCGCCCTTGCGGGGGATGATCGGCGCGCCGGTGCTGCGCCCGGACGGCACCCTGTTGCAGCACCCCGGCTACGACGAGGCCACCGGCCTGTTCCTGGCCTCCACCGTCCATCTACCCCCCGTCCCGACCCGGCCCACCGCCGAGCAGGTGGCGGCGGCGAAGGAGTTCCTGCTCGGGAAGTTCCTGCGCGACTTTCCGTGGCGCACCCCAGCTGACCGCGCCAACTACCTCGCGCTGCTCGCCACCCCGATCCTGCGCCCGTTCACCCGCAGCCTGTCCCCGTTCGGGATCGTCGACGCGACCATGCCCGCGTCCGGGAAGACGATCCTGACCGCCTGCCTGGGCATGCTGTGCGGGCAGCGGGTGCTCACCTGGACCGACAGCGACGAAGAGCTCCGCAAGGCGATCACCTCGGTCCTGGCCGATCAGGCGGGGGTGATCGTGTTCGACAACCTCGCCGAGGGCTCCGTCATCGATTCCGCGGTGCTGGCGCGGCTGGTCACCGAACGCACCTGGACCGACCGCCGGCTCGGCTCCAACGCCGCGATCTCCGCACCGAACGACCGGCTGTGGCTCGCGACCGGGAACAACCTGCGCACCGGCGGGGACATGGCCTCCCGGACTGTGTGGGTGCGGCTCGATCCGGACATGCCCCACCCGGAGGCCCGGACCGGGTTCTCCATCCCCAACCTCGATACCTGGATTCTCGACCCGGCCAATCAGTCCCGGGTGCTGTGGCACCTGCTCGTGCTGGTGCTCGACTGGACCGCCCACGGCGCGCCCGCGTCGACGTCGGTGCCGGCGATGCGGCAGTTCACCCGCTGGGCCCAGCAGCTCGGCGGGTTGCTCGAGCACCACGGCATCGGCTCGTTCCTGGCCAACACCGGCGACAACCGCGACCTCGACGACGACGCCGCCGAGTGGCGTGTCTTCCTGATGCGCTGGCACGAGCTGCACGGCGACCGCCACCTGACCGCGAACGAGCTGCGCCGCGCCGCCGAGGGCTTCGGCGGCAGCGACCCGTGGGATGGGACCTTCCCCACCACCGGCAGCGGCCAGCTCCTGTCGGTGAAGAGCCTCGGCCGGCGCCTCACCGGCCAGATCGGGCGCTGGCGCGGCGACATCGTTCTACGCAGCGTCACCAACCCGCACAACCACGGCCGGTCCTACTGGGTCGAGCACCGACCCGTCGAACCCCGATCCTCCCAGACTGCCGAAAGAAACCTCGCAAACCCGCAAACCGCTGGTACAGAGGGGTGACCAGCACAAAATGACTACTCAATCTTGCGGTTTGTCCCCGGGCTCAAACCAGCAAACCCGCAAACCGCGCGGTTTGCGGGTTTGGAACTCATCCTCCACAGCTCAAACCGCAACCACGAAGCCCCAGGTCAGATACCAGTTCTGCGGGTTTGCGGGTTTGAATCGCCACCGCTCGGCACCCACACGCCACACCGGCAGAGCACCACCGGAGCGCCGCCCCGACCGCCGCCCGACCGCCGTCACCGTCCGCGCACACCCCCCTGTTACAGCTTCCGACCCGCGAGCACGAGTCGACCCGCCCCAGCGATCACTTGAGGACAGCATGAGCGCGCCAGCAAGCTCGACCCACACTCCGCGCAAGGCCGAGGTCCGCGGAGCCTCCAGGACCGATCACTCCCCCTCCCTGCCTGCCCTGATGTCCGTGCCGGAAGCGGCGGAGTTCCTCGGACTCAGCCGAGCGTCGGCATACCGCTACGCCGAGGCCGGTCTGCTGCCCACGAAGCGGTTCGGCCGGCGGGTGTACGTCGTCCGTGCCCGTCTCAGCGATCTGCTGGAATCGAACGACGCGCCGGAGGCTGGCGCCGCATGAGCCGCCGCAAGAGGTCACCGCGCCGCGGCCAGGGTACCGTGTACCAGCGCGGCAACAAGTGGGCGTTCGCCTTCGACGGTCCTCCGCACCCGCTCACAGGTGAACGACAGAAGATCCGCAAGAGCGGGTTCGCCTCCGAAGACGCCGCGTGGGACGGCATGCAGGAGGCGCGCGCCGCCCTCGCCACCGAGACCTACGTCAAGCCCTCAAGAGCGAAGGTCTCCGACTTCTTCGAGGCCTGGTTCCCCTACGTCCGGACGACCACGGAGCCGACCACCGCGGCCAACTACGAGGTGCTGGCGCGCGCGTACGTCCTGCCGTGGATCGGAAGCAGGCCGATCCAGGAGATCGTGCCGTCGGTCGTCGCCGCGCTCTACAGCCACCTGCTGGCGGAGGGACGGCGGAGACGCGACACCAACTGGGACATGTACCGCGTGTGGCAGGACGCCCGCGCCGCGAAGCGGGAGATCCGACCGCGGGAGATCGCGGACAAGGTGGGCGTCACGTACGCGGCCGCCAGGAAGGCGGTACAGCGCTACGAGGCCGGGCGACTTCCCGGCAAGCCAGACCCTGGCCTGTCACCGAAGACGGTGAAGACAGTGCACATCATGCTGAGCTCGGCCATGGCAACCGCGGTCAGGTGGAAGTACCTCAGCGTTAACCCAACCGAGGGCGTGAAGCCGCCCTCGGTCGCGAAGCGGACACACAGCACCTGGAGCCCGATGGAGCTGGGTCGGTTCCTCGAGGTCGTCCGCACCGATCGGCTCTTCGGCCTGTGGGTGCTCGTCGCGTCGACGGGGATGCGCCGTTCCGAGCTGTGCGGCTTGCAGCTCTCGGCGCTCGACTTGGAAGCCCGCACGGTTCGCATGACGACCACCCGCGTGATCGCCGGCGGAAAGGCGAGCAAGGGCAGCGGCAAGAGCCCGGGCAGCCGCCGCCAGTTGGCGCTGGACAGGTTCACGACCCAGGTGCTGCGGGAGCACATGAGGCGCCTACGAGAGGAGAAGGAGGCGTTCGGCCACGGGTACCAGAACCACGGCCTGGTGTTCTGCTGGGAAGACGGGCGACCGATCTACCCAGACACGATCACTGAGCGGTTCAACCGCCTCGTCGAGCTGGCGCAGCTCCCACTGATCCGGCTGCACGACGTACGGCACAGCTACGCCACGATCGCGCTCCGCTCCGGCGTACACCCGAAGATCGTGAGCAGTCGGCTGGGCCACGCCACTGTGGCCTTCACCCTCGACACCTACTCCGCCGACGTGCCGGATCTCGACCAGCAGGCCGCCGAGGACATCGGCGGGCTGTTCCTGCCGCGCCTCGCGGAGGCGGACTCATGAGCGTCTGAGCGCCCTTTGGGCACCACTTGGGGCACCGAACACCCGATCCATCGCGCCGCCGCTGACCCGGGAAGCACGAAACCCTCCCTGTCCATGCTGGTCAGAGAGGGTCTCGCGGCTGTGGGCGATACTGGGATCGAACCAGTGACCTCTTCGGTGTGAACGAAGCGCTCTCCCCCTGAGCTAATCGCCCCTTGCTGTCTTGCGTTGAAGACCTTACATCACCCGAAGAACGGGCTCTGCAACCAGGTCCACTTTCCGAGCCCGACCCAGCCGGCGCCCAGGTACAGGGCGTTGAGCAGGTACAGCGTGGCCAGCACGACGAGGCCGGTGGCGGCCAGCACGGCGAGCCGGACGACGAGGGACTGGCGGCCGAGCCAATGCGTCCAGGCGTCGTACTTGCCGCGGGCGAACCCCAGCAGGCGCTTGGCCCAGTGGAACTCGGTGGCGAGGATCGCCAGGCCGGCGAAGACGACGAGCCAGCCCGGTCCCGGGTAGGGGATCATGACGACGCCCGCGGCGAGCACCAGGCCGCCCAGGACCGCGACGCCGACCCGGTAGGTGCGGCGCAGCGTCGGCTTCTCCTCGAGCCGGGCCCGGAAGCCGGGCCGCTGCTCCTTCTCGGTCGTGCTCAGATCTCCACCTGCCCGCTCGCGATCACACCGGACGGCGAGGCGGGAGCGGTGCGACCCTGTTCGATCGAGATCGCGTAGAGACTGAAGCCGTCCGCCTCGCCCACGGATCCTACCGGCCGCAGGCCCCGCTCGGCGGGGGCGACGTCGAAGGTGCCGACAGCCTGCGGCGTGGTGTCGTCCGGGCCGGTCATACCCCAGAGGACGTATGTGGTGTTGTCGGTGGCGTTCGGCTCGAGCCCGAGGGGCATGACCTGCCGCTGACCGTCCGCGACGAGCACGGCTGCGACCGTGGTGCCGTCCTCGGCGGTCAGCAGAGCGTGCTGGGCGCCCGGCTGGTCGACCATCCGGAGGAGGTCCTCGAGGCTCTGGGCCTGTGCGATCTCGGCGTCGCGCTGCTGCTCGAGCTGCGCGGTGCGCACGGCGAGGCCGCCGACGGTGAGGACGGCCGCCAGCGCGAGCGAGGCCGCCAGGATCCGGCGGCCGCGGCGGGAGAGCCACGAGCGGGCCCCGGGACGCCCATCGGCAGGCCGGGTGCGGTCACGGCGGTCCTCCGCCCGGTGTCGCGGGGCCGGATCGCCGGCACCGGCCTGGACGGGAGGCGGCGTCTGGGCCCTGGCGGGCGGTTCCGTCACCGACGGGTGCTGAGGCGTCTCCGCGGCGCGGGCAAGCAGGTTCTCGCGCAGCGACGGCGGCGGGTCGACCTGCTCGACGGCGGCGCCGAGCCCCGACAGCACCTCCTCGGCGTCGCGCACCGCCTCCTGGCACGACGCGCACTGCGGCAGGTGCAGCAGTACGGCCATCTCCTCGTCGGGTTCGAGCGCGTGCAGCGCCCACGCGACGGCCTGTTCGTTCATCGGGCAGGAGTCCTGGTAATCGTTCATCGAGCACCACCGGTGATGTCCGCGGTGAGCTCGCCGAGCAGCGGGCCGAGGACGCTGCGCAGCCGCTGCACCCCGGTGAACATGCGGGACTTGACGGTGCCGAGCGGTACCCCGGTGAGCGCGGCCACCTCCCGCTGGGTGTAGCCGCCGTAATAGGCGAGCGCGAGCGCCTGGCGCTGCTCGGCGGGGAGTCTGCCCAGCGCGTCGCGGACCTGGCTCGCCACGACCGCGCCCAGCGCGGCCTGGTCGGCGCCGGGGCCGGGTGGGGCCGACCACTCCTCGCCGTCCTCGGCGGCCGGGACCGTGCGGCGGCGGATCGCGCTCTCGCGCCGGACCGCGTCCACCGACTTGTGGTGGACGAGGGTGAGCAGCCACGTGCCGAACGCGCCGCGGCTCGCGTCGAACCGCTCGGGGTTGCGCCAGAAGGCGAGGAAGACCTCCTGCACCACGTCCTCGGCGAGGCCCTCGTCGGCACAGATGCGGCGGGCCAGGGAGTAGGCGGGCCGCCCGTAGCGGTCGTAGAGGTCACCCAGCGCCGACTGGTCCCCGTCGAGGATCCGCTTCACCAGCTGCTCGTCGGCAGGGTCGTGGCCGCGGGCCGCGGCGGAACGCGACGGTCCCCGGCCGCGCCGCTCAGGCGGGCCCGGGGTCTCGGCGACATCGGCCACCAGGGGAATCCTCACGTCATCGTCTTCGCCACAGCGCAGCGTCCGGTTCACCCTAGTCCGCGCGGCGCGCACCACGTCGCACGCGTCGGATCCGGGCGGGCACTGCCCCGAGCGGGTGATCTCGTCCGGCCGAGCGGAGGCACTTCGTCCCTCGACCCGTCACATCTTTGCGACACGGTCGTTTTTCCGCATGACGAACCCCGCGGGACCATGAAAGAGGACGCACGATGCGCGACGAGCACACGGTCATCTGCTCACCGGCGGTGTTCGAACTGATCGCCCCCGACGCTCCGGTGGTGCCCGTCAAGGTCGACTTGACCTATCACAGCCGCGACCCCTACGCCGTCCAGGCGTCGTTCCGCACGGGGAACGGCACGGCGGTCGACTGGGTGTTCGCCCGCGATCTGCTGCACGACGGGCTGATCGCACCCGCGGGCACCGGTGACGTACGGGTGCAGCCGATGCCGTCGAACCCGAACCGGGTGCAGCTCGAGCTGTCGTCGCCGTCGGGCCACGCCGTGTTCACCACGTGCGCGCAGACGCTCGGTGACTTCCTGCACCGCACCTACGAGGCGGTGCCGCCGAGCACGGAGTACTCGTGGCTCGACTTCGACGTCGCACTCTCGGACCTCCTGAACGACCCGGCGCGCGACTAGACGCAGGTCAGAGGCTCGACGCGCGGAAGGCGGGGGGCGGTTGAACCACCCGAAACCGCTGCGCTAGAGTTCTCCCATCACCGTAGCGGAGACGCTGCGACAGGCGGACGTAGCGCAGCTGGTAGCGCATCACCTTGCCAAGGTGAGGGTCGCGGGTTCGAGTCCCGTCGTCCGCTCGGAGGAACCTCGGGTCCCGTCGGACCTCCACGGATCGGATTCCACGGCATCTCTGCTCCACAGAGGCGCTCGGAGGATTTCCGGCGGAGTGGCCGAGTGGCTTAGGCAAGGGCCTGCAAAGCCCTGTACGCGGGTTCGATTCCCGCCTCCGCCTCGGGCGATTAGCTCAGTGGGAGAGCGCTTCCTTGACACGGAAGAGGTCACTGGTTCAATCCCAGTATCGCCCACCACCGCGGAGGGCCCCCTAACCAGCAGGTTCAGGGGGCCCTCGGCTTTTTTCGGGACGACGAGACCACGGCCGCACCCGGCTCCTGTAAACAGATCGGTAAACATCACCGATCCGTGCCCGTTCAGTCGGGCGGAGGCAGGAAGAGCCCGGCGATTCGCTCGGCCGCGTCACGGTCCAGCTCGGGGATGTCCGCGGTGTAGACGTCCAGCGTGAACGCGACCGTGGCGTGACCCAGTCGCGAGCTGACGATCTTCGGGTTCACCCCGGCCCGCAACGCCATCGTGGCGTAGGTGTGGCGCAAGTCATGCAACCGTATGACCGGCAGTCCCGCCTCGGATAGCAGGCGGCCGAACTGCTCGGTGACGGTGTCCGGGTAGATCGGCCGACCGTCCGGCCAGCAGAACAGCAGCCCGTGATCCTGGTAGTCGCTCCCCCACATGGCCCTCTCCTCGTCGAGAGCCCCGGCGTACTTACGCAGGGCGGCGACCGTCACGGCGTCCAACGAGATCAGCCGACGGCTACGCTGCGACTTGCCGGTCGAACGCTGCATCCGGCCGTCGGCGGTCACGTGCGTGGTCACCAGCCGCAGCGTCCCTGCCTCGAGATCGAGTGCACTGCGTTGAGCGCCGACGACCTCGGACCGGCGCATCCCGGTCGTCGCGAACAGCAACCACATTGCGTAGAGCCGGTCGTTGCGAACATGCTGCAGGAACGCGGCCAGCTGGGCCGGCGTCCACGTGTTGTGAGGGTTCTTCTCGGCCCGAGGCGGAGACGCGGAGGCCGCCGGGTTGTCGGCGATGTAGCGCCACGTCACGGCGTCTCGGAGGGCCCGTCGGAGCATCACGTGCACGCTGGCGACGGCCTGCGGCTTCAGCCCGCCTGTTTCGGCCGACGGGATACGGCCAGCCCGGTAGCGGCGGATCGCGTTTGCCGCGGCCGATCGGGTGACTCCGGCGTGGGCTGCCAACGCGGCCGAGGTCAGGTGCTCGCCGGATCTCGATGCGGACAGCCACCGCTGGTACATGACGGAGTTGGTGTCCGGGCGGGCGCGGCCGGACACCAGCAGGTGGCGATAGAGTGCGTTGACGACCGCTGTGTCCACGTCTTGGAGCGGCCGTGCACCGATCGAGGGAATGACGTAGGCCCGGGCGTAGGTCGCGTACTTCGCGAAGGTCGTCGGCTTCACGGAGGCCTGGATCGCGACGAGCCACTCCGTCAGGAACTCCTCGACCGTCCGGCGTGACGGCTCGACGTAGGTCCGGCTCCTGAGTTGCGCATTAACCACGGCGAGGGCGTCCCAGGCCGCTTGTTCGGTGTCGAAGCCAGACTTGGACCGCTGGCGCCGCTTGCCCGTCAACGGATCGGGTTCGAGGTCAACCATGTAGGCCCAACGGCCGCCGCGCTGATAGACGGTTCCTCGCAGACCCCGCGTGCTGCTGGTCCGCTTCTTCCGCGAGCGTCCGCTCATGCGGACTCGATCATGCTGCGGAGACGGTCACGTACCACGTAGATCCGGCCACCGAACCGCTTCACCGGCAGTAGGCCAAGCTCGACGTAGCGGTACGCAGAGGCTCGGCTGATCCCGAGCAGCTGGGCTGCGCGCGGCACGCTGATCAGTACCGGTAACCCGTCGAAGTCCTTCACACCGACCCACCTCGCCCCACCCGACGGCTCCAGGCGGATGCACCTCAGGCTGACGTTCGCCGTGGTCGGCCACGTGTCCACAACGTGGTCACCAGCTCGGCGGCCATGCCGAACGAGACCCGAGGTGGCTGGTATCACCGGTGTCCGGGTGTTCGGACTGGTGGTCATCATGTGATCACCGTGCAGCACCAGGGCACGACGAGCGGTGCTACATCGGCGAACTGTGGACAGGTCACCGCACATCAGCTCAAAGAACCCAGCCGCCTATCAACATCCGCTTGACAGCGGTCCGCGACTTGACAGCTACCGGCTGGCGTCTACCGCACGTCGAAGATGGTATCAGGGCCGTTACCACACCGAACGAGGCCGCGCCAGAGCCCACTACCGCTGCCGATCCGCTGGGGCGCGACCGATGTGCCGGATGTGGATAGGTCGAGCATCAGCTGTGTCATGACGCGCCGCGGTGCTGCCGGCCGTGGGAGCGCGGCGACCTCCACCACGAGAGCAACGCCAAGCTTGACGAGGGCGGCCCATACTCGGCTGGTGACGGCCGCCGCGGGGCCTGCACTTCTCCTTCCGCGGGCACGACCGCAACGCTGCCGCCCGCCTCACGATCTGTACCCACCGCCTTTCGATCACGGCATGCAGGTGCCGCCTCTACGAATGGCTCCCGAGGTCGTCGATGAGTCCCTTGGCGCGACCTGCGGCGTCGAGCGCCAGTCGACTCGTGCGGTCGTCGCCGGTGTCATGTAGGAGGCGGTGGATGAAGTCGAGATCGAGTTGCATGCGCAGGAGCTCCTGAACGAGCTCACGAGAGAGCCGCCCTGTGGGTGGTGTCGATGTCGGGGTCGTACCGCGCGACTGTTGAGGCCCGTGCCCAGCATCGCCGTCATCCCGATCGCCGGCGGCACGATCTGTTGCGTGCTGTGGCGCCAGCGATCGGCGATCGTGGGGGTTCCCCGATCCACCGCCGCCAGCCGATACATGTCCACTCCCCAGACGGTGGAAGCGGGGTGGTCATGCACGTGGTCCTGACGTGGCCAGTACGTGGTCAGCAGTCGAGGGCGGCCATCGCTGCACCCGTCCGGGCGGTGCTGCACCGTCGCGCCTGCGCGCGTTTCCTCGGCTGGTCGTGGTCACATCTGCCGCCGTTCAGGCTGGCCGCCTTGCGAGCGCTCCGGTCCCGGTCGCGCGTTGCCGACTGGCGGGCTGCGCGGGACGCCCCGCACCCTTCCTCGCCACCGGGGTGGCGGGGCGTGCGCCGTCGTCGCTGAGCACCCAGCAGAGCGGCTCGCGGTTGTTCTCGTGTGACCAGGCGGGCACTGGTCCGTCGGCCATTCGCCAGTAGGCCGGCTGCTGCGGACTCGCCTTCTGATCGCACATCGGGCAGACCAGCTGTTCAGGGTCGGGCCAGCGCCCGGATGCGGCGGCGGACACGGTCGAGATGATCTCGCGCTTGATGAATCCCATGCCGGAGCTCCTGAGTCGAGGCCAGACGCTCGAAAGCATTGCGGCGCGTATCGCGCAGGGCGTGGTCATTGCGTGGGTCATGGCGTGGTGCGGCGTGGTCGCTCGGGTGACCACGCGCGGGACCACCGGGAGACCACGGCGCTGGTGAGTCTCGGCGGCGACCGATACCGCCAACCCGGGAGCGCAGATCATGACCGGCAGGAGTGGGCATCCTCCGCGTTCGAGCTCACTCGTGGGCGGCGCGGGTGCGTTGGCGCCGACCGTGTCCGGGGTCGCGGGTGGTGTCGGCACGACCACCGTGGCTCGCGCGATCCGAGGGTTCGACCGTGGTGTCTTCACCGGGCGGCCGACCGACGTGCTGGTGTGTCGCGGTACGGGTGACTCGCTCGTGCGTGCCGCCCGCGCGGCGCAACTGATCGCGTCCGATGGTCAGCGTCCGCCGGTGGTGGCGGTGACGGCCGCGGATGCGTCCTGGCCGAGCCGTCCGGTCACGGCTCGGTTGCGGCTCCTGGAGCCGCACACCAGCGCGGTCGTGGTGCTGCCTTACGTGCGGCGGTGGCGGGACATGGCCACCCCGCTGGACGACCTGCGCGACCTGCTGGCCCGGCCGTTGACCGAGCTGCCTCGTCAGCTGCGCCGCTATGCGGCCACGGCGCGCGAGCTCCACACGGCGCTCGGCAGCCCGCCGGTTCCGCCCCGCCCGCCGACCCGATCTCGGGCCGTCCGGCCCGCTCCCTTCGTCGAGAGGATCCCACGATGACCGCGCCGCACGCCGCTCCCCCGAACCCCGCCCCGTCGCCGCCACCGGGCCTGGATGGCCTGGCCGACCAGCTGCTGGGCTGGATGAAGTGGGGTGTGATCTTCGCCGGGCTCGTCGGCCTGCTGATTTGCGCGATCATGCTGATCCTCGGGCGCCGTAATCGGTCGGCGACCGCCTACGAGGGACTGGTCGGGTCCGCGTGGATCCTCGGCGGGCTCGGTCTGGCCTCGGTGGCCGCCCTCATCGTGGGCGCGTTCCAGCTGTGAACGCCCGGGCCACGCAGTGGCGGCGGAGCGTGCTCATCGGGGGCGGGCTCGCCGTCGTGATGATCGCGATCGGGGCGATCGGCTTCCTCACCCGCGACAAGCCGGCACCGACGACGCCGGTTCCCGGTCCGGTCGAGCTGAGCCTCGTTCCCGGCGGTGCCGCCGTCGAGTCACCCTCGCATGGGCCGTGGCGGCGCGATGGCGGGCGCAGCGCCGGGTTCGCCCATGACGCGCTCGGGGCTGCGATCGCGGCGAGCAACATCGCACCGCGCATCACCCCGGCCGCCGGTATCGAGGTCGCCGAGGCCACGCTCGCCCAGCAGTGCTACGGCGACACCACCACCGCGATCACCCAGCTGCGGGCCGCGCTGCCCCGCCCGAACTCGCCCTCCCAGGACGCGCTCGTGCCGCGAGCGCTCTACTACCGGGTTCTCGCCGGCGACGCCACGGGCGAGCAGGTCGTGGTGTCGCTGCTGGCCGAGACTCCCCAGGCCCGGGTCCTGGGAGGGCTCTCCCGCGTCGACGCGACGCTGCGCTGGTCCGACGGGGACTGGCGCCTACGCGTCCCGCTCCCGCGTCCTTCGGTGCAGGACGACACCGCCGGCTACACGCTGCTCGGGTGGACGTCGTGACCGCCGCGCCCGCACAATCGCCGCCGCAGGAGTGCGGCACGTTCGACCTCGGCTGCAAGGCCGGGGAGGCGATCTCCTCGACGTTCGATTCGCTGGTGAACCAGGTCGCGGAGGGTGCCGCGGATCTCGTCGTCACCACCTCGACGTGGTGGGCGGAGACCGACAGCGTCAACCCGGCCGATTCCGCGGTGCTGGCCGCCCAGGACGTCACCGCGCCGCTGGTCGCTGTGATCCTCGTCGGTTCGGTCCTGGTCCAGGCCATCCGGTTGATCATCTCCCGCAAGGGCGAGCCGCTAATCTTCGTGGCCACCGGCCTGTTCCGCTATGCCGCCGTGTCCGCGCTCGGGATCGTGCTGTTGCAGAGCGCGCTGCGCGCCGGTGATGCCCTGGCCGCCGACCTGCTGGGCGACGCCGCGAACAGCTTTGCGCTGCTCATGCGGGACGCGTTGACAACGAGCAACGCCGGAGCGTTCGTCATCCTGCTGGTCGCGGTACTCGCCGCGCTGCTCTCGCTCGTGCAGTGGGTGCTGATGGCGATCCGCCAGGCCGGGCTGCTCGTGCTGGCCGCGCCGCTGGCCGCGTCCGGATCGCTGACCCGCTCGACACGCGGCTGGCTGGAGAAACTCATCCCGTGGGTGATCGCCCTGGTCGCCTACAAGCCGGCTGCGGCGTTCATCTACTACATCGGCTTCTCCTACCTGTCCACCACGAACTCGAACGCCCCCGGCGAGATCTCCACCATGCTCACCGGGTTGATGGTGCTCGTCCTCGCGGTGATCGCCATGCCGATCATGCTGAAGTTCTTCAGCTGGTCCGGCATCCAGATCGGCGGCGCCACCGGGGGCGGCTCCGGGTTCCTCGGCGCCGCCGGTGCGGTGGCGATGGCCCGCGGCTACGGCCAGTCCAACGCGGTCCGCCGCGCCGCCGCCACCGAGGAGTCCGGGCCCGGGTCGCAAGGCGTGCGCCCGGCCCCGCGACCGCCTGGGGCAGCACCCTCGGCGGCCCGCGCCGGGCTCGGTGTCGCCGGAACGGTCATCGCCGCAGGTGGTGCCGCTGCCCGCGGTGCTGCCGGGCGGATGAGCAGCGGACCACCCGAGGCAGGTCCGCCGCGATGACCCGCCACGACACCGACGCCACCGGCCCGCGCCTGTACGGGAACTGGCGCGCCGAACGCGGATGGGGCATCGGCAGCCTGTCCACCAGCGCGACGATCACCCTGTTCCTCGCCATCCTGCTGCCCCTGCTCGCGGTCTCGACCGCCCCGGGCGCTGCCCTGCCGCTCGCCGCGGCGGCCGCGGTGGTGGTCGCGGCCGTCGTCATACGCGTCGGTGGAACCAGCGCCGCCGATGTGCTGACCCGGCGGGTGCGGTTCCACCGCGCCCGCGCGGCCGGGTGGACCGAGCTGTCCGCCGGGGTGCTCACCGAACACCCGCGGGGCGTCGATCTGCCCGGGGTCCTCGCCCCGCTGGTCCCCCTCGGCGTGGAGGACGGCCGGGGCGGGCGGCACGCCCTGCTGTGGAACCGGCGCGCCGGCACCCTTTCGGCCGTCCTGCGCTGCTCCCCCATCGGCCTCGACCTCGCCGACCCCGACCAGACCGACGCCTGGGTGGCGTCGTGGGGCGCGTTTCTCGCCGACCTGGGATTCCAGCCGCTGGTCCGCCATGTCGCGGTCACCGTCGATACCGTCCCGTCCAGCGGCGCGACGGTGCACGACCACGTGGCGCGCGAGCTTGACCCCGGCGCGCCCCCGCTGGCCCGGTGCGTGCTCGGCGAGCTCGCGCAGATCACCCCGGCCACAGCGGCAGCGGTCGACGTCAGGGTGACGATCTGCCTCGACCCGAACCGGGCCACCCCGAAGCCGGACGACCTGTTAGCCGCCGCCATCGAGGTCGCCCGCTGGCTCCCCGGCCTCGAGACCGCCCTCGGCGCGTGCGGTGTCGCGGTGCTCGGCCGCGCCGGCGTCGGCTGGCTCACCGGACGCATCCGCGGCGCCTTCGACCCCGCCGTCCACTCCGACGTGACCCGCACCGGCGAGGCCAGTGAGGTGCTCGCCTGGGCCGACGCCGGGCCTGTCGCGGCCCGCGAGAGCTGGGACCACTACCGCCACGACAGCGGCCTGTCGGTCAGCTGGGGACTGCGGGAAGCACCACGGCAGGCGGTCGGGGCGAGTGTGCTGGCCCCGCTGCTCGCGCCCGGACCGTTCGCGCGCCGGTTGACGTGGCTCTACCAGCCCTATCCCGCAGACCAGGCCGCCGCGAAGGTCGAGGCCGAGGTCACCTCCGGGCAGATCCGCCGCGCCTGGGCCGCCCGAACCCGCCGCGACGAGACCCAGCGGGAACGCGACGACCGCGATCGCGCCCTGCAGTCCGCCCGCGAGGAGGCCGAGGGCGCCGGTGTCGGCCGCTTCACCGTCTACATCACGACCACGGTGCAACACGACGGCGACCTCGACGCTGCCGTCGCCGACGTCGAACAGCGCTCCGGGCAGGCGAAGCTGCGCCTGCGCCGCCTGCACGGGTCGCAGGCCGCCGGTTTCGCCGCCGCGCTCGGCCTTGGAATCGACCCCGCCGAGCTCATTGCACACCGAGGAGGCCGATGATGAACCCCGCCACGCACGCGCGGCCCACCCGGCGGGGCTGGGGATGGCCGGTCCGCGGCGGGGGCCGCGCCGCGCACGTCGAACCGGGCACCGCGTTCGCCGGCACGACCAGCCAGCTGTGCGGGCTGTTCCCGTTCGCCGTGTCCTCCGGATCGGACGTCCGGGGCGTGCCGGTCGGGCGCCACCTGCACACCGCCGAACCCGTCGGCCTCGACCCCGCGCACTGGCTGCGCGCCGGGCTCGTGTCCAACACCGGGGTCTGGGTGCAGGGCCAGCCCGGGATCGGGAAGTCCTCCATCACCAAGCGGATGGTCACCGGCCTGGTCGGGTTCGGGATGCGCGCCGTCATCCCCGGCGACGTCAAAGGCGAGTACACCTCACTGATCGACGGGCTGGGCGGGACCGTCTGGCGGATCGGACGCGGCATGCACACCCTCAACCCGCTCGACGCCGGCCCACTGCACCACGTCCTCAAGCAGGCCGTTGGCAGCGAACGCCAGCGGCTCACCGAAACCATCCGGGCCCGGCGCCTGTCCCTGCTCGAGGCGCTCATCTCGATCGTCCGCGGCCGCGACGCCGACCCCACCGAGCGGCGCCTTCTCGGCGCCGCGCTCGACCTCGCCTCCGGCGCCGATGAGCCGGTCATTCCCGACGTCCTCACGGTCCTCACGGCCGGAAGCGGCCCGCTGCAGGCCATCGCCGCGTGCGCTGGTCCCGCCGAATACCGCCGCCTCACCCGCGAGCTCACGAACACTCTCGGGCTGCTGTGCGAGGGCGCGATCCGCGGCCTGTTCGACCGCGAATCCACGGTGACGGCCGACATCAACACCCCGGCGCTCTCGCTCGACATCAGCGCCCTCGACGCCGACGACGACGAGGTGGTCGCCGCGGCGATGCTGTGCTCCTGGGCCTGGTCCTCCGGGCTGATCGACGCCACGAGCGCCGACGGGCAGCCGCGCAACGTCGTGCAGGTGCAGGACGAGCTGTGGCGGGCCCTGCGCGTCGCCCCGGGGCTGGTCGAGAAGTCCGACCGCATCACCCGCCTCGGCCGCCACCGCGGCGTCGTCTCGTTCCAGGTCACCCACTCCCTCGACGACCTGGAAGCGCTGCCCACCGAATCCGACCGCGCGAAAGCCCGCGGGATGGCGGCCCGGAACGGCATCCTGCTGCTCGGCGGGATGGCCGAAAAGGAGCTCGACGGGCTCGCCCGCATCACCTCGCTCACCGACGGTGAGCGCAGCCTCATCACCTCCTGGGCGGCACCGCCCACCTGGCACACCGGCCGCGCGCACCCGGGCCGCGGCAAGTACCTGATCAAGTCCGGGCAGCGGATGGGGCTGCCGGTCGCGCTCACCCTCACACGTACCGAGGCGGCGCTGTACGACACCGACCAGGCGTTCCGCCGCGGGGCAGTCTCGTGAGCCGGCCGCCCGGCGGCGCCCTCCGCGAGGCCACAGCACCGCTACTCATCATCGGGGCGGTCGGCTTCCTCGCTCTGCTGGCCTGCGATGTGTGGGTGGCTGTCGGCCTCGCGACGAAGATCGGGGCCGGACGCTGGTCGCCGCCTCCTTTCGACCTCGCGCTACCGCTCGAGCTCGCCCGCGGAGCCGGGCAGCTCCTGCCGGCCGACGCGTCCCACCCGGTCTTCACGAGCACGCTCATCGCCCTCGTCGCGGTCGAGGTCGCCGGGATCGTCTCCGGGGCGGTCCTGCTGATCCATGCCCGGCCCGGCGACGTCCGACGGCACCTCCTGCGCCGGCACCGTCTCGGAGACCTCGCCGGAGCGGACGCGGATCGCAAGGCCCGCGAGCTGCGACCGTCACTGGACGAGAACGAACCGCTTGCCGGGACGGACCGCGGGATCCGCCTGCTGCGCATCGACGGCCGCGACGTCTGGATGTCGTGGGAGGACGTCGCTCTGATCATCATGGGGCCGCGGTCGAACAAGACGAGCGCGATCGCGGTGCCGGCGGTGCTCTCGGCACCCGGGCTGGCCGTGGCCACCTCGAACAAGGCCGACCTTTGGGCGCTGACCCGCGGCATGCGCGGCAACGCCGGCCCGGTCTGGACCTTCGATCCGCAGCAGATCGCCTACAGCCCGCAGACCTGGTGGTGGGACCCGCTCCGATCCATCCGCGAGGCATCCGACGCCGGCCGCGTCGAGGCGGCGGCCCGGCTCGCCGGGCACTTCATGGGCACCATCGGCGGCACCCGGCGCGACCCGTTCTTCCATGCCGCCGGGGAGCAGGTCCTCATCGGGACCCTCCTGGCCGCAGCACTGTCCGGCGGAACGCTCCGCGACGTCCTCGATTGGCTCCAGCAAGGACGGCGCGACGCGATCACCGCCCTCGACCGAGCCGGCGCGGGCATGGAAGCCGCCGACCTCGAAGCCAGCCTGGGCGGAGCCGAGGTCACCACGAAAGGGATCTTCCAGACCGCCCGCACCGCCACCAAAGCACTCACCTCCGAGCGCATCCTGCGCTGGATCACGCCACCCGCGACTTGGCGCGAACCCGGCACCGACGGGGACGAGCTCGATCCCTGGACCGTGCTCGCCCACGCCCAACGCGGCCCGGCCACCCTCCACCTGCTGTCCAAGGAGGGCGCCGGCACCGCCGCACCCGTCGTGGCCGCCCTGGTCGACCGGATCCTCGAGGTCGCCGAACTTCTCGCCCAGGCCCGAGGCGGCCGCGTGGACCCGCCCGTCGTCGCCGTTCTCGACGAGGCCGCCAACATCTGCCCGATCCGGCAGCTGCCGCAGCTCTACAGCCACTTCGGCTCCCGCGGCCTGCAGGTGATGACCATGCTGCAGAGCTACCAGCAGGGCGTCGGTGTCTGGGGCAACCAAGGCATGGACGCGCTGTGGTCCGCCACGACGATCAAACTCGTCGGCGCCGGCGTCGACGACCACGCCTTCCTGCAACGACTGTCCGGACTGATCGGCGACCACGACGTCGAAAAGGTGGCGGTCAGCCACGACCGGACCCGCGGCCCGTCCCGCCAGTACTCCACCGCACGCCAACCGATCCTCCCCGCCTCCGCGCTCCGGGCGATGCCCAAGACGCAGGCCGTGCTGCTATCCACCGGACGCCCAGCCGGCCTGGGCGAGCTGCGCCCCTGGTACCGGGAACGCGCAGCCATCGACATCGACGCCTACGCCGCCACCGCCCTTCAGGAGCTTCGCGCCGCCGCCGTCGACGCCCTCGGAGCGCGCAACCCCGTGATTTCGCCCCTCAATGAGGCAGGAGCCATGCCGTGACCGAGGACTCTCATCGAGCCACCACCGAGCTGCAGGCACGCGTCGCCGCGCTGGAAGCCTGGCGTGCCCACCAGTCCGACCTGCTCGACGAGCTCATCAACGGCCGCAGCGAACCAGCGGACGCGCCGCTCAACCAGGAGCCCACCGAGCCGACCGAGCCGCCCGAGATCACCGAGCTCGACGGCGACGCGCTGATCGAGTGGGTGCACACCACCGTCACCCCGGTCATCGCCCGCCCCCTCCGCGGCGAGATCAAATGGTGTCCCCAATGGTGGGAACACCCCGAGGCCGTGTTCCGGTTCGCGGCACTGCAGCGCGCCTGGACCGAGCTGGCCGGCGAACCGGGCGCCGCCCTGTCGATCTGGATCCGCGACCACCTCGACCCCTGCCTGCGCGAGCTGCTCAACCCGCTCGGCCCGTTCGCCGACTGCGGCCACAACGAGCGGTACCGGGCGATCAACGCGCACACACCGCTGGCCACGCTCCCCACAACCGATCCCGCCGACATCCAGTGACGCGACGTGCGCACCACCGCCGGCCCCGTCTCGATCATCGCCGCCCTGCTCCTGGCACCCATCCTCCTGATCGGTCTGCTGGTCGGGGGTGCCGCGCTCATCAACCAGCCCGGCGCGACCGTCGACCGGGCCAAGATCCCGCCACTCGCCGCCGACCTACTCCCCGAGCTCGAACGACTCATCGCGACCAGCTGCCCGGACCTCCCCGTGCCCTGGGCGGTGGCGCTGGCCCAGGTCGAGTCGAGCTGGAACCCACAGGCGTTCAACCCTGACGGGCGAGCAGCCGGGCTGTTCCAGATGACCGAGCCGAGCTGGACCGCGGCCGGCGGCGCGCCATGGCCGCAGACGCCGCCAGCGGCGGACTCCGACATCATGCAGCCGCTGCCGCACCTGCAGCACGCCATCCCCTGGATCTGCGACAACCTCCGCACCGTCACCGCACACGTCACCGCCACGAGGAAGCCGATCGATCCCCTCGACGCCCTGCTCGTCTGCCACATCGCCGGGTGCGGCCGCGTCCTCGAGTCGGCGTCGGGCACCCCGACCGCAGGGGAAGCTGGCTGCGACGCAGCCTGCGCACGCACCATCGGGCACTACATCTCCACCGTGCACGACACCGTCACACGGTTCACCGCCCCAGCCGGACCCGTGCCGATCAACGACCTGCCCCGACCCACCGCCTTCGCCGGAAGCTCGCGGGGATGCGTCGAACCCGATCCTCAGGGGCGCGGCTGCCTCACGCCCGCCATGCGCCATGTACTCGATCAGCTCCTCGCGACGTTCGGCCCTCTTCGCTCATTGACCTGTTGGGACGAGCACGCCTGGAACCCCGACAGCGACCACCCGCACGGCCGCGCCTGTGATCTCTTTCCCGCTCGCCCGGGAGAGTTCCCCACGGGAGACGCGCTCGTGAGCGGATGGCGCATGGCGAGCTGGCTGCGTGCCCACGCTCGTGATCTGAAGATCAGGTACGTGATCTGGCAGGGCAGGTTCTGGTCCCCGACGACACCCGACCGGGACGGTTGGGGCCGCCCGTACACCGGCGGCGGAATCTACGACGTGCAGGACCCGACCGGAGGGCACTACGACCACATCCACGTCAGCGTCGCCCGAGAATGATCATTATTTCGTCGGATACAAGCAGGGCGGTGCCCCGCGGCGTGCTAACCGACCAGCCACAGGAGGCGGACGCGACCGCTGCGCAGTTCCCGCACGAAAGCGATAATCAGGCCCACGGACACGGTGACCACCAGAGCTGACATCCACAACCAGATCGTGCCGTCCGCGTGCGCGGGTGCGGTGTCGAGCGACGCAGGACGTGGCCCCCAGCGCTCGGTCAACTCTTTCCGGCTCAGCTCCGTCGTGCGCGCCCGGAGGAACTGCGGTTCCTCGGCCGAGCGGTAGATGGTGACCTTCAGCGCGTCGAACGCCGCCGCCTCCGCATGCCAGGCGGCGGCGGCGAGCACGTCGACTGACCGGCTCGCGGGCAACAACTCGGCGCGCCCGGGGCTCTCGCCGTGGATGCACTCCCGCGCAGTGATCCAGAGGACGTCCCGTTCATCGATCTGCCGATGTTCGGCCCTCGCGTCCGCGCAGCCGGCCACGACTGCGGCCTCGATCGCGCCAGAAGTGCCGCAGGCTGAGACGAGCGCGACAAGGCAGGCGATGAGCACGCCGAGCTTCATCATTTGCGTAGCATGACGGCGTCTCCCCAGGCAGAGCGGCTTCCAGCCTCCGCCTGTGGACAACTTTGAGGGGGAGTCACTAGCACCTCGTTGGCCGGCTCGTCGAGCCATTCTCTGGTGCGGTCCGGCGTGACGTGGAGCCCGTACCGGTCCCAGCGGAGCCACCCGTGGTCAGCCAGGTGCCGTGGCGTGTTCGAGGACGTCCCAGATCCGACGGGGCCCGCCTGGACGACGTGACGGCCAAGGCCGGGATCGTGTCGCAGCGCCATGAGCTGCCGTGGCCGGGCAGAAACTGCCGGACATACAGGCGCCTGATCCTGGTCAGCTCGACCGAGCCGCACGTCCGCGCATCACTCCCGCCCGTCGCTGACCGTCCAGCTCGACGGCCAGCGACGCGTTTGGGAGATCGGCGGTGTCGAACCGAACGGCCGTGCCCGCCGCTCGAAGCGCGTCCACGACAAGGTCGCGGTGGTATCGCTGGTGCTGGCGCTGATGATTCGGAGAATGTTCCCGAGTTGGGACGCTCACTCGTCCGGTGGTTGCAGCTCACGGAGCTGGCGGCGGACGTCTTCCAAGATCCACCGACGATGTCCGGAAGGCAGGGTCATCTCCGGGGTGACGTAGCCGCGTTCGGCATACCGGACAAGGGTACGAGTCGAGATGCCAAGCCGCCGCGCCGTCTGCGCCGTGGTCAGCAACTCCCGCTCCGCCATGTTGACGACGTTAGGTCACTAGCGGTCTGAGCTGCCGGTACTTGGCTGACTCGCGGGGTTAGTCATCATCTGGCCGAGTTGGCCGACTTTGCTCTACAGTGTGGCCGTCTGCCCACAACGCAGGCGGCCCCGACCGGGCGCGGGAACGCCCGGTCGGGGCCTTGATCCACACTGCCAAGGAGTGCGGACCCGTGCGCACCGTACAGAGATCGCCCGACCCGTTCACCTCACTCGCCGTCGCGCTTGCCGAGTGGCCCTCACTCGTCCAGCGCGTGCTCGCCGCCCACCCCGCGCGGAGGTCCGGCAACGTCTGTCCCGGTTGCTCCATGCCGGGCGGCCGGACCAGGATCAGCGCCCCGTGCGGGCCGAGGAACGTCGCGCTCCTGGCGCAGCGCATAGCGACAAGGGGCCAGTCATGAATCACTACTGGCCTGGCGCACACCAGGACAGCCCCCCGCACCGACCGGTGCCGGTCCACCGCCACCGACGCGTGCAGCTACTGCTCACCCTCGTCGGTTTCCTGCGCGTCCGCGTGTGCGGGCTGTGCGGGTCGCTCGTCGTCGCCGACGCCGCGCACCAACACGAGCGCGTCCACAGTGTCGAGTTAGGCACAGCCCGAGACAGGCAGCGCTGAGACAGCCGCACTGCCAGGATCACCTACCGACGGCCGGGAGGTTTGCTACCCCCGGCCCGTCGGCCTGTCCGGGACGGCCGTGGTGCACGCGGGCCGTGCACGCCTACCCGCAGGTTCTCGAAACGGCACGCATGCTCGCGGGGACAGAACGGCGCCAGTCCGACACTCTGGTGAGCTTCGTGAACTGGCTCGGCGTCTCGCCGTAGGGCTTCCGCTTCTAACGCTGAAGCGCGATCGCCGCTGTGGCCGGGGAACAAATCAAGCTCGGCTGCGCGCGCTCGGTTGGCCGGTGCGCGGCGCCGATGCGCCGAGCATTCTGCTGCGTCCCGGCCGCGGCCGTCTTGTCGTTTCGCTGCGGGAGCACGGCACCGAGGATCTCGGCCGCGACCCGGTGGACAGTCGCCGCGGCGGCGCCGATCACTTCCGGGTCACCGCGGCTCCATCCGGCGACGTACGGTACGGCGCTCGCGGTGCTGTCGAGGCCACACGCTGTCATCACGACGTAGGCGATCGACTCCGCCTCGGTCTCCTTCTGTGCCCGGCTGATGTCGCGGGAACCGTGGTCGGCCAGGACGTGCCCGAGCTCGTGAGCGAGGACTTCCGCAGCGTGCGCACCGGCGATGTCGGGCCGGACCGAGACCATCCTGCGGCGGTGGTCCGTCCAGCCGTGCTCCTCACCATTCGCCGGATGCCGCGTCAGCGCGTACCCTCTCGCCGCCACGAGATCCGCGAGCGCGTCCCATACGCCGGGCGCGTCGTCGCCTGTAAGCCAGCGCGGTCGTGGCGGCTGCGGAAGCGGTTGACCGTCGGTCTGGGCGAGATCGAAGACGTGCGCGACCCGGACGCCGTACATCCGTCGACCTGGCGCCATCTCGGCTCCCTCGTCGGCGCCGTGCGCGACGAGTTCCTCGTCGGTGATCCGCCGTTTGATCGGCGCGAGGATCGCGAACCCACGCTCCCCCTTGCGCACGGTTCGCCCGAGCTTTCGCCACGTGTTGAATCCGGCGACCTGACTCAGCGTCATGCCACGCTCCTGAGCCTGCATCCAGAGCAGAAGCATGTTGCGCGGGCTGTAGGAGTGGAACTTGGCCGCCGAGCGCAGCATCGCGGTCCATTGCTCACCGGTGGTCAGTTCTTCAACGGCGGTGACCAGGCGTTGGGACAGCGCGTCGACTCGTGCTGCACGCTCCTCAAGGGTCAGCCGGGCGGCAGACTGCTGGCGGCGGGGGGCTGGGGGCATGGCGGATCTCTCCTCGATCCAGCGGCGGCAGGATCAGCGCGTCAGGCTGTTGGGCCGGCCGCGGTGCGGTCCAGATCGGACTCCGGCGACCGTCGCGCGTCGCAACGCGGAGCCGATGGTTCGTTCGACCTCGGTGGCGTCGAAGCCGCTCACTCCCACGTGGCCGGCAGCCGCAGCGCCGAGCGCCGACCGGACGTCGGCCTCGGGGAGCTGTCCGGCCGCGACGAACCGCCCGAGGCGGGCAGCAGCGCGGAACAGAACGTCGTTGCGCGTTCCGACGGGCGCGTGCGCCACGCGCTCCGCTTCGCCGCGCACTGCTGCCGCGACGTATGCCGAACTGGGCTGCAGCATCGGGAGGTTCGGAGTGCGGCCCTGTGCCCGGGGACGAAGTCGATCGAGCAACCAGTCGGGCAGCGGCTGCGGTTCGGCGGCGCAAACGACCCGATAGCGGCGGCCTTGGATGATCGAACCTGGTCCCACGACGTATCCGCCGGTTCCCCGCGTGTCGATGTGTGTCCCGAGCATGCCTGCGGTGTTGCGCAGGTCGACGCCGTCGGGCAGCCGGAAATAGAGGTGCTGGCCGCCCGAGGGGGTGTTCACGGTCCGTGTGTCACGAGGGATGGACGCGTCGGCCTCGCGGGCGATCTCGGCGAGGACCTGACGCCCGTGGGGAAGCCCGATCCGGTCCGGCGCATCGAGGTCGACGACGAGCACGGAGGAGTCCCCTCCAGTTCTGACGCCAATGTTGAATGGTGCCGCTCGCCACCAGTGACGGACGAGATCGGGATCGCGCGTCGCCCGGTCCTGCCAGCCGCGGCCGAGCGCCGGGAGCTTGCTGCATGGCCGGAGTGGGAAGACGGCCATGCCCTGCTCGACGATGCCCAGCGCGGATCGCACGAGATGCCGGTCGCGTGTTGATGCCTCAGTCATGTCGCCTCCGTCCCTGCGATGCGACACGCTCCCCCCGGGCGTCGATCGGGACGTGGTCCCTGGTGGGCGACCACGATCGCGACGACCACGGGCGGCGTAGCTGCCTGTGGTCATCACGTGGTTCCTCCGAGCGAGGTTCTCCGAAACGCCCACGGCTCGATACCCCGTCTGGTAGGCCAATCGCAGGCACGGAACTACGCAGAGGCAGCACGACGGCACAGCACTCAGCGCTGACCACGCGGGGGACCACGGATCGACCACGCCCCGTACCACGATCGACGACATGACTTCAGTCAGGTGGTCATGATGAAGACGCCCTGCCGCACGACCCCGGCTCGCACCGCTGCCGCTGCCGTCATCGCGGCAGGCCTCCTGGCCGCAGCATGCAGCACTTCGGTGGCGCCGGCACCGCCGCCGGCTCCGGCGCCCGAGCCTCCGAGCGCGGAGGACGCCGCCGGCAGCGCGGGTCTCGCCGTCTACGTGGAGTACTGGCGGGTGACCGACGCAGCCCGGGCCGCACCAAGTTCGCGCGACTGGCGCACGGAGATCGAGACCGTGGCGCGCGGGCAGGCCCTCGACGCCGCGCTTCAGGATGTCGAGAACTATGCGAGCCTGCCGGCCCACACCGTCGGCGCGATCAGCCGCGATCCGTCGGTCACCGACGTCCAGCCGAACCGCGTCATGATCCTCGACTGTGTGGATCTCGGCGACTCCCGGCTGATCGCCGATACGACCGGCGAGGTCTTGGACGACCTCGAGAACCGCGCCGAGCGATTTCGGCTACGCGCCGAAGTCGTCGCAGACGGGAGCGCAGGCTGGCGCGTCACCCGGACATCACCCGCCTTGGACGAGTCGTGCTGAGGCACGCCGCGTCCGTCAGCGGTATCGCCGCTCTGCTGCCGTTTCTCGGGATGACCACCGTGCATGCTGATCCAGGCCATTGCACCGTGGTCGACGGCGCGGGCCGCTGCCTCGTCGAAGCAGCTGATCCCGCCCGGCCAGGGGGTCCGCGGGACCGGGAGGGCCAGCGGCGTGACGGTCCCTCGGACCGACCCGAGACACGGGCGGGGTCCGGCGAGCAGGTTGAGCCGACCGATATTCCGGAGTTCGTCGGCGTGCCCGTTCTCGGACCGGGCGGCCGAGTCGGGGCCGGCGTCGAGCAGGTGCGCGACATCGCGTTGCCACCGGAGGCGGCCGACAACGTCACGCCCGTCGACCCCGCGGTGCTCGCCCAACGTGCGGTCGAGCTCCTGACGCTGCAGCCTCCCTCGTTACGGATCTCCGCGACCGACGTCGCTTTCGTGGGGGTTCCGATCTGGATGTGGGTCGAACCCGGTGCGGAGACGACCGGGCCGATCTCGGCCACGGCCACAGCTGGCACGTCCGAGGTCACTGCCACGGCACGGCTGGCCGGCGTGGAGTGGGCGATGGGGCCGCCGGGAGCGGTCGTGCGCTGCGACGGGCCGGGCACTCCCTGGTCGGGACAGGCCGGTCCATCGCCCGACTGTGGCTACGTCTATGAGCAACGGTCGCTGCCAGAGCGCACCGGCGGCACCGGAAGCTGGTTGATCACGGCGACCGGTATCTGGCAAGTCACCTGGGAGGGCACATCGGGCGGTGCGCCAGTGGACGGCGAACAAACCGTCCGCCTCGCCTCCGAGCGGGCCCTGCCAGTAGGTGAGATCCAGGTCCTGGTCAGCAATGGCGGGGATCGATGAGCGCGGGATCGTTGCAGCGATCGCCCACCGATCCTGTCCTCGTCACTCCGCCGGTTCGTCAACGGCGGTCGTCACGCCTCTTGCTGCTCGGCGTGACGCTGGGCGTGGCCGGCGCGCTGCTGGGCTGGTTCGTCTACCAGCAGGCGAACGACCGCTATCCCGTGATCGCCCTCGCCCGCGCGGTTCCGTTCGGTCAGCCGATCGAGCTCGCCGACCTCCGTGAAGCCTCACTTCCGCGCGGAACCGACCTGAGCACGATGCCGTGGGCCGAGGTCGACCGCGTGATCGGGCGACTCGCAGCCACCGACCTCTACGCCGGCCAGCCACTCCCGCCGGACGCCGTGCGACACGCGCCGATCCCTGAGGCAGGGCAAGCGGTCATCGGGATCCCGGTCGCGCCCGGCCAACTTCCGGCGACCCCACTCGAACCACACGATGAGGTGCTCGTCATCCGCTCCGATGATGCGTCCAGCACGGTTCGCGCCACAGTCCTCCGGGTCGGGGATTCGGACACGTCGGGGCGACGGACCATCGATCTCCTGGTCCAAGAGGGCCTCGTCACCAGCCTCGCTCACGCCGCAACCGATGACCGAACACTCCTCGTCCTCGTCGCCAGGCGGTGAGCTGGTGCTGATCACACTCCTGTCGGCGAAGGGCAGCCCTGGTGTCACGACCGCGGCCCTCGCCCTGGCCGCGGAATGGCCCTACACCGCCGTGATGATCGATGCCGATCCCAGCGGTGGCGACGTGGCTGCCGGCCTCGGCCGCGGCAGCTGGCCGCCGGCGTCCACTCTGATCGGGCTGGCCGTCGAGGCGAGGCACACACCGGTGGAGGCTGCCCTGCGCCGGCTCGTCGTCCGGCCCGCTGCGCATTGCCCGCTCACTCTGGCCGGTCTCACCACCCCGGAGCAGTCCGCTGCGCTGCCCTGGCAGCAGCTCGCGGTGGGGTTCCGGGCCATCTCCGACGCCGATCTGCTGTGCGACGGCGGTCGGTACACGCCATCCGACGGCGTCGCGTCGCTACTGCATGCCAGCGATCACGTCGTGCTGGTGACCCGCTCGGCGTTGCCTCCCGTCCGTGCGGTGGCGCGGCTCGTCCCGGTCCTGCGCGATGAGGTCCTCGCCGCCGACTGCCTCCTGTCGATCCTCGTCGTGGGCGGGGGTCGGCCCTACGCCGCCTCGGATATCGCAACCAACTGCGGTGCGGCTCTTCTTGGCGAACTCCCGCTTGACCCTCGGGCTGCGTTCGTGTGGAGCGAGGGCCAGAGCCCGCGACGAGGATTCGGCCGCAGCCAACTGCAACGCGCAGCGCGTGACATCGCCGCTCGTCTCGCATCCGACCAGCCGGCCATGGCTGCCGAGGGGCTTCGATGACAGCGCTCGATGTGCCCACCGGCGCTCCCATCGACCACGCCTTGGTGCAGCGCCTGCGGGGCACCGTGTTGGCGAGGTTGTCCGAGCACCCCGGGCGGGACGAGCTCGACCCGTCCGACCAGCGACAGCTCGTTCACGGGTGGATCGAGGATGAGCTTGGTCTGGAGGCCCGCCGACGGATGAACGCAGGACATCCCCTGCTGTCGCGAGCCGATGAAATCGGGGTCGCCCGCGCGGTCGAGAACTTGATCTGGGGCCTCGGACGCCTGCAGGCGCTGCTGGAGCTCCCGGACGTGGAGGACATCCACGTCATCGGCGCCGATCGTCCCATGCTCCGCATGCGAGACGGCGCTGTTCGCCGAGCTCCGGAGCCGGTCGCCGATTCCGACGACGACCTCATCCAACAGCTCCAGCACATCGCTGCGCACCACGGTGCCTCGGAGCGTGCGTTCTCCCCCGCGCAGCCCTGCCTGAACATGCAGCTGCCTGACGGTTCGCGGTTGGCTGCCATCCGCGACGTGGTTCCGCGGCCGACCGTCACGATCCGACGCCACCGGCTCGTTGACGTGACCCTGCCAGACCTCGTCCACACCGGGATGCTCTCGACCGGGATGGCCCATTTCCTCCAGGCGCTCGTCCGCGCGCGGCGAAGCCTGCTCGTGACGGGCATGCCCGCGGTCGGCAAGACGACACTGGTCCGGGCCCTCGCCCGGGAGATCCCACCGAGCGAGCGCGTCGCCACGCTCGAGACCGAGTACGAGCTCGATCTGCATCGCCTGCCGCGCTCGTCGCCGTTGCTGATCGCGATGGAGGCCCGCCCCGGATCGACCGAGGTCGACATCGCAACCGGACGTAGGGCCGGCGAGATGACGCTGTCCGAGCTGCTGCACCAGACACTGCGGATGTCGGTCACGCGGGTGATCGTCGGCGAGGTCCGCGGCGACGAGGCTCTCCCGATGCTGGAAGCGATGAACGCCGGCATGCCCGGATCGATGTGCACCCTGCATGCGGGCTCGGCGTCGGACGCTTTCGAACGGCTGGTGACCGCCGCGCTCAAGGCCGCCGGGCGGGGCTGGTCGGACAGCTTCGTGACCCGGCTCGCCGCGCAGGGCATCGACTACGTGGTGCACCTTCGCCATCTCGAGCACCCGTCACTCGGGGGACGCCGCCGGTTCGTGTCCGAGATCGCGGAGGTCACGGACGTGAACGAGGCCGGCGCCGTAGCCATGAACCGCGTCTTCGCGCCCATGCATACCGACCCCCGCGGCCGGTTCCAGATGGCACCACAGATCCGCTGGCCCTTCGACGAGGCCGGGGTGTCGCTGGAGTTCCTCCGCGGCCCCGGCGTGGACTCCTGGCCGGTCTCGCCCCGGGGCACGCGATGATGGGTCTTCTCGCCGTGATCGCCGGAGCCGCCCTGGCAACCGCACCGCTGGTGGTGATCGCCGCGTTTCCTCCACCCGTTCCTGGCCCGGCGAGCGCGCCCGGCGCGCTGCGACGGCGGCTGCTGGCAGCCCGCACTACCGCGCATGCGCCGGATCGCACCCGCAACCAGCAGCGAGTCCGGGTGCTCGGCTGGTCGCTCTGCGGGATCGGCGTCTGGGTCGTCACCGCGTGGCCGGCGGCCGGGACCGCCGTCGCCGCCGTGGGGTTATGGGGGCCGTGGCTGCTCGGATCCGCTCGGGTGACCCGGGAGCGCATCGACGGGCTCGAAGCGCTCGAGTCGTGGTGCAGGCGGATGGCGGACACGCTCGCAGGCGGTGGCGCGGTCGGACTCGCTCAGGCGGTGACGGCGACGGCGCCGCACGTCGATAACCGGATCGAGAATGCGGTACAGCTGCTCGCAGGCCGCTTGCGGGACGAACAGACCAGCCTCCAGGTGGCCATGCGCGAGTTCGCAGATGCCCTTGATGACCGGGTCGGGGACACCGTCGCGGCAGCGCTTCTGCTGGCGTTGCACCAGCAGAGCGCCGGTGTGGCGCGGGTACTGCGCCAGCTCGCCGACAGCGTCGCGCGCGATGTGCGCGCCCGCCGGCAAATCGAGGCCGAGCGGGCGGAGTCGCGGCAGTCGATCCGCATGCTGCTGCTCATCCAGGCCGCGGTCCTGGTGATGCTGGCGCTCGTCCCGAGCTTCGCCGCGCCTTACAGCACCCCGCTCGGGCAGGTGGTGATGTCGGTGTTGCTGGCCGGGACGATCGCGCTGCTGATCTGGATGCGTCGGCTGGCAATCGGACGTCGAGCGCCGCGCTTCCTCGGGGCGGGGGTGCGGCAATGAACGTGACACTGCTTCTCGCCCTCGCGGCGGGGCTGCTCGTCGGACTCGGTGCTGCCCTCGCCGTGTCCGCGATCGGTCGGGGACATCCGGTTCTCGCTGATGCGCTGGCGGCGCTCGACGAGCGGACGGCCGGGCCGTCGACACCGCAGGGCCGGGCCTGGCTGTCCCTGTTGCGGCGTCTTCCGGGCGCGGTACCGGCGGCGGACCTCGAACTGCTCGGTTGGACCCGCGACCGCTTCCTGCTCGGTCGGGCCGGCGCCGCGGCGACCTACTGCGCGGCCGGACCGGCCCTCGCCCTCGTGCTCGCGGTAGTCGACGTCGGGCTCCCGATCGCCGTCCCGGCTGGCTTCACGCTGGCCGGCGCTGTCGTGGGGTGGAGTGGCTATGCCCGGCGAGTTGAGCAGCGGGCCGAGGCCGCGCGCGAGGAGCTGCGCTTCGCACTGGTGTCCTACCTGCAGCAGGTCAGCCTGCTGCGTCGCGGTGGGGCCGGTGTCGCCACCGCGCTCGCACTCCCGGCCCGGCTGCTGGACGACGGATGGGCAATGCGGCGGATCGGCGAGGAGCTGGATCTCGCCGAGCGGTCCGGGCAGATGCCGTGGGACGGGCTACGACGGTTCGGCGAACGCATCGACGTCAGCGAGCTGGCCGACCTGTCCTCGATCGCAGCGACCGCCGGGCATGACGGAGGCGCTGTTATCGACACCTTGCTGGCCCGAGCCGAGAGCCTGCATGACGAACTGCTCGCCGACGAGCACGCCGACGCACATCGAGCCAGCGGACAGATGAGCACCCCGGGCGCCGTTCAGGTGTTCCTGATCTCGGCGTGGGTGCTCTTTCCGGCAGGTGCCGCCCTGCTGGCGATCTAACGGTCAACGAGAGGGAGTGCGAAAGATGAACTGGACGGGCCTGAACCTGCGCATCACCGAGCTGGTCGCGTGGCTGCAGCAGCGGCTGGAACCGGCCGACGAACGCGGCGGCGGCCGCAACACCGACGAGGGCTTCCACATCTCCGGTGGAGCGATCGTCGCCGGCGCCATCGCCGCCGGTGTCGGCGCTTTCGTCGCGAAGAAGCTCGGCGCCCTGGACTGATTGGCGCGAGATGGACGCCGACGCCCACGACACCGGCGGTGCCACCGGGGTCGAGATGGCCATGCTGTGGGCCGCGATGCCCCTGATAATCGCGGCCGTCGTCCAGATCGCCCTGCTGTTCTACGCCGGTCAGCTCGCGCTCACGGCAGCGGAGGATGGGCTGCGCGCGGGCCGCTACCTCGAGAACCCGTCGCCACAGCGGGCGCAGGAGGACGCCGAAGCGTTCCTGCGGCGCGCCGCGGGCACCGCTCTCGGCGTGCCTGTGGTCGCAGCGGAACTCGACGCCGACGCCGGGCTGTTGCGCGTCCGGGTCTCGGGTGAGGCGCTGTCGCTGCTTCCCGGAATCCGCCTGCGGGTGGAGAAGGAGGCGGTCGGGCCGGTGGAACGGATCGTCCCGTGACCGCGCCGGACCCAGCCGGCGAAGCCGGTGGAGGACCGTCTGTCGAAGCGGCGGTTCTCGCCGTCGTGGTCGGTTTGCTGATCACGCTGCTGATGGCGGTCGGGCGGCTGTCTGCGGCGGAGTCGGCGGCTGATCATGCAGCCCGTACCGCCGCGCGTACCGCATCCATCCTGCGAGACCCCACCGAAGCGCGGGCCAGAGCAACGACGGAAGCAACCCGCGTGCTCGACCAGCAGGGCCTCGCGTGCGACGAGCTACGAGTGGCCGTGGATATCCCCGCCGCCAGCCCCATCGGCACGCCCGCCGCCGCCCGGGCCGTCGTGACGTGTGCCGTGCGGTGGTTCGATCTCGGGCTGCCGGGGCTGCCCGGCACACATGAGCTTTCCGCCGAGTTCTCCAGCCCGGTCGACAGCTACCGGGAGCGGCCGTGAGGGGCGAGCGTGGGGGCGGCGCCGTCAGCGCCCCAATGGCGATCTGCGTCCTGGCCATGATCGTCGTCATCGGGCTCGCGCTCGACGGAGTCCGGGCCGCGCAGGGCCTCGCCCGCGCCGACGCGCTCGCGGAAGAGGCCGCCCGCGCGGCCGGGCAGGCTCTCGACCCGGCATCGCTGACCGGAGGAGCCGCGGCGGTCGACCCGAGCGCGGCCGCGGACGAGGCCCGTGCGTATCTCACCGCAGCCGGTGCGCGCGGCACCGTCACGGTCGTCGCTCCGGACCGCATCCGCGTGGAGGTCACGATCGAGCGCCCCACGGTGCTGCTCGGCCTCATAGGACGCACCGTGATCACGAGCCGCGGGTCGGCCGAGGCTGTCCTGGTACCGGTGATTCCCCAGGGGGGTGCGCCATGAGAGCGATCCGTGTTGCTGTCTCGGCCGCCATGCTCGTCGCGATCGTCGGTGGTGTTCCGGTCGCCCTGTGGGTGACCGCCGGGGAGATCCTCCCGGCGACGTGGCCGGAATGGCAGGACGTGCTGGCCATGCTCGGCCGCCCGGACGACGGCCGTCTCCTGCTCGGCTTCCTGTACATCGTCGGGGTCGTGGCGTGGGCGCAGCTGACGTTATCGATCGTCGCCGAGTTCGTCGGGGTGCTGGCGCGGCGGCCGGCGTTACGGATCGAGCTTCCCGGTTTCCGGATCAGCAGGACGTTCGCGGCGCTCCTGGTCGGCTCGCTGCTCAGCGCCGGCTCGGCGTCCGCGTGGGCCGCGCCGGTCTCCCCCACCGCGGTCGCTGCACCGCTCGCGCCCGGGCCCGGAATCGGGCCGAAGGGCCAGGTTGAACCCGAGGGCCCGGTATACGAGGTCGCCGCCCGGGACACGCTGTGGCGAATCGCCGAGCGAGAGTTGGGCGATCCGCTGCGCTGGCGCGAGATCTTCGATCTCAACACCGGGCGGGTCCAGGCCGATGGCGGACGGCTCACGGAGGCCGGGCTGCTGCACGTGGGGTGGCGCCTCGTGCTCCCAGCCGACGCCGCTGTCACGAACGCCACCGGGGAGGTCACCGTCGTCCCGGGCGACACCTTGAGCGAGATCGCCGCCGCCGAACTGGCGACCCGACACGGACCTCCGAACTCTTCAAGATCAACCGAGGCCGCGCACAACCTGACGGGGCGCAGCTGGTCGAACCGGACCTCATCCGGCCGGGCTGGACGCTGATCCTTCCCGACACGGAGGCGCCACCCACCCCGCCCGAGCCTCGACCCCCGGCGACGCAGACCACGCCCCCCGTGTCCCGCCCACCGTCCCCGACCACCACCGCGGCCGAGCCTCCCGAAATCACCCCAGGCCGCCCTGACACCGCGAAGGACGACGAGGCCGAAACCGCGCTTCCGGTTGTCGTTGCCTCTTCGGCACTCGTCGTGGGCGGCCTCTTCGGCGCCCTCGCCCTGCGCCGACGCCGGCAGCTCCGCGCCCGAGCCGCCTATCACCGCATCGCTGTGCCCGACGATCACAGCGGGCGTATGGAGTGGGTGGCCGAGCAGAGCGATCCGTTGGTCGATCCGGCGTTCCTCGACATCGCCCTGCGCGGGCTCACCCTGAGCGATTGGAGCGGGCTCGAGCCACCCACCCTGCGCTTCGTCGTGCTCGGCGCCGACCAGGCGACGCTGACGCTGAGCACCCGCGCCTCGCTACCGCCGCCCTTCGAGGCGATCGGCGATGCCGACCATTGGTTGCTCGACGCCACGGCCGAGCTACCGCTCGCCGCGGACGAGGCCGGCGGGTTCTGTGCCCCGTACCCGACGCTCGTCTCAATCGCGACCAGCGTGGACGGACAGGCACTGCTCGTCGACCTCGAAGAGCTCGGCGTCGCCCACGTCACCGGGGAACTTGCACGCGCCACCGGGCTACTGCGGCATGTAGCCGCCGAACTCGCCAACGCCCGATGGGGCGAGGACATCGAGGTCCTGCTCGCCGGGTTCGGATCGGAGCTCGTGCCGCTGAATCCAGAACGCCTCACCGTCGTCCCCGACCTCGCGGCCGGGCTCGTCGCCGCCCGGGCTCGGATCCGCGACGCTCGGGAGAGCATGGATCAGCACGGCCTGGGCTCGGTCATGGAGGGCCGTCTACGCCCGGTTGCGCCCGATGCGTGGGTGCCGATCATCGTGCTCGCCGCCGGCGCCGCCACCGAGGCCGATCGAGCCGCCGCCGAGGAGCTCGCGCCCATGATCGACGATGCCGGACGGTGGCCGGTCGCGCTGATCACGGCCGGCATCACCCGCGCCGGCCAGGAGATCCACATCGCGGATGACGGCATGCTGCTGCTGTCCGGCGCCGGCGAGGGGTGGACCGCGGAGCAGATGAGCGCGTCGGCAGGATCAGACCTTGCCGCGATCCTCGCCCCCACCCTGGAACCCGACCTGCCCGCTCGCCCAGCCACCGAACCGGAACCGTGGGCGAGCGGGATGACCGAGGACGGTAGCCTCGACGCCCCACAACCGGATGCCGATCCTGATCCTCGCCCTCGCCCGCTGGCGGCGCCGTCCCAAGCTGACCCGGAGGCGGTGCGGCGGCTCGCCATCGCCGACCACCAAGACCCCGACCTGGACGCGGACCTCACCTGCTGGCGGGCAGACGGCTGCCCACCCGTTCCGCTGATCGGCATCCTCGGCGAACCGGTCGTCCGCGCACCGGGCGACCTGCCGTCGCGACGGACGAGTTGGTTCACCGAGGTGCTGGTCTATCTGGCGCTGCACCCGCTCGGCGTCACCGTTCAGACCGGCCTCACCGACCTGTGGCCGGACGGGCAGAAGGTCACGACAGCCACCGTCCGGCACGCCTTCTACGGCGCCAGGCGTTGGGCCGGTCGCGGCCTCGGCGGCGACCCCGAGCGGGCCTTCGTCAGCGAGTTGCAGGGCGATGGCACCTATCGGATCAGGGGTCATCTCCTCGACTGGGATCTGTTCCGGCGGCTCCGCAAACGCGCACAGGCCCGGGACGCTGCCGGCCACCCCGGTGCGGTCGGCGACTACGAAGCCGCGCTCGGGTTGATCCGCGGGCCGGTGCTGCACCCGCTGCGGCCCGGCGGGTACGCGTGGCTGAACAACCACGACCAGCGCCACGACCTGCAGATCCCCGGCTTTCTCGTGGACGCGGCACACGAATTGGTCGACCTCGCACTCGCCGACGGTGACACGGCGCGAGCCCGCGAGGCAGCCGAGTTCGCCCGGGTCATCGACATCGACACGGTGTTCGACCGGCCCCTGACCGACCTGATGCGCGTCGCGCACGCCGAGGACCAGCACTCGGAGATGGAGCGCTACGCCGCGATCCTGCTCGACGCCCGCGGGTTCGAGGTGCCCGAGGAGTTGCCGCCCGAGACGTTCGCGGTGCTGAACGAGCTGCTGCCGAACGGTCCCCGCCGACCGTGACGAACGTGGTCGCGGTCGCCGTGTGCGCCGGGATGCTGCTCGCCCCGACCACCCTGCGGCTGATCCGGGACAACCTGCTGATACCGCGGCCGGTGGCCACGGTCGAAGCGGCCACGGTGGCGATGCTCGTCGGTCTGCTCACCGCCACCGCAACCGACCACGGACGCGGCCCGCAGCTGCTGCCGCTGATCGTGCTCGGCGTCGCCGCGGCCACGGTCGACGCCGACGAGCGCCGGTTACCGAACCGGCTCACCGCGGCCCTGTTCGCGGCCACCGCGCTGGTCATCGCCACGGACTGCGTCAGCACCGGCAGCATCGCTCCCGCGGTACGTGCCACCACGGCTGCGGGCATCGTGGTCGCCGGTGCGCTGCTCACCAAGACGATCCACACCGCCACGATCGGCTGGGGCGACGTGAAGCTGCTGCCCAGCCTGGCCGCCACGCTCGGCTCGTCGCACGGCGACGCTGTCTATGTCGGCCTCGCCTACTGGGTGGTGCTCATCATCGCCGCTGCCGGGCTCACGATGCTGCTCCGCGACGGCCGCCCGGTTCTCGTGCCCTACGGGCCGGCGTTGTTGGCGGGAACCTTCGGCGCGCTGTGGGTAGTGACCTGAGGGCCGATCCCACACAGGTGACGCGACGCCGGCGCCGAACGCTGGGGCCGCGCGGGGCCGGTGGCGCGCGCCGGTGCCTGCGGTGGCTCAACGACCAAGGGGCCGTCCAGGTCGACCCCGGCGAACCGGCCGCGGATCGCCGCGTCGACGCGACTGTTCAGCCCGCGCAGGTGGCGGGCCACCGCTCGGCTCCGGTTCAGCGTCGGATTGAGGTTCTCCACGAACGCGGCCAGGTCGACGCGCTGCGACAGGGTGGGCAACCGTGCCGGGCGGTCGCGCACCGCCCAGGCCGTCAACTCCTGAACGGGTTGCGTGAGCACGTGGTGGCGGAGCGCGTCGGCGACCGCCTTGCTCGATACGACAGCACCGACCGGACCGATCCCCGGCACCTGCCCGACCACCGCCCACCCGCGCCGACCCGTCGACTCGAGCGAGACGACCTCGGCCTGCCGTGGCCCCGCGCTCATGATCTCCCGAGCTGCGCGATAGGTCCCGGTGTCGATCGGACAGGGCAGATCCTCCGGCCGGGACGGGCCGGTGACGCCCAGCGCCTGGTCGAGCGCGGCCCGACCGCCGGCGAGATCACGCAGGGCGTTCCATCGCTCCTCGCGGCTGCCGGCCGCCCGGTGCCGGGCCAGCCCCTCGGCGAGGAACGTCGCGATGTGCGCGATCTGATACATCTCGTAGCTGGGCAGGACCAGCAGCGGATAGTCCGGGCTGCTCATTGCATCCACCCCTGCCCCAGGCTCGGCGCCCGACGAATCGGCGGCGCGGCTCCTGCGACCGCAGCGGCCCTCCGCGGGCTGCGACTGTTCGTGTCACCGACGGGCGGGAGCGCGCGAGCGGCTTGGTCGAACGCCTGCTCTCGACGCGACGCCGAGCGCGGTTCGGGCAGGACCGACGAGCTCAGCACCTCGGCATCCCGGAAGGCCATCTGCGTCGAGGCGAACGCGCCCAGGTCGCGAACGTCGAACACGACCCGCCCCAGCTGGATCCGCAGGTGACTGTGCTGGCCGGGCGGTCGCACCAAGCGGCCAGAAGCGGGCGGCCTGCCCTGGGCGTCGATCACCACGCCCGCGTCGAGCACTCCGCCCGCGTCTTGGGCAGCGCGTTGTGCCTGTGCGCGTGGGAGCCTGGCCGCGTCCATGGAATGGCGTCGCCACACCTTCGCGAACGTCACCGCGGTCTGCCGCTCCCGCAGGTAGATCAATGCGCGCCCGATCCGGACGCTCACCACCGCGCTGTCGGTATCGGCGTGATGCGCGACCACGGCGGTGTCTTGGATCCCGTGCAGCGTCAGCACAACCCCCACGCTCTGCCGCTCCCGCTCGTACACCCCGGGCTCCCTCCCCGATACAGGCCGGTCAATCCCCGGCCTCCCGTGAGGGTCTCGGCTGCGGTGGCCTGACCCGTGGTTCCGCGCGGCCCCGGCCGTGGTCAGCAACCTCGACGAGATGACGTGCCACGACCCGATCCGGGGCAACGGGTGGCCACGCCGCCGACCACGCGGCGACCACACCGGCCGCGGCCTCCGCGGCCGCCGCCTGATGCACCCGGCCGCGCTCGCGCTGCCACGCCGCGATCTCCTGCATCAACGCGGCCAGCGCCACCGCCAACGCCACCCCACCCGCCACCTCATCGCCCGTCGCCAGCCTCCGATGCCGGATCAACCGCCGAGCGACCCGTCGCAACTCCCCACCGGCCGCACTCGGCGGGCTCGCCACGCCGCGGGAAGTCCGGGCCGCACGATCGAACAGATCCGCCGCCTGCCCAAGGTCCCGCCCGTTCAACGACAGCCCACGCACCGCGGTGACCACGTCACCGGTCGCGTGCACGACGTCCTCGATGCCATCCCGGCCGTCGCCGGCGCGGCCGGCCGCGATCGAGCGCCGCGCCCGGTCCACCCGATGCCGCGCCGCACTGAGAACGTCCGCGACCTCAGCCTCGTCGCCCGGATCCGCAGCCCATCGCCGACGCAGCTTCGGCAGCGACAGGTCCGGCGCGAGCTTGCTACCCGAGTAGAAGATCGGGTAGCCCGCCGCGGTGCGGTCGCCGGGCCGCGCGACTTTGTAACCCAGCGGGTCTCCCGACGGGGCATGCCGGATCTCGACCAGATACCCCGCCTCACGCAACGCCTCGCCGAACGATGCCACGTCATGGCTCGCCACCGCCGCCGCTTTCACCGCCCGGACCAGCTCCACCCGCGCAGGCAGCCGCCCCTGCCGCGCCGCCTTGTCGATCTCGCCCCGCACCGGCGCCCGAGCCGCCGTGCCGTCAGCCGCCGCGGTCAACGTCAACCCGAGCCGCCGCTCAATGGCCCGCGCGGTCTCCCGCAGCTTCGGATAGTCGCGGTGCGGCCAGAACCGCCGCCCGGTGTCCTGCCTCACCAGCACCACCGCGATATGGATGTGGTCCTCCGCGTGCCGCACCGCCACCCAGCGCGGACCACCGGCGTCACCGCGTCGCGCGACGCCGGCGCCGTGTAGCAGCTCACGAGCGATCTCCGCCCACTCGCCGTCGGACAGCATCCGGTCGCCCGCCGCGACCCGGGCGGAGCAGTGCCACACATAGCCGCGCTTGCCGGTCGCGTCCGCCTCTTCGGGCAGGCCCGCCGCGATGGCCGGTGCCCGCAGTGCTCGGATCAACGGGCCCAGCTCGAGGTCCCACTCCCCCGGACCGGTCGCCCTCGGCTGCCAGCCCACGTCAAGCCCGTCCCAGGTCGCGATGATGCGGGGCTGCCGATGCTCCTCGCCCCGGCCCGGTCCCATGAGATACGCGATCAATCCACCCGGACGCCAGCCGTGCACCACCTTTGTGATCAACGCTGCTGGTCCCGCTCGGTGGCCGCGAGCGCGTACTCGATGAGCAGATCCAGGCGCCGCAATGCCTGTTCGGCCCTTACCCGCTGCGCGTCCTCGGCCCCGAACTCGCGGATCGATTGCACAACCCGCTCCAGCTCGGCGCGCTCCTGGACGAGCTCACGAAGCGTGTCCCGCCACCGCATCGGCACAACAGATCGGTTGCGGTCCGCGACACGGACCGCAAGCTCCCCCAACCACGCGCCGATAGCCAGCCCGTCGCGCCTTGCGCAATCGCGCACGGCGGCGAGCTCGTCCTCCGAGAAGCGAACGGCTACTTGCGCGCGGCGAGGCGCCGGAGCGTACACGCGCCGGCGCAGGGTCGGATCGTGTTCCTGCCTTGTCACCCGCAACAGCGAATCGGTCGACGTAGACGGCGGCGTGGTCCTGGTGTTCGCGCCAGGATCCATTGCGCATCGCACGCTGCTGCCGATCGGTCCCCGCCACCTGCGCGGACTGGCCGCGGGAACTGAAAGCAAGGTCTGCCTGGGACTCGAGCCGCTCATCCAAGGCGACGCATCTACCGACCTCGCCGGGCGCCGTCGTCCCCCGGTCTGCATCGTCACCGGCCGCGACAACCGCCCGCGGACCGATGCTTCACGACCCAGGTAACGATCTCCCCAATGACGGTCAGGCCCGTCCTGGTAAGCACCCCCACTCGGGGAGTCCTGCAGCTGGCTGATTAGGTCACGAGCGACAGCTTGTCACCATCGCGTGACACGCGGCCGACGGATGCGACCGACGTTCACAGCCACCGACCTCGGCTGATCCCTGCTTGTCGGAGCTTCTCGGTACGAGCAGCCGCCCGCTCTTCGGCAGCCTCGTTTCAAACGACGCGGCGCGGGAGAGGGCTTGCACCACACGTGGGTCATGCCGTGGCCCGTGTGCGTTGCCGTTGCCCACTGGCTCCTGCTGGGCGTGGTCACGCTCCGATCGGCACCGCGGGCGTACGGTTTCAGCCATCGGACCCTCGGGCGCAGCGACCAACGCATGTGGTTGCTGTTCGACGCCCTGCCCCGGAACGCCCCCGTTCCGGACCGACCACGCTTTGACCACGCGCCGGAAGCATTGCTTCTGGCATATCTCGCTGCAGCGTCTCCCGCGGGTTCAGCCTCACTGAACGTTCTCGCAACGGAACCCGCCGCAGTTTGCCACTTCAGATTCGAGTTGGCGTGCGGTTCCGGCGAATCCGAGTAGCAGCGGCCTCGACGGCCGGGGGTGTGATCCGGTGTCAGTGCTGTCGCGGGTGCGGCGTTGCGGACGCGTTGAGAACGGTGAGGCAACACCGGGCCGCGTCGTTGACGACGTCGCGCGCGTGTCACCAGGGCGGATTCGTTGAGTGTCGCTTGTCGTCGAGCAGCGTGGTGGTGTCCTCGATGGACGCTCGAGCAGGCTTCGGGCGATGTCGGCGTAGGCGATTGCGGTCGAGAAGCTGAGGTGGAACACCACCGCGAGGTGCAGGGGGTCGGCCCCGACCGCGAGGGCTTCCTGCAGCACGCGGTCGCCGCGGATGTGCTCGAGTTGGACCCCGTGCAGCAGCAGGTGCCAGGTCAGGTAGTAGTCGGTGATCGGTTCAGTGCCGCTCGCGGTGACGGTCGAGATCAGCATGTGCCGGTTCGGCGTGTGCGGCCAGTGGTGGTGGCGGTGGCGCAGCCAGGCGGCGAGCACGTCGTGCACGAACGCCGAGAGCTGTTGGGGGTGACCGCCGAGCCGGATGCGGCGACCCGGCAGGTCGATGTCGTCGAGGGTCAGCTCACGGATGGTCTTCGCGCGGGCGGCGTGCACGGCTGCCAGGGCGACGATCAGCCGCTGGGCCGGGGTCACCGCGACGCGCCCGACGGCGGCGATCTGCGCGTCGGTCATCGGCGCCAGCGTGCGCACCGGGGCGGTGCGACCGACGTGCAACCGGCGCGTCGGGTCGGCGAAGACCAGCCGCCGGCGTTTGGCGAACCGGAACAGCGACCGCAACGCCACGAACGTGCCCGCCCGCAGGTGCCCGCTCAGCTCGTCCAGCACGGCGCGAACGTCGTCCTCGGTGACCTCACGCAGCTGGCTGCGGGTGGCCGACCAGGCCAGCACCGGTGGCCGGACTCGTCCGAGGTAGGCATGCAGCGTCGACTGCGACCGCGGCCGGCTGCGCGCGTCGCCGTCGAGCAGCACCAGCAACCACGCCCGGACCTCATCGCGAAAACCCACCGGGAGCTGCTCGCATGTGTGGTCGATCCATGCCCGAATCGTTGGCACGGTGTCGTCGACGAGCAGGCCGAACTCGTCGAGGATCTGCCCGATGCGCGCGATCCGCGGACCCCTCGACATTCCGGTCGCAGCGCGGATCTGACTCAGCCGGATCGGCCGAATCGGCCGGCCGTCGGGCTGATCGCCGAGCACCGCGCGCAGGCCGGCGACCACGCCGTCGAGAGATCTGCTGCTCCACCCCGCGGCCTGCGCGAGTTCGAACGCTCGCGCCAGCACCGCCCGCTGGGCCAGCGAGACGACCGCCTCGCTGTCCAGGTCCTCGAGTCGGTGCTTGGGAACGTGGCGCCGCATGACCGGTGGACGGCATTCGTGGCAGTGCACTCGTCGTCGGCCGCGGCGCCGGCCAGGGCTGCGGTCCACCGGCCCGCCGCAGCTGCGGCAGGGTGAATCGTCGCCCCCGGAATCGGCCCCGACCTCGCTGCTGGCCTCTCGGGTCCGGGGTGGGCGGCAGCCGTGGCAGTACAGCCGTGGCCGCCCACCGCGCGGTCCGCTGCGGCGGTCAACGTCGCGGCCGCAGGCCCGGCAGGGCGCATCGTGCGCGCTCCCGCCGCTCCCGCCGGTCACCGCGGGGGCAGCGAGCGGCCCGAGCGCGGCTTCGGCGTCACAGCCCGAACCGAGCCCGTGCCGGCGCCCGGCTGCCCGACCGCGGTGCTGGTCGCCTCCGGGCTCGATGCTGGTGCCGGTGTCTTCTCCGGTTCGGCGGTGATCAGCTCGCTGATCTCGCAGCCCAGCACCGCGCAGAACGCGTCCAGCTCGTCGGGGCGCAGCACGCTGGGTTGGCCCGACCACAGCCCCGACATCTTCCCCGCGCTCATCTCGATGCCGCGCTCAGCGAGCATCCGGCGCAGCTCGCTGGCCTTCCAGATGCCGCGGTTGGCCGCGGCCAGGCGCAGGTTCCACTTCATCGGATCAGTCCCTCCCACCGCTGCGCGGCGCGCTCCTGGCCGCGCATCACCGCGTCCTCGATGCGGGTCGCGTGGACGTGGACGTAGCGCATCGTGGTCGAGATCCACGAATGCCCCAGCAGCTCCTGAACGGCGATGATGTCCACCCCCGCCTGGTAGAGCTGGCTGGCGCAGTAGTGCCGCAGCACGTGCGGGGTCAGCCTGCCCGCCCAGCCCGGCAAGTGCCGGGCCACCGCAGCCGCCAGCGCCTGTCGCACCACGTCCGTGCTCACCCGCGCGCCCGGGCCGTCGACCTGGCGCCGCTCGGACGGGAACAACGGCGCACCCGGCAAGGTGTGGTCGGCGTCGAACTGGCCCCACACGTCCTGCACGAACCACGCCAGCGTCCGGTCCGCGCCGTTGATCAACGGCACCACCCGCTGCCGCGGCCCTTTGCGCCGGGCGCCCTTACCGTGACGCACGTTGAGCTTGCCGAACCGGCCCAGCTCCCACCGCACGTCGTCCAGATCGAGCATGCAGGCCTCGTTGATCCGCAGCCCCACATCCGCCGACAACCGCGCCACCGTGTAGTTGCGGGTGGCCGGGGCGAACTTGCGACACGACGCCAACTCCTCGCGCCAGCCGGCGAACAACTGCTCCAGTTCCGCCTCGGTCGGCGGGATCCGCAGCTGCGCATCCACCGACATCCGGGGCCGGTTCATCTCATCGATCGGGCACTCGACCACGCGCCCGGTCAGCTCGTGCAGCTCAACCTTGTGGCGTAGCTCGAGGAACTCGAAGTAGGTCACCAACACCTGCGCCCGCGCCGCCCGCGTCGCCGACGACACCCCGCGCAGCGCCGTGCCGAAGTACCGATCCGCGTCCCGCGGCTCCATCTCCCACAACGGCCGGCCGAACCACTTCCGCACCAACTCCAGGTGGTTGGTGTCGCCCCGGATCGTGCTGTCCGCCAGGCCCGCCGAGTGGCGCGCCAGCACGAACCCCGCCAGCACGTCCACCTCGAAGTCGGCGAGCTCCTCCTCCGTCGCCGGCGGCCGCGGCTCCCGCAGCGACCGCACCACCGCGAGCGTCAACCCGCCTCCTCGAGGTTCACCAGCGCTGAAGCATCGTCAGCGTGGCGGTGATCCTCTCAGCCTCGCCGTGCCCTCTTCAACTCGACGCGCCGACCCTGGGCAACCGCCACAGGCCGCCTGCCGTAAGCATTCAGCCCGATCTGGAGCGTGACCTCGTATCGGGGTCGGTGTGATCTTGGCGGCAGGGGCGTGTCGGTCACGGGTGATCGGCTGGTCTGCGGTGTGATCTTCCGGTGTCCGAGCTGGAGGAGATGTCGCGCGACGAGTTGATCGTTGTGGTGCGGCGTCAGGCCGGGCAGTTGGCCGCGCAGGACCGGCAGATCCGTGACATGTCCGGGCGGCTCGCGCAGCTGATGGAGACCAACGAGGCGCTGGCGGACAGGCTGGCCAAGCT
>NZ_JAHKRK010000250.1 GCF_019396355.1 Pseudonocardia nigra
GCTCTCCGATGATCAAGCTTGGTGTGAGAACCGCAAGATCACCACCGGAGTCGTGCCCGTGCTTACATCCTCGACCGCGTGTCGCCGCAGCTCAGCGCCCACTCACCGCGACTTTGCCGACCCCCTGGGTGTCCACCCACTCCTGCTTGCGACTCACACAGCCGGTGCCTTTCCCGCCCCAGCAGGAGTAGTTGCCGTACCGCTTGCGGTTGATGGTTCGACGCAGCGGGGAGCCGCATACCCCGCACCGGGCGAGCCCTGCAAGTAGGTGCTTGACCGAGGCGTCGACCCAGCTGCGACGCGCCGGGTCATACAGCTTCTCCGCCAGCAGCGCGTGCTCTTCGGCGCTGATGATTGGATCCCAGCTCGCAATAACCCCGTCAAGCACTTTGCCCTGGTGAACGCGCTTCCCGGCGGCAGCGGGGGACAAGATCACGTCGCGGACCTGGTCCTGACGCCACAACCAGCTCGACTGGGTGTCTCCAAGTCGTCGCATCCGCACGGTCTCGGGGCTTGGTACTCCGCGGGCGTTCAGTTCGTTGGTCAGCGAGTACATCGCTTCGCCGCCAAGCACGCGTCGCGCGAGTTCCTCCACGATGGGCGCCGTCTCTGGGTCGGGCTCCTGACGAATCAGTGCCCGGGTCCGAGGGTCGTAGATTCGTCGGTAGCCGTAGGGGATCTTGCCGTGTGGGAGACCTTTGGCAGCCCGTGCCGCGACGTCGCGGCGGATGCGCTTGCTGGTCATGGCCGATTCCCGCACTGCGAGGGCGGCGCCCAGGTCCAGCATGAACCCGTCATCGGGGTCGTTCGGGTCGTGGACCTTGCCACTGATGGTGATCTTGACGCGCTGCGCGATGCAGGCGTTGATGAGCGTCGCCCACACGGGTCGGTCGCGTGTCGCGCGGCTGATCTCCCACACCCACAGCTCGGTCACCCGGCCGTCCATGATGGTGGCCATGACCTCGCGCCAGCCCTCACGCACCTTGCTGGCGGCGTAGCGCGAGGCGCTGATGCCGTCGTCGCGGTGCACGGAAATGATCTGAACGCCGTCTCGACGAGCAATTCGAGTCAGCTCGCCGAGCTGCTGATCGACGCTTTTGCCATCCCCGGGCCCAGCCCGCTTGCCCCGAGTCGTCACACTTCGGGGAATTTTGCTTACCCGAGCGTAGAGAGCTGCACGCCGGTCGACATCAGCGACGTTCACAGCAGCTAGCGTACGCATTTGCACGGAGTGCTAGCTCGCGAGTTGGCCGAATAAGTGATTTGCATGAGCGAGAGTCTCTCAGTCAATTATTGGCCAACTTCCCGATAGGCCGAGGGTGGGCGAGAATTTGGTAGGCAGGCCGCGCGCGGCACCTTTCGCTCTGATGCTTTCCTCCGAGAGTCGAGCCCCGCGTGGCTTGGACACGATCGCCTACCGTCACCGCAGCGTGTGGTCGTCAACTTGCTTCACGAGTCTCTACAGGTCGTGAGGCCAGCTCGCGTTCCTGCTGGCTGATCTTTCTCTTGAGATCAGATCGTGTGGGCTTCTGCCCGGCTGCTGCAACGGCGAAAATTGCTCTCAGCTGGACGCGTTGCAGCGCGTCCAGCTGAGGGCAACCAGCAACTGCAGTTCGCACGGCAGCCCAGTAGGCGAAACTGCTGCGATCCATGCCGCGCGGACTTCGTGCGCGGCTCCGTTCAGACATGAGCGGCCACGGAGCACCCGCTCACTGGTGAGTGGAAACGTCGGGCGCTCCGCCCGCCGGCACCCACACGAGCGCGCCCAACTGGATCTTCCAGTGAGCTGAGCGTGGATCTGTCCATGTCGTGCTCCGTTCGTCTGTTGCAGTGACATCTGTGGGGCTCCGGCCGATCACCAAGCGGCTTCGCCGCTGGCCGGTGGTATCGCTCGGCCAGCTGTCTGCGCCGGGACTCCGATTACCCGATGAGCGCGAGCAACAGCACGACGACGAGCACGGCCCAGACCAGCCCGAGTGCGATCTGTCGGTAGCGGCGGCGCCATCGGCGACGTGCTGGACGGCGGGCGGGGCGAAGCGACCAGATGTCGTGTCGGTTGCGGTGGTGTACTCGGTGACGGCCGTGCCGCCGTGGGGTTGAATGACTCATAGCCGGACTCCTGTGGCTGCAGGGTTCGGTCAGGGCTCCGGTCGGCGTTAGCGCGCCGACCGGAGCCCGCCTGTAGGTGGTCCACCGCGGGCTCGCGGGGTCTGCCCGGACCTCGGCGGTGTGCCGCTGGTACTGCCCGGGCTGGGTTGGGTCGGTTTAGCGCCTCCGATTGGGAAATGCGGCGGGGCGGGCCTATATGTGCGGGTCTATGAACGCTTGGATGTTGCTGAAGAGCCAGTGGCCATCGACGGACGCTCCCGCCACCTGCCGGGGGCGCGGGGCGCGGGGACGTGGACTCATTCGGTCGCGCTCGACCTGGACCTCGTCCTTGGGCTGTGGCCCGAGACCTGTGAGCGGCGTGTCGCTGGTATAAGCGGCGGCTGCAGCCTCTGATCGTCATCAGTTGTGGATCGAGTACCGAGTGCGAACTCTCGTAGACGGCGGGCGCGGTACCGGCCCGATTCGGCGGGAGTTGGCATCGCGCCGATCGGCCTGGTGCGTTACGTGGCAACAGGTGGCGGTTGTACTGGCCGGACCGCTCGGGGCCATGGCTGCCTGGGCGCGGGCACGCCTGATGAGGCCTGCCCACGGATCAGACGTGTGCCGCAGGATCAGTCGTCGTGTGGTCGGCGGTCTCGTAGAGGTGCCGGGCGGACGTGCCGAGCGGAATGCCGTAGGTGCGGCGCCCGTCGAGGCCCTGGTAGCTGGTTGCTGCGATCACCGTGCCGCTGCCGCGTTCGGGGGCGAAGGCGATCAGCCAGGGGCCACCGGAGCTGCCCGCGGTCATGCGGCACTCCATCCCGAGGGCGTCGCTGGAGGTGGAGCCGGGTGTGTCGACGGCAGAGCCGGTGCAGCGGCGCAGTGTTGTGCCGTCGAAGGGGGGCTCGACGGGGTAGCCGAGCATCGTGACCGAAGAGCTCGAGATTCGGGTGGTGGCGAAGGCGATGCCCTGGGCGCCGAGAGTGTGTTCAGCAGTGCGCCCGTCGAGGTCGGCCAGGCGTAGGAACGCCACGTCGAAGTGGGGGTCCCCGCTGTCCTGCCAGCGTTGGTCGATCCACATGTGGTCGACGTTCCATTTCCCGTAGGGAGCCTCCTTCCCGGCGCGGCCGGGATAGAACGCGAGGTCGGTGATCCAGCCGGGGGGCCGGCCGCGGAACCCACCGGCAAACCGGTCGTGGCGGCGCGGGATGTAGACGCAGTGCGCGGCGGTGACCGCGACCCGACCCGAGTCGGACGCGACGACTGTTGCGGTGCAGGAGCTGCCCGGGCCAAGGAGCTGACCGACCGTCGACGCGGCCAACCCGGACGAGTACCGCCGCCCTGATGAGTCTGGTCGCGGTGTTGGGCCATCCCCGGAGTTGGCGGCTGGGACCGGGGATGTCACCGGGACGACCTCGGGCGGCGCATTGCGGACCGTCGAGCTCGGCCCGGCGGTGGCGACCTGCGCCGCGCCTCCCGCACCCATACTGGCGGCCGGGTTCGCAGCGGGGCCGGCTGTCGCGGCGAGGAGGACGGCAGCGATCGCGGCGACCCAAATGCGGCCGCCCGCGACGCGATCTGGCCTCACGCCGCCGCCGACTGGCGTTCATCGGTGTCGCGTGCCAGTGCGCCCTGGGCGATCACGACGGGTGGCAGCGGCGAGGCACCTGCGGTTTCACGCGGGGCATGAGGGCGTTGGAGGATGAGGACGTCCTCGTGGGCGATCAGGTGCAGCGGCAGCCCGGCGCGGCGCTGTTTGGCGATGAAGTCGCGCTGGAAGAACGAGCCGCGGGCGACGAAGTCGCCGTCGGCGGTGACGCGGCCGAGCAGGGCGACGCAGCGGTCGACGAGGGTCAGGCCGGTGCGCTGGCCGCAGGCGGCGATCTGGGCGGGCAGGTCGATCAGCTCGGCGTGTTCCCGCCACGGCCGCACCGTGATCACCACCCGGCCACCCGGCCGCAGAAATGGGACGGCGGCGGTGAGGATGCGGGTGAACCCGCCCAGCAGCCGGTGATGGCCGATGTTGGCCAGGTTGCCGCGATCGAGGGTGTTGCCGTAGCGGTGGTTGATCTTGTGGATCGGGCCACCGCGCGTGCCGGCGAGGTGCCCATGGGTGGACGGCCCGTACGGGGGCGAGGTGACGATCAACGCGACCTGCCCGTGCAGCTGTTCGGGCAGCAGGCGGGCCAACTGGCGGGCGTCCCCGCGCACCACCCGGCCGGGGGTGGTGTGGCCGTGCTCGGCGGCGAGGTCGAGGTTCCCGGTGGCCACCGCGGCCCACCGTGGCTCGTACTCGACGCCGAGCGCGGCCCGGCCGGCGCGGACGGCCTCGACCAGGGTGGTTCCGATCCCGCACATCGGATCGAACACGAGCTCGCCGGGGGCGGTGTAGGTGGTGATGGCGTGCGCGGCGACCGCGGGCAGCATCTTCGCCGGGTGCGCCGTGGACTCCGGCAGGTAGCGGCCGAGGCGCTGGGTGCGCGGGGGCTGTTGGCCGGTCAGCCACACCGCGCCGACCGCACCCGCGGCCAGGCCCCCGCGCAGCCTGCGACCCTCGGTCTCCCCGACGTCGTGCGCCTGCTGGTGGTGGGTCATGCCGGGTCTCCCGTCAGCTCCGGGGCGGTCCGCGGGTCGGGCTCGTCGAGGGGTGCGAGGTCGGCAGGCTGGGCAAACAGCAGCAGATCGATCACACCTCGACCGGCCACTTGGTGCTCGGGTTCGGACGAGGTGGAGTCGGTGCGCGGTCGCCGACCGTCCTCGCTGGCCGCAGCCCGATCGGCGCGGGCCCCATCGGCGCTGGCCGATGGGACCGGACGGCGCATCGCGGGCGTGGGCTCGATGTGCAGGGGCCGCTCGACCATTACGATGTGTTGCAGGTAGAGCAGGTCCGCGTTCTGCGCCGAGGCCACTACCGACCCGGTCGGGTCGACCAGCACACCGCTGCGGTGTTCACTGTGGGTGAGCACGGTGAGGAGCCCGCCGGGGGCGAGCAGTTCGGCAGCCAGTAGCCCGAGTTGGTCGCCCGCTTCCTGGCACCCGAGGTCGACCACCAGCAGCCGGCAACCTCGTGCCCGGCCGCACCCGACGGCCGGCCCCTCATGCCGAGCAGCGATGTTGATCGGCGGGAACTGCGGCGCGAGCGGCGCCAGTCGGGTCCCGACCGGTGCCGGTTCGGGCCGTGCGGGCGGCCGTGAGGTGGCGGCGCCGACGCGCCCGTCGATCATGTCGGCCCAAAACGGAACCGCGGCACCCGGTTCGCCTTCCGCTGGCCCGCTCCCGACGGCGCGCCAGCGTGACGCGGCCTGATCGCCCGCGGTCGGGGTCGCCGTCCCCAGGCGCGTGGGCGGCACGCGCACCGCCGTCCCGTCGACACGGGCGGGGATCTCGTGTACTCGACCGGTTGCGCGCCGGCGAGTGGCGGCGTCGCCGGTGACGGCGCTGGGGCGTGCGTGGCGCAGGTCGTCGGCGGTGAGCAGCAGGGCGTCGGCGGCGAGTACCGGGAACGCCGCGAGCACCCGCTCCACCGGTGTCCGGTCGGGGGCGTCAGCGGGCGTGGTCCACACGGTGGTGGGCACCTGCTGTTCCCGCTGTTCGGCGACTGCGGGGGAAGCGCCGCGTCGGCGTGAGGGGACGCGAGCGGAGCCGGCGGGATCGGGATGGTGTGACGTCATGCCAGATTCACCTCGTCATGGGCAAGAAGCAGGAGAAGTCGTCCGGCGGGGACTGGGCCGGACGACGGGATAGGGAGCGTGATGTGGGGCGGGCTCGGGTGGTCGCCCTATAACTCCGTGTTTGCGCCGTGTGTGTCACACGACGCCCGCGACCTTTTTTGTCGGGTTGCCCGCAACCGCAGGTGCCCGCTTTGACGGCGCCTACTACGTCTCGGGGCGGCACTGAGTGATCTGTCGTCACTCGTGCCTGGCTGCGCGCCTTCGACGTGGTTCACGGATATTCGATGAGCGGGTTGGAAGATTCTTTGAGGAACTTGTGAGAGGAGCTGCTGGCATGCCGATATTCGGGCGTGTCGTGCGCCTACTACGTCTGGCGCCAGCAACCGCCCAAGCAGCCGACCGGTACCCGCAGGCCGTCGCCACACCCAGGTGGCGGAAGTCACCACGCTTGTCATCTCGCTGGTCACCCTCGTCATCGCCGCTGGTAGTGGCACCCCTGCTGGTGGTTATTCCGCGGCCGAAACGTGGTCGCGGTGCTGTTACGTCGTGGTCGAGCAGCATCGCTTCACGCCGTGCTGGCGCCCGGCCGGGCCGCCCGGCGAGGCGGTGGACCCGCCACGAGCAGCACGGCGGCGTGGGCACCTGGGCGCAGCGGAAGCGTGTCCACCAGGGGTCCCTGTAGTAGCGCGGTAGTAGCCACGACGTAATCACGTAGCAGCCACGTAGTAGCAGCTATGGCGTCCTTTGCTGACACACACAGGTGCCGCAGACAGCGAAGGAGACGCCGACATGTTGAGCTTTTCTCACCTTCCCATTGGGCGCGCGCCGGAAGGCTTTCCGGCCGCGCATACGCCGCTGGAGGCGGTGCGGGTGTCGTTTGATTGGTTGTGCGCCGGGCCGCACCCGGTCACCGTTGACGGCCGCCTGTTTCCCGGTCTTCCCGACCAGCTGCTCCCGCTCAATGAGTTGCGCGCCCGGCTGCTGTCCCGCGGGTGCGACCCCGAGATCCGGGATGCGGTATGGGCGTATCTGGTGGGTCGCTCCCGCACCGATGGCGGGACCTGGACGGTGGCGTGCGCAGGGATGGCGCTACCGGTGCTGGGGCGGGTGTGCCGGTTGCTGACCGAGAAGTTCGCCGGCGACCCCTTCGACATCCATGCCGCGGTGCTCGCCGGGTTCCTGCACGGCCTGGCCCGGGTCGATGTGCACCGCCGCGCGGTGCTGGTGTCGCTGCGCTGGTCGGCCTACCGCGCCGGAATGGCCGCGGTCCGCGACGCCCTGTCCGCCCCGACTCCGGTCACCGGGGCCCGACTCGAGTCTGCACCGCCGCCGGCTCCGGCCGGGCATCCCGACCTCGTCCTCGCCCAGGCCGTTGCCGACCGGGTGATCACCGTCGCCGAGGCGCAGCTGATCGGCGTGACCCGGCTCGAGCACGTCCGCCTCACAGACGCCGCGGCCGCCCGCGGCCAGTCCTACACCGCGGCCAAGACCGCCCGGCACCGCGCCGAGCGCCGCCTGCTCGCCTACCTCACCGCTCCCGCCGATCCCGCCACGGCATCCGCCGCCCCCACCGACCGGGCCACGCATCCCGGGGTGACCTCGGCGATCCCGGCGACCAGCACCACGACGGGATCAACGGCTGGGGTGCGGTCGACGGTGCGGCGCCGGGAGCGCAACGCGACCCGCCAGCGAGCACGCTCCGCAACCACCAACCGGCCCGAGCCTGGTGCGCTCCCGGCGGGTTCGACGCCGGACGGGCTCGTCCGATCGGGCGACGCTGTGTCACCAAATTCCGCGCAGGCCGGAGTTCCTCTTCGCGACCGACACCCGCTCACCGGGCCCGCCCACCCGGTACTCCCGGCGGCGCCGAGCCCGCTCACGACACCGCCCGCAGCGCCGGCCCGCGACCTCCACGCTCCCCCGCCGCCGCTGCCCGCTCCCGCGGCGCCCACGCCGCCCCCGTCCGCCCAGCCCTGCGGGGAGAGCGCGGCGTCGCCCGTTCGCCGCCGCGGCCGCCGCCGCGCCTCCCGCCCCGCCACCCACCGGCCCGCCACCCACCGGCCCGCGTCGGAGGCCTACTGATGAACCCCACCCCCACCACACACACGACGAGCACCACCGACAGCGCGACCACGGACCGCCCATCCGAGCCCACTTCGGCCGGGCTCGTCACCCCCGCCGACGCCGGAAGAACGAGAGAACGCGCCACGGACCCGGGACCAACCACCTCGTACGACCCCGGCGGCGAGGTCGAGGGTCCGGTCGCCGCAGCGGGCAGCAACTGCACGCCGGCGGGCACCGCAACGGCAGCTGCGGCCCGGCGCGGCGGCGCGCGGACCGCCGGCCTTTTGCTGCTGCTCCTGCTCGCCCTCCTGGTCTGCTCGGTCAGCAGCCCGGTCCGCGCGGCCGCGCTGACCCTGGCAGCGGCCCCTGGCGCCGCCCCGGACGCACCGGACGGCGGGGTGGTGCTGGCGCAGGCGGAGTCGGTCGATCAGGTCCTGACCAACGTCCGGAACTGGCTGATGGGCATCCTGGCCGCGCTGGCCACGGTATTCGCCACTATCGGCGGTATCCGCTACGTGATGGCCAACGGCGACCCCGGCGAGGTCGAGAAGGCGAAGCTCGCGTTCCGCTCCGCCGGCATCGGCTACGCGCTCGCCGCCCTGGCGCCGCTGCTGATCACGATCCTGCAGGGCCTCGTGGGGATGTGACCCATGCACCCCACCGCCTCTGCACCACCGCCCCTGGCAGATGGATGGCACGCCCCGTCCCGGCACGCGCGGTTCGCCGCGCTCCTCGCGATCGGGTCTCGGGCCGCGCTCCTGGCGGTCCTGGCCGCCGTCGTCCTGATCGCGGTGGCGCCGCCGGCCGCCGACGGGGCCGAGCCCCCCGAGATCACCGCCGCGGCGACCGCGCATCAACAGCCCGATCCCGACCCCGACCCCGAGCCGCCGCTGCCGGACCCGGACGACATCCCCTTCAGCCCAGCCCCGCACCCCGGCGACCTCCTTCTGCCCCCCACTCCCGACGACCCCGCCACCGACACCGAAGCCGCACCGACCGGCACCTACACCGACCCCGACAACAGCGGCCCCACCGACACGACCGGCGGCACCGAGCCGACCAGCCCGAGCGAGGGCCAGAGCCCAAGCGAGGGCGACGGCGCGACGGCCCCGCCGGGCGAGGAGAGCGGCGACGAATCGTGTACCGGGCCCGGCTGCCTCCCGCCGGCCGGCGAGTCGCAGCCACTCCCGCCGAACTCAGACGCACCCGGCACGGCGCCCGCACCCGGAACCGGTGCGACGTCGACGTGCGGGATCTGGGACCTGTCCGGATGCATCTCCCAGGCCATCAACGGGTTCCTGCGCGCCGCGGTCACCGACGCACTCAACCCCGGCCTGGAACTGCTGTCCGGGACCCTGCTGGCCACTCCCACCCTGGACCAACTCCCGCGGGTCGCCGAACTGTGGCAGTCCTCGTGGCAGCTGCTGCTGGCCTGCTACGCGATCCTGATCGTGATCGCCGGGATCCTGGTCATGGGGTATGAGACCGTGCAGACCCGCTACAGCATCCGCGAACTGCTGCCCCGGCTCGTGCTCGGGTTCGTCGCCGGCGCGTTGTCGCTGTGGGCAGCCGGGCTGGCCATCCAAATCGCCAACGCCCTCTCCCGCGCCGTCCTGTCCGCGGGCGTGAACCCGGACGCGGGCGCGGCGGCGCTGGCCGACATCGTGGCCAGCGCCCTGGTCGACGACGGTGGGATCTTCCTGCTGCTGCTCGGCGTGGTGCTGGCGGTACTGCTGCTCGGGCTGCTGCTGGTCTACGTCGTCCGGGTCGCGCTCACCATCCTGCTCGTCGTCGCCGCCCCGCTGGCGCTGATGCTGCACGCCCTCCCGCACACCGAAGGGATCGCCCGCTGGTGGTGGCGCGCGTTCGCCGGCTGCCTGGCCATCCAGATCGCCCAATCGCTGACCCTGGTCACCGCGCTGCGGGTGTTCCTCGCCGACGACGGGTTCGCCACCACCCTGTTCGGGACCGCGCCCACCAACAGCGGGTGGATCAACATCCTGGTCAGCCTCGCGCTGCTCTACATCCTCTGGAAGATCCCGTTCTGGATCCTCGGCAGCATCCGCGGCCACCACGGCCGCTCGCTGGTCGGCGGCCTGGTGCGTGGGTTCCTGCTCTACAAGACCGCCGGCCTCCTCGGCCGCGGCGGCCGCAGCCTCGCCGGCCTGATGCGCAACGGCCGACCCAGCGGCGGCCCCGGCCGCGGCGGCGGACCGGCCGGGCCCGACCCCTACCAGCGGGTCACGGCCACCTCGAACGGGCAGCTGCTCCTGCCGCTACCGGGGCTGCGCCGACAGCCGCCGCGCCCGAAACCCACCCCAGCGCAGCCGTCGAGCCGGTCGCCGAGTCGGGCGGGGCGCTCGGCAGGGGCGGGCCGGCAGCTGGCGCTGCCGCTGGAGGAAGGGTTGTGGCCCGAACAGCGCGCCGTGCTCGGCCCGGACGGGCAGTACCGGTTCGCGTTCCGCCCCGACCGCGTCCCCCGGCCCAACACCGCCCCACACCCACCACCGCCGTCATGGCGGGGGCCGGCGCCGGGTGGGCGGCAGCTCGCGCTGCCGCTCGGGGAGGGCGTGTGGCCCGAGCAGCGCGCGGTGCTGGGCCCGGACGGCCAGTACCGGTTCGCCTTCCCCGTCCCCCGCGGCCCCCACCCCGGCCC
>NZ_JAHKRK010000251.1 GCF_019396355.1 Pseudonocardia nigra
GCCACCGCGCGGTCGCCACCCGCTACGACAAGCGCGACTACATGTTCCGCGGAACCATCGACGTCGCCTCGATCAGGATCTGGCTCCGCGACCCCGTCCCATGATCCAAGGGACACGCTCTAGCCCGCGACCAGCCCATTCGCCGGGGCGGCGACGGGCGAACTCCGCCGGCAACCGGGCCTGCCGGGCGTGCGCCCACGCGGCGAGCCGGTTGACCGTGGATGGCGATGTCCAGCGCGGAAAGACCGGGTCACGCGGCCGGGGCGGTGCTTGCCGTGGCCGCCCGCGCCGCCGCGTCGAGCGCTTCCAGGCCCAGCGCGATGTGCCGCTGCTGCCGGCTGCCGCGCCGGGTGCACGTGAGCAGGCGCCGGCGTGGTGTCGGGGCGTCGCGCAGCGGCACCCGTGCGACCGGCAGCTCGGTGGGGATCCGGACCAGCCGGGGCACCAGCGCGACCCCGAGGCCGTGGGCGACGACGGACGCCACGGCCGACCACTCCTTGACCACGTGCACGACGTCCGGGCTGAACCCGGCGGCGGCGCAGGCCACCATCGCGAGCTCGTGCTGGTCGCAGGTGCCGGGCGCGGCGAGCACCCACGGGTCGTGCGCCGCCTCCTCGAGCGCCGCATCCGGTCGCCCGGCGAGCGGGTGGCCGAGTGGGACGAGCAGGTCCTGGGGCTCGTCGAGTAGTGGCTGCTGCTCGAACCGCGGGTCGTTGACGCCGGGCCCGCCCATGTTCGGGACGACGACGGCGATGTCGACGTCGGCCGCCAGCAGGCGTTCGAACGCGTCGGCGGTCTCGACCTCGGCGACCCGGACGCGCAGCTGCGGCGCGTGGTGGCGCAGGTGCGCCGCGGCCGGTGCGACGACCATGTCCAGGCTCGACGGGAAGCCGCACAGCCGCAGCAGCCTGCCCGCCTGCTCGGCGTAGGTCTGGAGTTCGCCGCGGGCCTGCTCCCATCGGACCGCAAGGTCGTCGGCGTGGCGGAGCAGCGCATGCGCCGCAGGTGTCAGCCGGACCCGCCTGCCGTCGGGTTCCAGGAGCGGGACGTCGAGCTCACGGGCGAGTTGGCGCAGCTGCTGGGAGACGGCCGACGGTGTCAGGTGCAGCGAGTGCGCGGCCGCGGTGAGGGTGCCGAGCTGGTCGACGACCCGCAGGACGTGCAGCCGGCGTAAATCGATCATGTAGCAGGATTCTACGGTTTCATGCAGAAATGTGAACTGGACCTGACGGATTCTCGGGTCGAGGCTGGCCGGTATGGAGGATCCGACGACGATGCGCTGCCGCCACTGCGGGTGGCCCGAGCAGGAGCCCTACGAGGTCGTCTCGCGGCACGTCACGTCGCAGGGCGTGATCGTCTACAGCCGCTGCGCCTGTGGACGGCTGCAAGTGCGCCGGCACGACCGCGTCGTGCTGCAGGCGCGCACGCCCACCCCCGGCGTCGCCGGGCCGGCGGCTGGGTGCGCGGCCCGCTGACGACCGGGTGTGCCGGACGCGACAGGGTCGGGGATGGCATCCGCGGCGTGCAGGGGAAAGACTCGCCGTGCCAACGATGTCGACCGGGAAGAGGACCAGATGACCGACACCGCCGGAGTGGCCACGACCAGCGGCCGGGTGGCGATCGTGACCGGAGCGGCCCGCGGGATCGGTGCGGCCACCGCACGGCGGCTCGCCGCCGACGGGCTCGCCGTCGCCGTGCTCGACCTCGAGGAGGCGGCGGCCAAGGCCACCGTCGATGCGATCGAGGCCGACGGCGGGCGGGCGCTCGCCGTGGGCGCCGACGTCGCCGACGCCGAGCAGGCCGAGGCGGCCGTCGCCCGGGTGACCGCGGAGCTCGGCGCCCCGACCGTGCTGATCAACAACGCCGGCGTGACCCGGGACAACCTGCTGTTCAAGATGACCGAGCAGGACTGGGACACCGTGATGGGCGTGCACCTGCGCGGCTCCTTCCTCATGACCCGCGCCGTCCAGAAGCACATGGTCGAGCAGAAGTGGGGGCGCGTGGTCAACCTGTCGAGCACCTCGGCGCTCGGCAACCGTGGCCAGGCCAACTACTCCACCGCCAAGGCCGGCCTGCAGGGTTTCACGAAGACCCTCGCCATCGAGCTCGGCAAGTTCGGCGTGACCGCCAACTGCATCGCCCCCGGCTTCATCGTCAGCGACATGACCAAGGCCACCGCCGAGCGCATCGGGGAGGACTGGGACACCTACGTCGCCGCGCGCGCCGCCCAGATCCCGGTGGCCCGCGCCGGGCAGCCCGAGGACATCGCCCACGCCGTCTCCTTCTTCGTGAGCGAGGCCGCCGGGTTCGTCTCCGGTCAGGTCCTGTACGTCGCGGGCGGCCCGAAGGCGTAGCCCGCCGGGCCGCCGGCACCGGCGATACTGGGCGCGTGCGCTTCCTCTTCCGTCCGCCGGCGGCCCACGCGACCGGAATGCTGTCGCTCCCGTGGGAGAAGCCCCTCGAGGAGTGGGTCGACGACCGGCTCCTCGAGGTGGCCCACCGCGGCATCTCCCGGCACGTCGTCCGGTTCGTCGAGACCGACGGCGTCATCTACGCGCTCAAGGAGATCGACGAGCGGCTCGCCCGCCGGGAGTACCGGCTGCTCGGGGAGCTGGAGTCGATGGGGATGCCCGCGGTGTCGGTGCTCGGGGTCTGTGTCGAGCGTGGCCCCGAGCTCGACGCGGTGCTCGTCACCCGGTTCCTCGACTACTCCATGTCCTACCGGTACGTGTTCTCCCACGGCCCCGCGGCGTGGGCCACCGACCAGCTGGTCGACGCCATGGTGGAGCTGCTCGCGCGCCTGCACCTCGCGGGGCTGTTCTGGGGCGACTGCTCGCTGTCGAACACGCTGTTCCGGCCGGACGCGGGCAGCATCGGGGCGTACCTCGTCGACGCCGAGACGGCGGAGCTGCACGCGGCGCTGTCGGACGGACAGCGCGGGTTCGACATCTCCTACGCGGCCGAGCGGGTGGGCGGTGAGCTGTTCGACCTGCAGGCGGGTGGTCTCCTCCCCGCCGACGTGGACCCGATCGAGATCGCGGCCGAGCTGCCGCGGCGCTACTACGCGCTGTGGGACGAGCTCACCCGCGAGGAGCTGTTCCAGCCCGAGGAGCAGCGCTACCGCGTGGCCGAGCGCGTGGACCGCATCAACGAGCTCGGCTTCGACGTCGACGAGATCGAGCTGCTCACCACCGACGCAGGCACCCGGCTGCGCGTGCACACCCGGGTCGCCGAGGTCGGCAGGGCCCGCAACCGCCTCTTCGCGCTCACCGGGCTGCAGGTCACCGAGAACCAGGCGCGCCGGCTGCTGAACGACCTGAAGAGCTACCGCGGCTACCTGGAGCAGAAGGAAGGGCGTGCGATCTCGGAGATCGTGGCGGCGCACCGGTGGCGTTCCGAGGTCTACGACCGCGTGATGGCGCTGGTGCCGGAGGCGCTGGCCGACCGGCGCGAGCCCGCCGAGATCTTCCACGAGATCCTCGAGCACCGGTGGTTCCTGTCGGAGAAGGCGGGCCGCGACGTCGGCACAACGGCCGCGGCGAAGTCCTACATGACCAAGATCCTCCCGCGGACGCCGAGCACCCTCACGGTGCTGCCGGATCCGGACGAGCGGTCGACGGCCTCGGCCTGACGCCGCTCGGCGACCGCTCCGCGACTGCCTGTGTCGGGATGTGTCCTGGTCGAACCCGGTTGTCCTTGGTATCACCATTGGACATAGTGTCGGCGCGCTCCCCATCCGAGCCGACCTCAGGAGTTCCGTCGTGGACGAAGTGGTTCCCGCACTCGGGACCGTGCCACTACTGCTGATCGCCGTCGCGGCGGTGGCAGTGCTGCTGTTGCTGATCATCGTGCTGCGCCTGCACGCGTTCGTCGCGTTGGTGCTCGTCAGCACGCTCACCGCGCTGGCGACGGGCATCCCACTGGGGGAGGTGTCCGACATCCTCCTCGAGGGCTTCGGCAACACGCTCGCCAGCGTGGCACTGCTCGTCGGCCTCGGGGCGATGATCGGGAAGCTGCTGGAGGTGACCGGCGGCGCGAACGTCCTCGCCGACACCCTGGTCAACCGCTTCGGCGAGAAGCGCGCCCCGCTCGCGCTCGGCATCGCGTCGCTGCTGTTCGGCTTCCCGATCTTCTTCGACGCCGGGTTCGTGGTGTTCCTGCCGATCATCCTGAGCGTCGCGAAGCGCTTCGGCGGCTCCCTGCTGCTCTACGCCATGCCCGCGGCCGGTGCGTTCGCCACCATGCACGCGTTCGTGCCGCCGCACCCGGGTCCGGTCGGCGCCGCCGAACTCCTCGGCGCCAACACCGGCCTCGTGCTCATCGTCGGCCTGCTCATCGGCGTGCCCACCTGGTTCGTCGCGTCCTACCTGTTCGGCCTGTGGGTCGGGCGCCGCATCGACCTCCCCGTGCCGGACGCCTTCGGCGGCGTCGAGGACCGTTCCGAGGGTCGTGACGGCGACGGTGGCGGTACCGGTACCGGTACCCGCACCGCCCTGCGTACGGCGCCCCCGCGGTTCAGCACCGTTCTGGTCCTGCTGCTGCTGCCGCTGGTGCTCATCCTGCTCAACACCGGCCTCAACACCCTGGCGATCGAGGGCGTCGTGGACGGGGACAACTCCACCGTCGCCGCCCTGCGTCTGCTCGGCCAGACGTCCATCGCCCTGCTCATCACCGCGATCGTCGCGATGATCGTGCTGGGCCGCGAGCGGTTCAGCCGGTCCGAGGTCGAGTCGATCGTCAACTCCTCGCTCGGCCCGGTGTGCGCGATCATCCTCGTGACCGGCGCGGGCGGCATGTTCGGCGGTGTGCTGCGGGCCAGCGGCATCGGCGGCGCGCTGGCCGACAGCCTCAGCGCGATCGGGCTGCCGGTGATCGTCGCGGCCTTCATCATCGCGCTGTGCCTGCGGGTCGCGCAGGGCTCGGCCACCGTGGCGCTCACCACCACGGCCGGGCTCATCTCCCCGGTCGTCGCGCAGAGCGGGCTGTCCTCGCTCGACCTCGCGCTCGTGGTGATCGCGATCGCGTCCGGGGCGACGGCGCTCTCGCACGTGAACGACTCCGGGTTCTGGCTGGTCGGCCGGTTCCTCGGGATGGACGAGAAGACGACGCTGAAGACCTGGACCGTCATGGCGACGCTCATCGGTCTGATCGGCTTCGCGCTCTCGTTCGTCGTCAGCCTCGTCGTCTGACCTCCGGCGCGGGCAGGGGCTCCCGGTCGGGGAGCCCCTCCCGCGCCAGCACCTCGGCGACGATCCGCTGCATCGCGTCGCGGGCGGCGCCGGCGTCGCCCGCGGCGACCGCGGCCGCGACGTCCCGGTGCCCGCGCAGGGCCTCCGGCCGGGGCCGGGGCGGCATCAGGTGGTGCACGGTGCGGCCGGTGAGCACCTCGGCGACGACGTCGGCGATGGCGGCGAACATCTCGTTGCCCGAGCCGAGCAGCACCAGCCGGTGGAACGCGATGTCCTGCTCCAGGAACGTGTCGAGGTCGCCCGCCTCGCCGGAGACCGTCATCGCGGCGGCCAGCTCCTCGAGCCTGCTGCGCTGCTCGGCAGTGGCGTTGTGGGCCGCGGCCGCCGCCGCGGCCGGTTCCACCGCCGCCCGGAGCTCGGTGAGCGACCGCAGCTGCGCCTGCCGGTCCCGGCCGGCGAGCCGCCAGCGGATCACCCGGCGGTCGAAGACGTTCCACAGCGCCCGGGGCTGGATCGTGATCCCCACCCGGCGCCTGCCGGTGGCCAGACCCATCGACTCCAGGACCCGCACCGCCTCCCGCGCGACCGTGCGCGAGACCCCGAACCGGGCCTCGATGCCCTCCAGGGTGAGCACGGCTCCCGCGGGCAGATCACCGGCGGCGATGGCCGGGCCGAGCACGTCGAGGACGCGGTCGTGCAGCGTGGCGGGCCGCTCGGCCGCCGCGGCGCGATCGGCCCCGAGCGCGTTCATGGGGGCAGGGTAATCGGCGGAGTCCGGCCACCGGCCCGGCCGAGGTCAGGTGCGGGTCCGCCGCAGCACCCGCGCCTCCCACCCGCGCAGTGGCGCCGAGGCCGCTTCGGAGGGCACGTCCGGGAGGTTCCCGAGCTGGAGCTCCGCCCCGTCCCAGGCGGCCGCGTCGGGCAGCGCCGCGGTCACCGGGCCGTCGGAGAAGTTGGCCAGCACGAGCAGTTCCACCTCGCCGTGCCGGCGGGTGAAGGCGTAGACGACGGGGTCGTCGGGCAGCAGCATCGTGAAGTCGCCGTGGACCACGGCGGGCTCGGTGTGGCGCAGCGCGATCAGCGCGCGGTAGTGGTGCAGCACCGAGTCCGGGTCGGCCCACTGGTCGGCGGCGTTGATGTCGGCGTGGTTGGCGTTGACCGGGATCCACGGCGTGCCGGTGGTGAACCCGGCGTGCCGCGAGGCGTCCCACTGCATGGGGGTGCGGGCGTTGTCCCGGCTCTTCGTGCGCAGCGCCGCGAGCACCTCCTCGGCGGGCTGCCCCGCCTCGAGGGCGTGCCGGTGGTGGTTGAGCGACTCGATGTCGCGGAAGTCGGCGATGCGCCCGAACGTCGTGTTCGTCATCCCGAGCTCCTCGCCCTGGTAGACGTACGGTGTGCCGCGGTGCAGGTGCAGCACCGTGGCGAGCAGCTTCGCCGAGGCCACCCGGTGCTCCGGGGCGTCGGACCCGAACCGCGACACCGCGCGCGGCTGATCGTGGTTGTTCCAGTACAGGCTGTTCCAGCCGGTGTCGGCGAGCCCGTCCTGCCAGCGCCCGAGCGACCCCTTGAGGGCGCGCAGGTCCGGCGGCCGCACGTCCCACTTGGTGGCGCCCTGGTCGAGCTGCACGTGCTCGAACTGGAACACCATGTCCACCTCGCGGCGCGCCGGGTCGGTGAAGAGGAGTGCCTGCTCCAGGGTGACGCCGGGCATCTCGCCGACGGTGAGGAACGCGCCCGGCCGGGCGGCGAACACCTCCCGGTGCATCTCCTGCAGGAACTCGTGGATCCGCGGGCCGCGCGTGACCAGCGGCCAGAAGTCGCCGAACCGGTGGCCGGGGCGCACCGGCCCGTCCGGCAGCGAGCCGTCCGCGGCGACCGGCTTGGACAGCAGGTTGACCACGTCCATCCGGAAGCCGTCGACCCCCCGGTCGAGCCACCACCGCATCATCGCGTACACGGCCTCGCGGACCTGCGGGTTCTCCCAGTTCAGGTCCGGCTGGCGGCGGGAGAACAGGTGCAGGTAGTACTCGCCGGTGGTCTCGTCGAGCTCCCAGGCCGGGCCGGAGAAGACCGACTCCCAGTTCGTCGGCGGGCCGCCGTCGCGCGGCGGGCGCCACCAGTACCAGTCGCGTTCGGGGCTGTCGAGGCCCGATCGCGACCCGACGAACCAGGGGTGCGCGTCCGAGGTGTGGTTGACGACCAGGTCCATGATCAGTTTCATGCCGCGCCCGTGGACCCCGGCGAGGAGGTCGTCGAAGTCGGCGAGGGTGCCGAAGACGGGCTCGATGTCCTGGTAGTCGCTGATGTCGTAGCCGTTGTCGTCCTGCGGCGACGGGTAGACCGGCGAGAGCCACAGGACGTCGACGCCCAGCTCGGCGAGGTGGTCCAGACGACCGGCGATGCCCGGCAGGTCACCGATCCCGTCGCCGTCGGAGTCGGCGAAGCTGCGCGGGTAGATCTGGTAGACGACGGCGGAGCGCCACCACTGCTCGGTCACGCTGATCAGTCTGCCGCGTCGGGTCAGCCGCCGTCCGTCGCGCCGCGGACCCCTCAGGACGCCCGGTTGGTCACCGCGATCGCCCAGCCGGGCAGCGGCTCGGTGCCGGGCGCGACCTCGACGTCCTCCCCGGTCAGGTTCACCACGAGCATCCCGTCCGGGGCCCGGAACGCGAGCAGCGGCAGCGTCGACGAGTGCCCGATCTCCACGTCGCCCGAGGCCAGTCGCGGCATCAGCCACTGCCAGGGCTCGGTGAGCGGGGTGGGCCGCCCGCCGTCGGGCAGGGTGCTGTCGGTCCACAGCGCCGCGTACCCCAGGCCGTGCCCCTGCGGGCCCCACAGGAGCGCGACCGAGACACCGGACTCCGCGTAGGCCCCGACGGCCGCGAGCGTGGCAGCCGCGCTGGCGGTGCTGTCCGGCCCGGCGCCGGCGCCCTCGGGCACGTCGGGATAGAACTCGGCCCACCAGATCGCGAGCGGGGTGCGCTCGCGGATCCACCGGGTCAGGTCGGCCCACTTCTGGGCGCCGGCCGCAAGGTCGGGGACGGTCTCCTGGCGGGTCTGCGTGGAGCCGTCGACGGCGATGAAGTCGGCGTCCACCTTGTTGGCCAGCCAGTACTCGATGACGTCGAGCGCCCGCTGGTCGGCCACACCCCACGGCCCGCGCACATCCGACGAGTCGGGCGAGCCGGGGTCGAGGCTGGTGAGCACCACGTAGGGGCCGCCGATCTGGACGTCCGGGCGGACCTCCTTCACCGCGGTGTAGACCTTGTTGTAGAGCTCGGTGTAGCCCTCGTAGTCCCAGCGGTTCTCGTCGGCGTGGTAGAAGCCCTTCAGCTCGTTCCACACCAGCACCCGCTCGATCTGCGGGTAGCGCGCCACGGCGAGGGCCGACAGCTCGGCGAACTCGTCGAAGAACTCCGGCTCGGGAGCGGTCTCCAGCTCCTTCCAGTTGGTCTCGCCGGCGACGCCGCCCTTCATCCAGTCCGGCGCGCAGCAGAGCGTGAGCACCGTGCGCCCGCCGGTTTCCTCGGTGAGCTGCATGCGCTTGTCGAGCGACTCCCAGTTGTACTCGTCGGGGGAGGGCTCCGGGTTCAGCGTGCCGAACCCCATGAGGTGGTGGTTCTGCCAGATCGCGCTGTCGTCGAGGATGTCCATCCCGCGCTGCCGCGCCTCGGCGGGCTCCTCGGAGTCGAGGCTGTCCTGGGTGTGCGTGACGCCCAGCTCGAGGCGGTTCGCCTGCTCCTGCCACGTCCAGCCGCCGTCGCGCTGGATCGCGTCGAGCGTCTCCTGGGACACCGGCGGCGCCTCGGTCGGGGTACCGGTGCCCGAACAGGCGACCAGGGCCACGGCGAGTGCCGCGAGCACAGCGGCGAGGGGACGGGGACGACGCACGGAGAACCTCATCTTGTCGGGGTGGCGGGTGGGCAACCTATCGCCGAGACAGTGACAGATCGTCACTGTGGTCGGGCTGAGAGGGGTCGGGCTGAGAGGGGTCGGGCCGAGAGGAGTCGGGCCGAGAGGGGTCGGGGCGAGAGGTGCCGCGCACGGCCGCCCGGTACCACCCGTCGCGCGCGAGCAGCTCCGTGTGCGTCCCCCGTTCCACGATCCGGCCGGCGACGACCACGACGACCTGGTCGAACCGGTCGAGACGCGCGAGGTCGTGGGTGACAAGCACCAGGGAGCGCCCGTCGGCGGCGGCGAGAAGGTCGTCGAGCACCGCGTCGCGGGTCTCCGGGTCGAGGTGCGTGGTCGGCTCGTCGAGCACCAGGACGCGCGGGTCGACGAGCAGTGCGCGGGCGAGCGCGAGGCGCTGGCGCATCCCGCCCGACAGCCGCACGCCGTGCGGGCCGACCTCGGCGGCGAGTCCGCCCGCCGCCGCGACTCCCGCGTCCAGCCGCACCCGCCGCAGCACGTCCCACAGCGCGGCGTCGGTTGCGTCGGGGCGGGCCAGCAGCAGGTTCGCGCGGACGCTCCCGGCGAACACGTGCGGGTCCTGGGGCACGCCGGACAGCCGGGCGCGCACCGCGTCCGGCTCCACCGTGGTGACGTCGACGCCGTCGAGCAGCACCGTGCCGGCGTCCGGGTCGCGGAAGCGGAACAGCACCTCGGCGAGGGTGCTCTTGCCCGAGCCGCTCGGGCCCAGCACCGCGACCCGCTCCCCGGGCGCGACGTCCAGGTCCAGCCCGTCGAGGGCCCACGGCTCGGCGCCGGCGTAGCGGACCCGCAGGTTTCGGATCCGCAGCCCGGCCGGTCCGGCGGGTGACGCACCCGGGCGCACCCACACCGCGGGCGGAGTGTCGAGCACGTCGAACAGCCGCGCGCCCGCGGCCCGCACCGCGCCGAGCCGGGCCGCCGCGCCCGGCAGCGGGGCGACGATCTCGAACGCGGCGAGCGCCGTCAGCACCAGCACGGCGAGCGGGACCGGCGAGAGCGACCCGTCCTCGACGGCGGCCACCCCGAGCAGCAGCGTGCCCCACAGCGTCAGCCCGGCGACCAGCGCCGACGCGCCCGCGCCCAGCCCGAGCAGGCCGGCGTCGCGGCGGGCGACGCGGGCGAGCTCGGCGTCGGCCTCCTCGACCCGCGCCACGGCGGCGGGCATCGCCCCGTACGCGACGAGGTCGGGCGCGCCGTGCACGGCGTCGACGAGCGCGGTCGACAGCTGTGCGCGCGCCGCGGCGCGCCGCCGGCCGGGGCCGCGCCCGGCGGCCGCGGCCAGCAACGGGACGGCCACGCCGCCGAGCAGCAGCCCG
>NZ_JAHKRK010000252.1 GCF_019396355.1 Pseudonocardia nigra
CCCCCCGACGTCAACCCCGCGATGGAGACGCTGCGGCCGCGCGCCGCCGAGGTGCGGCGCGAGGCCATGGAGCTGGCGGGCGCGACCGGGGCGCAGCTGGCCCAGGCTGTCGCGACCGCCGCCTGACCTGACTCCGAGCACCGCGGAGGCCGGTGCCGAGTCCGCGCGCTCGCGGGGTGGCCCCCGTCGATCAAGGCGCTGATGCCGTTTCTTCCTCGATTCAGGACGACCGCAGTGCCTTGATCAGCGCACGTCCAGCCAACCCGCGTCTCTCGGAACGCCGATCGGGCGGGATCCGCCGCGACCCCGCTACATGTTGCGCCGGTACTGCCCGCCCACCTCGAAGAACGCCTCGGTGAGCTGGCCCAGCGAGCAGACCCGCGCGGCCTTCATCAGCTCGTCGAACACGTTGCCGTCGCCGGTCGCCACGTCCTGCAGGCGCCGGATCGCGGCCTCGGCCTCGCCGGCGTGCCGGGCCTGGAAGTCGGCGAGCCGCGAGAGCTGGCTCTGCTTCTCCTCCTCGGTGGCGCGAGCGAGCTCGATCTCCTCCGGCGCGGCCGTGGAGGTGTCGCGCACGAACGTGTTGACGCCGACGATCGGCAGCGTGCCGTCGTGCTTGCGGTGCTCGTACAGCAGGGACTCGTCCTGGATCTTGCCGCGCTGGTAGCCGGTCTCCATCGCGCCGAGCACGCCGCCGCGCTCGGAGATGCGGTCGAACTCGGCGAGCACGGCCTCCTCGACGAGGTCGGTGAGCTCGTCGATGATGAACGACCCCTGCAGCGGGTTCTCGTTCATCGACAGGCCCCACTCGCGGTTGATGATCAGCTGGATCGCCATCGCCCGCCGCACCGACGACTCCGTCGGGGTGGTCACGGCCTCGTCGAACGCGTTGGTGTGCAGCGAGTTCGCGTTGTCGTAGAGCGCGCAGAGCGCCTGCAGGGTGGTGCGGATGTCGTTGAAGTCCATCTCCTGCGCGTGCAGCGACCGCCCCGACGTCTGCACGTGGTACTTCAGCTTCTGCGAGCGCTCGTTGGCGCCGTAGCGCTCGCGCATCGCCACCGCCCAGATCCGCCGCGCCACCCGGCCGATCACCGAGTACTCCGCGTCCATCCCGTTGGAGAAGAAGAACGACAGGTTGGGGGCGAAGTCCTCGATGTCCATGCCGCGCGCTAGGTAGCTCTCCACGAACGTGAACCCGTTGGCGAGCGTGAACGCGAGCTGACTGATCGGGTTCGCCCCGGCCTCGGCGATGTGGTAGCCGGAGATCGACACCGAGTAGAAGTTTCGCACCCGGTGCTGGATGAACCACTCCTGGATGTCGGCCATCATCCGCAGCGAGAACTCGGTGGAGAAGATGCAGGTGTTCTGGCCCTGGTCCTCCTTGAGGATGTCGGCCTGCACCGTGCCCCGCACGTTGGCGAGCGCGAACGCCTCCAGCTCCTCGCGCTCGGCGGCGTCGGGCTCGCGGCCCTCCTCGTCCCGGAACTTCGCGAGCTGCTGGTCGATCGCGGTGTTGAGGAAGAACGCGAGGATCGTCGGAGCGGGGCCGTTGATCGTCATCGATACCGACGTGCTGGGCGAGGTGAGGTCGAAGCCGCTGTAGAGCACCTCCATGTCCTCGAGCGTCGCGATCGAGACGCCGGAGGTACCGACCTTGCCGTAGATGTCGGGGCGGGTGCCCGGGTCGTGGCCGTAGAGGGTGACGGAGTCGAACGCCGTGGACAACCGCTTCGCGTCCGAGTGCTCCGACAGCAGGCGGAAGCGCCGGTTGGTGCGGAACGCGTCGCCCTCACCGGCGAACATGCGCCCCGGGTCCTCGCCCTCGCGCTTGAACGCGAACACCCCGGCCGTGTACGGGAACTTCCCGGGCAGGTTCTCCTTGCGCAGGAACCGCAGCAGCTCCGCGTCCTCGGTGAACCGCGGCAGCGACACCCGCGGCACCTTGTTGCCAGAGAGCGTCTCGCGGGTCAGCTGGGTGTGGATCTCCTTGTCGCGGACCTTCACGACCATCTCGTCGCCGGAGTACGCGTCGACGACCTGCGGCCACTCGCCCAGCAGCGCCGCGGACGCGGCCGGGAGCGCCTCCTCCGCCCGCCGCAGCGCCTCGTCGACGGCCTCGCCCACCAGCTCACGGGCCGTGCGAAGGTGCTGGCGCTTCCGCGCGGCGTCGACGTGCTGCGCGGTGTCGGCGTGGTAGCCGCGCACCGTCTCCGCGATCTCGGCGAGGTAGCGCGTGCGCTGGGGCGGGATGACCGCCGCGTACTCGGTGGAGGTCTTGCGGTCCGCCCGGCGCAGCCTGCCCTCGCCGACGGTCAGCCCGTTCTCGGCGAGCAGGTCGCGCAGGTGGTGGTACAGCGCGCTCACGCCGTCGTCGTTGAAGGTGGCGGCGCTGGTGCCGAAGACCGGCATGTCCTCCCAGGAGGCGCCGAACGCCTCGCGGTTGCGCACGAGCTGGCGGCTCACGTCGCGGCGGGCGTCCTCCGCGCCGCGGCGCTCGAACTTGTTGATCGCCACGACATCGGCGAAGTCGAGCATGTCGATCTTCTCGAGCTGCGACGCCGCGCCGAACTCCGGTGTCATGACGTAGAGCGAGCGGTCGACGAACGGCACGATCCCCGCGTCGCCCTGGCCGATCCCGGGCGTCTCGACGATCACGAGGTCGAACCCGGCCGCCTTGAGCACGGCGATCGCATCGCCGAGGTGCTCGGGCAGGGTGCCCTCGGTGCCGCGGGTGGCCATCGACCGGAAGAAGACCTGCTCGCCGGTGAGGGAATTCATCCGGATGCGGTCGCCGAGCAGCGCGCCGCCGCCGCGGCGGCGGGTGGGGTCGACGGCGAGCACGGCGATGCGGAGCTTGTCCTCCTGGTCGAGCCGGAAGCGGCGCACCAGCTCGTCGGTGAGGCTCGACTTGCCGGACCCACCGGTGCCGGTGATCCCGAGCACCGGCACCGGACGTGCGGGCGTGCGCTCGCGGACCGCGTCGGGCAGCCGCCCGGCCTCGGCGAGGGTGAGCGTGCGGGCGAGCGTGGCGTGCTCGCCGGCGAACAGGCCGTCGAACGACTCCGGGGGTGCCGCGGCGAGGTCGACGTCGCACTCCCGGATCATCGTGTTGATCATCCCGGGCAGCCCGAGGCGCTGGCCGTCCTCGGGGGAGAAGATGCGGGCGACGCCGCGGGAGTGCAGCAGCTCGATCTCGGCCGGGACGATGACGCCGCCGCCTCCGCCGTAGACCTTCACGTGTCCGGCGCCGCGCTCGCGCAGCAGCTCCACGAGGTAGGAGAAGTACTCGACGTGGCCGCCCTGGTAGGAGCTGATGGCCACACCCTGGGCGTCCTCCTGGATCGCCGCGGCCACCACCTCGTCGACCGAGCGGTTGTGCCCGAGGTGGACCACCTCGGCGCCCTGGCGCTGCAGGATCCGCCGCATGATGTTGATCGCGGCGTCGTGGCCGTCGAACAGGCTGGCGGCGGTGACGAACCGGACCGGGTGGGTGGGTACGTGCAGCTCGGCCATTCCGCTGTCCTCTCTGACCGGAGGGCGAGGATTTACTAGGACATCCTAGTATCGGAAGCCAGACTTGTCCGGGTGCGGGCTGTCACATCGCGATCACGGGGCGCGTCAGCGGGCGGCGGTGGACGACCCGCCGAGATGCCAGCAAGGTGGCGATACTGCCACTGGGCGGCGGTATCGCCACCTTGCTGGCGCTTGGGTGAGTGGGGGCTCAGGCGGCGCGGCCGGCGCGCGGCATCTCGATCGTCGGCATCTCGACGGTCGGCGGGTCGTGGTCCGGCCCGGCGGCGGGAACCGGGCGGCGCAGGCGCCTGTCGAGCACGGGAGCGAATGCGCCCAGCGCCATCAGCGTGATCCCCGACCCGGCGATCGAGGCCGCCGCGGCGTCGGGTGCGACCATCACCAGTACGAAGGCCGTCGGGGGCCACCACAGGAGCGCCCGGAGAGGGGCGGGGACCGTCCATTCCCGTTTGTCTGGCGCCATATGCCTTTTCCTACCCGGTCGGTTCGACGCGCATGCGGCCACCCCACCCTTCGCCGTCGACGAGACGGTTACGGTTCCCCATATGGATCACGCCCGTGCCCTGATCGAGCAGGACCGGTTGCTCGGTGAACTTGTTGGCGACGCCGATCCGGAGACCGCGGTGCCGGCCTGTCCGGGCTGGTCACTGCGCAATCTGCTCACCCACGTGGGGCGCGGGCACCGGTGGGCGGCCGCGATCGTGGCTCAGCGGGCCGACGCGCGCGTCGACATGAGGTCCGTGCCGGACGGGAAGCCGCCCGCCGACGTCGAGGCCGCGGTCGTCTGGCTGATCGACAGTAGCCGGCTCCTGCTCGACGCCGTGGCGGCGACGGGCGCGGACACCGAGGTCTGGACGTTCACCGGTCCCCGGCCCGCCGCGTGGTGGGTGCGGCGCAGGCTCCACGAGTCGGTGGTGCACCGCGCCGACGCCGCGTTCGCGCTCGGCGTGCCCTACGCCGTCGACGCCGACCTGGCCGCCGACGGCGTGAGCGAGTGGCTGTCCCTGCTCGCCGCGCGGCGGGCCGACGCGGACCGCCCGCTGCTCGCCGGTGACGCCACCTTGCACCTGCACGCCACCGACGACGGGCTCGGCGCCGACGGCGAGTGGATGGTGCGCGGCGGGGCGTCCGGGATCAGCTGGGAGCACGGGCACGGGAAGGGCTCCGCCGCCGTCCGCGGCGCGGCCGTCGACCTCCTGCTGGCGGCCATGCGCCGCATCCCCGCCGACGACACTCGTCTGCAGGTGCTCGGCGACGCGGCCGTGTGGACGACCCTGGCTGGAGCGCACCGTTCTGAGTGCCCGTGAGTGCAGAACGTCGCCAGAGCGGCGTTCTCCACTCACGAGCGCGTCAGCGCCCGGGCTACTCCTCGTCCCGAGCCCGCCGCGGGAGCAGCAGCGCGAGCGCGCCGGCCAGCAGCACCAGCGCGGCCGTGGCCCACAACACCGCGCGGATCGCGGCGAGCGGGTCGCCCGCCTCGAAGAGCTGGAAGAACACGGTGCCGAGCACGGCGACGCCCGCGACGCTGCCGAGCTGCTGGTTCGCGTTGAGGACGCCGGAGGCCGAGCCGACCATCGGCAGGCTCACTCCGGCCAGCACGATGTCGAACAGCAGCGCTACCAGCAGACCCATCCCGAACCCGCAGATGAACAGCCCGGGCGCCAGCTGCCAGCCGCTGACCTGTCCGTCGGTCAGGGTCGCGAGCAGCACGCCGATGCCCGCCGCCATCACGACGGCCCCGACCTGCAGCACCGGGCGGCCGAACCGCCGCCCGAGCCCGGCGCCGCAGACGACGGCCCCGATCGCCGTCCCCAGTGCCCACGGCGCCTGCGTGACGCCTGCCGCGAGCGGGGTGAAGCCGAGCCCGAGCTGGAGGTGGAGGCTGAGCGCGAGGATCAGGCCGGTCATCCCGGCGAAGAAGACGATGCCGACGAGCAGGCCGCCGGAGAACGCGCGCATCCGGAACAGCCCGGGCTCGACGAGCGGCGACCGCCCGGCCCGGCTGCGGCGCACCTGGTGCAGCGCGAACACCGCCAGCACCGGTACCGCCGCCGCGAGCAGCGCGAACACCCAGCCCGGCCAGCCCAGCTCGCGGCCCTGCACCAGCGGGAAGACGAACAGCACCAGGCCTACCGTGACCAGCAGCATGCCCACCGGGTCGGGCCGTGGGCCGTGCTCGGCGCGGGACTCCGGCAGCACGCGCCACGCGAGCACCAGGCACGCCAGCCCGATCGGCACGTTGATCAGGAAGATCGCGGGCCAGCCCAGTCCGGCCGGGTCGGCGGCGATGAGGGCGCCGGCGAGGATCGGCCCGCCCACGGCGGAGAGCCCGATCGCAGGCCCGAACGATCCGAGGGCCGCGCCCAGCTCGCGGGGCGGGAACATCGACTTGATCAGTCCGAACCCCTGGGGGATGAGCACGGCGCCGAAGAGGCCCTGCACGACGCGGCTCGTCACGAGCATCGCGGGGGAGACGGCGAGCCCGCACAGTGCGGACGCCGCGACGAACCCGACGAGTCCGACGAGGAACATTCGGCGTCGGCCGTAGAGATCGCCGAGCCTGCCGCCGGTGATGAGCCCGACGGCGAAGGCGAGCGTGTAGCCGGCGGCGATCCACTGGATGACGGTGGTGTCGCCGCCGAGGTCGGCCTGGATGGAGGGGGCCGCGATCCCGACGATCGTCGCGTCGAGCAGGTCCATGATCTCGGCGGTGAGGACGGCGGCCAGCGCGAGCCAGCGCAGGGGGTAGGCCGCGGTCGCGGTGGTGGTCGGGTAGGGCGGAGCGTGGGAGGTGCTCATGGCGAGCCTTTCGAACGCTGTTCGTTGACGAACGACGTTCTACTAGCGAACGTCGTTCGCGTCAACTAGGCTTCCGCTCATGACCGCCGCCGACGCGCTCCCCGAGCCGCCCTGGTGGACCCCCCGCAAGCCGGCCGCGCCGCGCCGTTCGCTCAGCAGGTCCGCGATCGTGGGCGCCGGGCTCAAGGTGTTGCGCGCCGAGGGCATCGACGCGCTGAGTATGCGCCGGGTCGCCACCGAGCTGGGCACGGGCGCGGCATCGCTCTACGCCCACGTCGCGCACAAGGACGAGCTGCTCGAGCTGCTGTTCGACGAGGTGGTCGCCGAGATCCCGCTGCCCGAGCCGGACCCGTCCCGATGGCAGGAGCAGCTCACGCAGGTCTGGACCGACTCGCACGCCGCGCTGGCCCGCAACGGCGACATCGCCCGCGTCGCGCTCGGCCGCGTCCCGCTCGGGCCGCATGCGCTGCGCGTCTCCGAGGTGACGATGGCGATCCTGCGTGCCGGCGGGGTGCCCGACCAGGCCGTCGCGTGGGCCGTCGACGTCGTCGGGCTGTACGTGGCCGCCAACGCCGTCGAGGGGGCGCTGCACGTCGACCGGCAGCGCGCCGGGCGGGAGCCGGGGGACTACTACGAGCAGGTCGGGCGCTACTTCTCGGCGCTTCCGGTCGATCGCTTCCCCGTGATGAGCGCGCTCGCTCCTGAGCTCATGGCCGGCAGTGGCGAGGAGCGCTTCGCGTTCGGGCTCGATCTGATCGTGCGCGGTCTCGCGGCCCAGGCCGCGCAACCGGGCTGACCCGGGCCGTCATCCGGTCAGCGAGAGCCTCGCGCGCTCCGACAGCGACGCCGCCGACAGCGGCTGCTCGAAGAACACCTCGGCGTGCTGGCCGTCGATGTCCAGCGTGGCGATCATGTTGCCGAACAGCGGCCCGGACAGCCGCTCCCACGACACCGGCTTCGGCGGCGCACCCACCCGGGCCGCCCACCGCTCCGCGAGACGCCGGGCCATCCGCGACCAGCCCAGCTTGAAACCCGGCCGGACGAACCAGTGGATCTTGTTGTGCACGGGCGAGCAGGTGAGCTGGTGGACGGGTGCCGGCGGGTCGCCCGGCAGCGCGGCGCGGGCGACGTAGCTGTGGTGCACGTCGCCGGAGAGCACGCTGACGGTGGCCGGGCCGGCCGCCGCCGCGCGGCCGATCATGGCCGTGAGCCGGTCGAAGGACGCCCGGAACGCCGCCCAGTGCTCGAGGTCGGCGGCCTGACGGATCCCCTCGGCCAGCCGGCCGCGCCAGCCGGGACGCGCTGCGGCGATCTCGTTGACCGTCTCGAGGTCGCCGATCGCGTGGGGCAGCAGCCAGGGGATCGACGTGCCGAGCACGAGATGGTCCACCTGGCCCTGGGCCGTGGCCTGCTCCTCGATCCAGGAGAACTCCGACTCGCCCAGCATCAGGTGCATCCCGTCCTCTAGGATGCGGCCGTTCCGGGAGTCGATCATGATGAACCGGCTGTGGCCGAGGTCCCAGCGGAAGCTGAAGCGCACTCCCTTCGTGCCGTCGGTCTCGGCGTCGGCGCGGTCGGCGAGCTCGACGAGCAGCGGCCAGGCGTCCCCGTCGTGCTCGACGATCTTCCGGTAGTCGGGATCGGCCGTCAGATCGGTGGAGGGCAGGTTGCCGATGTGCTGGTAGACCCAGTACGACGCCAGCGCCGAGCGGATGCGCTCGCGCCACCACGGGGTGGCCCGCATCTGGTCCCGCCACGCTTGTGAGGTGTTCCAGTCGTCGCGCACGTCGTGGTCGTCGAAGATCATCGCCGTGGGCACGGTGGACAGCAGCCACCGGATCTCCGGGTCCGACCAGGAGTCCTGGTAGAGGCCCACGTACTCGTCGAAGCCCACGATCTCGTCGTCGGGCCAGTCCGGGTGCCGGTCACGGCGGCCGGCGATGCGGCGGAGGTTCCGCGGCGTGAGCTCGTCGGCGTAGACCTGGTCACCGAGCAGCAGCAGGGCGTCCGGCCACTCCTGCGGGTCGCGGTGGGCCATCCGCGCGGCGTAGGCGTCGAGCGCGTCGATGCCGAGCTGGGCGGCGAGCTTCTGGTCGGACACCTTGGCATAGCGGCAGGACCCGAAGATGATCCGGTTGCGGTCGTGCGACTCCGGGCCGCGGGTGCGGATCAGGCTCGGCGGGAACGGGCTGGGCGACGGGGGCCACACGACCTCGCCGTCGACCTCCACCTGGTAGGGCGTGCGACTGTCGGGCTCCAGGCCGTTGACGGGCACGAGCGCGTAGTGGTGGTCGGACACCTCGAACGTCTGCACGGCGCACCCCAGCACCGACACGGTCGCGGGCCTGTCGGTCTGCACCCAGACGGACGCAGTGGTCTCGCCCACGTGGCGCAGGACGGGACCGAGTGCGAGTGCCACGGCCGTCAGCCTATCGAGCGGCGGCCGGCGGTGGTGGTGCCGCCGACGCCGGTACGTCGGCGGCGTCCCGTTCGCCGGCACCCGAGTGCAGCTCAGATGTGGTCGAGCGCGAGCAGCGCCGCTCCGATCTTGCCGGCGTCGCCGCCGAACGTGGCCGGGACGACGGGGGCCACCCCGCGGGCGGTCGGGCCGTAGGCGAACTCGCGGGCGGCCGCCCGCGCCGGCGCCAGCAGCAGCTCGCCGGTCTCGACCAGCCCGCCGCCGACGACGACGGCGTCCACCTCGAAGATGTTGGCCAGCGAGGCGATGCCGACCCCGAGCCAGCGCCCGAGCCGCGCGAACAGCGCCTGCGCCACCTCGTCGCCCTGCTGCACGGCTTTCACCACGGTGTGCCCGGTGACCTCGCCGTCCGCGGCGCCGATGCGGGCGATGAGCCCGTCGGGGTCGTCGGCGGCCGCGTCACGCCCCATCCGTGTGAGCGCGGTGCCGGAGGCGTAGGCCTCGAAGCAGCCGTGGTTGCCACAGCCGCAGCGCGGCCCGTCCGGGTTGAGGATCATGTGGCCCAGCTCCGCGCCGAGCCCGGTCGGCCCGCGGTAGATCCGCCCGTCCAGCACGAGGCCGCCGCCGATTCCGGTGCCGACGGTCACCAACACCATGTTCGGGTACGGCTCGTCCAGCCGGGCCTCGGCCAGCGCGGCGACGTTGGCGTCGTTGTCCACGGTGACGGGCAGCTCGGTGGCCTTCTCCAGCTGCTCGCGCACCGGCCAGTCGCGGTAGGCGTTGTTGGGTGCCCACAGCATCCGCCCGGCGGGCCACTCGACGATCCCGGCGGCCCCGACGCCGATCGTCAGCACGTCGTGCTCGGCGCGCATCCGCTCGATCATCGCGAGCAGCACCTCGGTGACCGACGCGGCGTCGGACTCGGCGGGAGTGGGCTCGACGAGCTCGCACACCACGGTTCCGCGCTCGTCGACCACGGCTCCCGCGATCTTCGTACCGCCGATGTCGAGTCCGATGGCCAGCCTGCTCGTCGTCACCGGGGCATGATGTCACCTGATTATTGATCGATACAGCGTTTGGGTTCCCTCAGCGCGGGGAAGCGCTCGACATGCTCCTTCGACGACTTGCCCGACCCATGCTGGCCGCTCTGTTCATCCAGGGCGGCATCAACGCGCTGAAGGCACCCGAGGGCCACGCGCAGGCGGCGAAGCCGGTGCTCGATGCCGTCGCCGACAAGGTGATGGAGGTCGCACCGATCGAGCGGCGGCCGGACGACGAGCTCCTGGTCAAGATCGACGGGGGCGTCAAGGTCGTCGCGGGCTCGCTGCTCGCGCTGGGCAAGTGCCCGCGCCTCGCGTCGGCGGCGCTGGCCGCGTCGCTGATCCCCACCACGCTCGCGGGCCACCGCTTCTGGGAGGAGACCGACGAGCAGCGCAGGGGTGAGCAGAAGATCCACTTCTTCAAGAACGTCGGCCTGCTCGGCGGACTGTTGATCGCGGCGGCGGACACGGAGGGCAAGCCGTCCCTCGGGTGGCGCGGCCGCAAGGCGGCCAAGCTGGCCGCGGCGGCGGCCGCCGCCCAGACCGCCGCCGTCACGGGTGCCGCCG
>NZ_JAHKRK010000253.1 GCF_019396355.1 Pseudonocardia nigra
CGGGGGCGGCGCCCCCCGCCGGGTCGCCGCTCGCCACGGCCGTCAGCTCGCCCGCGCGGACCACGAGCCCGGACGCCGCGTCGGACAGGTCGGCGGGCGCGGGCGGGCCGGGAACGGCGTCGGCGGCTCGTGCGGGCGGCCGCACGCGCAGGATGCGGACGACCCGCTCGGCGGCCACGAGCCCGCGTGGCAGGTCGTCGGCGCCCTCGATGAAGAACGACACCGGCACGACGAGCACGGCGACGTAGCCGTAGACGGCGACGAGGTCACCCACGGTGATCTCCTCGGCCGCAGCGAGCCGCGCCGACAGCCACACGACCGCGGCCAGGTACAGCGCCGGGAGCCCCACGGCGAGTGCGTCCACCCAACTCGTCACGGTCGCGATGCGGTATCCCTCCGCCTGCAGGGCCCGCGAGCCGTCGCGATAGCGATGGCCGAACGCGCCGGCACCGCCGATCCCGCGCAGCACGCGCAGGCCTGCCGCGATGTCGCCGGCCCTCGCCGTCAACGCGCCCTGCCGCTCGCGGTATCCGGCCTCGGCGTGGTGCACCCGGCCCAGCAGCGGCCCGACGAGCACCGCCAGCAGCGGCACCCCCAGTAGCACGACGGCCGCGAGCAACGCGGACATCGGCACCAGCAGGACGGCCACCACGGCGTAGGCGAACACGGCTCCGACACCCGGCCCGGTGACGGTGAGCGCCTGCGCGATGCGTCCGATGTCGGACGCGCCGATCGCCACCATCTCCCCGGCACCGACCTGGCGCGGCAGCACTGCCCCCAGCGCCACGGCGTGCCTCGTGAGGACCCGCACGGTCCGATCGCGCGCATCGAGCCGGATCCGGGTCATCGTGCGGTGCCGCAGGATGCCCAGCACAGCGTTCACCACGCCCGCCGCCAGCACCGCGAGCGTCCACGCCACGAGTGCGATCCGGTCTCCTGCGCGCAGCCCGTCGTCCACCGCTCGGGAGATCAGGTACGGCGGGAGCACCAGCCCGAGCATCCACGCGGTGCCCCACAGCGCCCCGAGCGCCACCCGACCGCGCTGGCACAGCACCAGCCACCACAGATAGCGGGCGGGGCTGCGTACGTCCGGCCGGCCCGGATCGTCGGGAGCGCGGCGCCGAGGCACAGGATCAACCTATTGCCCGGGTTGATTGCCGTCAGCGCCAGGCGCCCACCGCCGCCGCGGCGATGGAGGACAGGACCTCCGAGCAGCCGCCGTCGACGAGCACCGTGGCCAGCTCGTCGCCCCGGGTACCGCCGCGGTTGACGATCACCACCGGCACGCCGTGCTTGTGGGCGTGCCGCACGAACCGCAGCCCGGACATCACGGTCAGCGAGCTGCCTGCGACGAGCAGCGCGGCTGCCGCGTCGACCATGGCGTACGCACGCTCCACCCGCGCCCGCGGGACGTTCTCCCCGAAGAAGACGACGTCGGGCTTGAGGACTCCACCGCAGGCGGGACACCACGCCGGCCGGAAGCCCTCGACGGCCTCCAGCTCGGCGTCGCCGTCGGGCGCGACCTCGACCGCGGCTCCCGCCACCTCGACGAAGCCGGGGTTGAGCTCGCGGAGTCGCTCCTGCAGCTCGACACGAGGGGTGTGCGCGCCGCAGCCGAGGCAGACGACGTCCGCGATCCGGCCGTGCAGGTCGATCACGGCCCGGCTGCCCGCCTGCGTGTGCAGGCCGTCGACGTTCTGCGTGATGACACCGTGCAGGGCGCCCGCCCGTTCCAGCGCCGCGATCGCCCGGTGGCCGGGGTTGGGGGCGGCGTGCGCCATCCGGGCCCAGCCGACGTGGCTGCGCGCCCAGTACCGGCGCTGGGCTGCCTCCCCCGAGACGAACTCCTGGAAGGTCATCGGCGTGCGCCGGGGCGAGCCGGGGCCGCGGTAGTCGGGGATGCCGGAGTCGGTGGACAGCCCCGCGCCGGTCAGCGCGGTGATCGGCCTGTCGGACAGTACGTCGAGCGCCCGGTCCAGGGCGGTGTCCAGCAGGTCCACTACCCCAGGGTAACCGCGGTGAACGGCTGTCGCGTTCGTCCAATACCCGGTGTGAGCTGCCGGGCAGGGTGGGCGGCATGGACTCCGCAGACCACATGAGCCGTAGCATCGACCTCGCCGTCACCGCGATCCGCGGCGCCGGTCTCTCCCGCTACGACGACCCCACGCCGTGCCGCGACTACACGGTGCGCGACGTGGTGAACCACATAGCGTTCGGGCTGCTGCTGGCCCACCGCTCGGCCACCCGCGAGGCGTGGGACCCGTCCTGGACCGGGGAGAGCCGCACCCCGTTCCTCGTCGGGCGCCCCGAGACCGAGTGGGCCGACGCGTGCGCCGCGGAGGCCGCGGCGACGGCGCGCGCCTGGGTGGACCCGGCGGCATGGGAGGGGGAGGCGCACATGGGCGGCTCGCCGATGCCGGCCGCGACCGTCGGATCGATCATGACGGCGGAGTTCGCCGTGCACGCCTGGGACCTGGCCGTCGCGACCGGGCGGACCGTCGACATCCCGCCCGGCCTGGGCGAGGTGGTGCTGGAGGGGGTCGTGTCGATTGCGCCCGCCGGCCGCGACGGCGGGTGGTTTGCCGCCGCGGTCGCCGTCCCCGCGGAGGCGGGCGCGTTCGAGCGGGCGCTGGGCGAGTCGGGCCGTGACCCGGGATGGACACCCTCCAGGTGAGCACCGGCCGCGGCGGTCCTCCCGTGGGGGCCGAGCCGCCGTCGACCGCGGCTCGCGCGTGGCCGCGTGCGCCGGCGGCGGGCCGGTGCGCGCTCGGCGGAACGCGAAGCGGGGCGGCGGTGCGGGACCGTCGCCGAGGTTGGGGCCGACACCGCGGCTGCGTTCCGCGGAACATGGGGCCGGGTTTCCGGCGGCCGGCTCGCGCGGCCGGGTGTTCGGGTCGCGATGAGTCCGTGATGCTCGGCGGGCCGATCGCGGAGATGAGCGGTGTCGGAAGCCGGCGGCGGGCTTGTGCGCGTTCCGCGGAACGCAGCGCCGTCCCGTGGGCAGCGGCTACGGGCACGGCCGGTCGGGGCAGACCAGCGGGTGGGGCGCGGCGGGCCCCTCGGTCAACTCGAGGTGACCGCCCAGCTCGGCTTGCGCTTCTCGGCGAAGGCCCGCATGCCCTCCTGGCCCTCCTCGCCCGCGAAGAAGGCCGCCGACAGCTCCAGCATCTCGGCGAACTGGTCCCGCAGCGCCGCGGGCCGGTCGCCGCGCAGCATCTCCTTCGTCGCGGCGAGGGCGCCGGGCGCGCCGAGGCGGAGCATCTCGACGAAGCGGTGCACCTCGGCGTCGAGGTCGAAGCCCGGCACCGCACTGTTGACCAGGCCGATCTCGGTCGCCCGGTGGGCGTCGAACGTCTCGCCGGTGAGGAACAACTCGTGCGCGGCGCGCGGGAGCAGCCGCGGCAGCACGGTCACGGAGATGACCGCCGGGACGACCCCGATCCGCACCTCGCTGAACGCGAAGGTGGCATCCGCCGCCGCCACGGCGATGTCGCACGCCGCCACTATGCCGACCCCGCCGGCGCGCGCCGGTCCGGCCAGCCGGGCGACGACGGGGGTGGGAGAGGTCCAGATCTTCTCCAGGATGGCCGGGAACTCGGTCACCCCCTGGTCCTCGGCGCCCGCTCCGCGCGACTCCTTGAGGTCCATCCCGGCGCAGAACACCGGACCCGTGTGGGTCAGCACGATCACGCGCGCGGCGTCGTCGGCGATCGCCGTGTCGAGGTGCGCGAGCAGCTCGCGACGCAGCTGTGCGGACAGCGCGTTGCGGTTGGCGGGGGAGTCGAGGATGATCGTCGCGACGCCCGCGTCGACGTCCAGGTGCACGAGCTCGGTCATGTCCGGACCGTAGCGCCTGTGCTCGGCAGCACCGAACGCCGTCGATGGTCCGGGCGCACCGCGAAGCGCCTCAGCTCATGACTGCTCGATCCGTCGCGGGGGTGTGCCCCGTCCTCCCGCGACCGAGGCGGGCGCCCCACGGGCGCGCACCCGGACCGACCTGCGCCGCCGGCGGCGCCCCCGGCAGCACCGCTACTGGGACCACCTCCTGCTCGCCCCCCTGTGGCCACTGCACGACACCAACCTGGGCACCCTGCTGCGCACGTGCGACGCCGTCGGCGCCTGTCTGGCCGTGCCCCGGGCGCCGTGGGTGCGGGCCGCGCTGGACCGCGGCGACACGCTGCGGCGGCGCAGCTGCGTGCACCGGGTGGCCGACCCCCTGCGCTCGGCGTGGAGCTCGCGGACGAGGCGATCCGGCTCGGCGACCTTCCGCCGCCCGGCAGCGCACGATCGTGCTGCTCGGGCACGAGCGCGACGGCGTGCCCCCCGAGGCCCTCGCGCGGACCGACCAGGTGGTGGAGATCCGGATGATCGGCACGGGGTCGAGCCTGAACGTGGCCGTGGCCGGATCGCTGGTGGCCTACAAGCTCGCCGGAATGCTGTGACTCACGCGAGACTCACGCGAGAGTCACGCGAACCGTTTGCGCAGGTACGCCGCCGTCACGTCGTCGGCGGGGAAGAAGCTCTCGATCGCGATCTCCTCCAGCGTCACGTCGAGCGGGGCGCCGAGTACCGCGACCGTGCTGAACAGCGTGAGCTCGCGGTCGGGGTGGCGCAGGCGCAGCGGCAGGACGATGCGGTCGCGGGGGTGGGCCGTCGGGTCGAGGCCCGCGTCGCGGCAGTAGCCCACGAGCTCGTCGAGCAGCGCGCGCAGCCCCGTCGTCGCGGCGCGCTCGGCCTGCCGGCGCAGGCGCGACACCAGGTGCGCCGCGTACTCCTCCAGGTCGACGACGTACCGGGCGAGCCCGCGCGGGTGCAGGCTGGCGCGCAGGACGTTGATCGGCGACGTGAGCAGCTCCGGGTCGACGAGCTCGGTGAGCAGGCCGGCGGCGCCGTTGGCGGCCACGAGGTTCCACATGCCGTCGACGAGCACCGCGGGGTAGGGCGCGTGGCCGTCGAGGATGCGCTGGAGCGACCGGTGCACCTCGATCATCTCGGCGTCGTCGAGCCCGTGCTCGGTGTAGGCCGGCGCGAAGCCGGCCGCCATCATCAGCTCGTTGCGTCCACGCAGGGGCACGTCCAGCTCCTCGGCCAGGTGGAGGACCATCTCCCGGCTCGGCCGGGACCGGCCGGTCTCCAGGAAGCTCAGGTGCCGCGCCGAGACGTCGGCCTGGATGCCGAGGTCGAGCTGGGTGAGCCTGCGGCGCTGCCGCCACTCGCGCAGCAGTGAGCCGAAGGCGGTTCCCGAGACGATGGCGGCGGTCATGGGGAGCACGCTAGCGAGGTGTCGTCCGGTGCTCGATGACCTGACGGGTAATGGACCGGCGTCGGGAGAGCGGGCACCCTGACGTCATGACGGAGTCGACCGCAGAGCCGACCGCCGAGCCGACCGCCACCGCGGACGACGCGGCCACCGAACAGCTGCACACCGCCATGCCCTTCACCGCGTTGCTCGGCGCCACCGCCGTCGCCTCGAACGCCGAGGAGGTGCGCCTGCGTCTGGACTGGGACGCCACCCGGTGCACCGCGGGCGGACTGCTGCACGGCGGCGCGCTGATGAGCCTCGCCGACGCCGCGGGCGGGCTGTGCGCGTACCTGAACCTGCCCGAGGGGGCCACCGGCACCGCGACGATCACCTCGGCCACGAACTTCCTGCGCGGCGTGCGCTCCGGGCACGTCGAGGCGTACGCCCGGCCGCTCACCGTGGGGCGCACGGTCATCGTCATCGACATCGAGCTGCACGACGCCGACGGGCGGCTCGCCGCGCGCGTGACGCAGACACAGGCGGTGCTGCGATAGGCGGGTGGCACCCTGCTGACATGATCGTTCCGGGCGCCGACCGCAGCCCCGTCCTCCTGCACGTCCCGCACGCCGGCACCGGGATCCCGGCGTGGACCCGCTCACACCTGCTCCTCGACGACGCCGCGCTGGCCGCCGAGGTGGCCGCGCTCACCGACCACCACACCGACGCGATCGCCGCCGCGGCCGCCGACCTCGCGCACGTCCGGCCGTGGGCGCTGGTCAACCCGGTCTCCCGGTTCGTCGTCGACCCCGAGCGGTTCCCCGACGAGCGCGAGGAGATGGCGGCCGTCGGCATGGCCGCGGTCTACACGCACGGGACGCGCCGGCAGCGGATCCGCGCCGACGACCCCGAGCACCGGGACGCGCTGCTCGCCGCGTACTTCGCGCCGTGGGCGGAGGCGGTGGCGCGCGCCGTCGACGACCGCATCGCCGCCACCGGCCGCGCCGTGCTGATCAACGTGCACTCCTACCCGTCGGCGCCGCTGCCCTACGAGCTGCACGCCGACGGGCCGCGGCCCGCCGTCTGCCTGGGCACGGATGCGGTCCACACCCCGCGCGAGCTGTCCGAGGCCGCCCGGGTGGCGTTCGCGACGATCGGGGAGGTCGGGCTGGACTCGCCGTTCGCCGGCGCGTACGTCCCCCTCGCGCACCACGGCGTCGACCGGCGGGTGACCGCAATCATGATCGAGATCCGGCGGGACACGTACATGGCCGAGCCGGACGGGCCGCCCACACCGGCGGTCGCGCGCCTGGCGCGGGCGCTCGCCGACCTGGTCGACGCGGCGTAGCAGCCCGAAATCCGGCCCGCGGGAGGCGATCGGTGCGGCACACTGCCCGGCGTGCTGCTCACGGTGACGACCACGGCCGAGCCTGCCACCGACCTCGGGTTCCTGCTGCACAAGCACCCCGAGCGTGCGCAGGCCTTCGACGTGGCCGCGGGCACCGCCCACGTCTTCTACCCCCGGGCCGACCCCGAGGAGTGCACCGCCGCGCTGCTGCTCGAGGTCGACCCGGTGGCGCTGGTCCGCGGCCGGCGGGGTGCGGCGAACAGCGCGTTCACGCTCGGGCAGTACGTCAACGACCGCCCGTACGCCGCCGGGTCCCTGCTCACGGTCGCGCTCGCCGCGGTGTTCTCCTCGGCGATTGAAGGGCCGGTGCGCGGCGCGGCCGGAGCTCGCGGCCACCCCGATCCCGCTGACCGTCCGGATCCCGACGCTGCCGTACTCACCCGCCCCGCCGGCTCCGCAAGCTCCGCCGGCTGCCATCCCCCGGGGCAGGGGCGGTGCCGAGCTGGTCGAGCGGCTGTTCGCGCCGCTGGGCTGGCAGGTGTCGGCCACGCCGGTCCCGCTGGACCCGGCATTCCCGGAGTGGGGTGACTCGCGCTACCTGGACACGACCCTGACGGGGCACCTGCGCGTCGCCGACGCGCTCACGCACCTCTACGTCCTGCTGCCGGTGCTCGACGGTGCCAAGCACTACTGGGTGGCCGCCGACGAGGTCGACAAGCTGCTGCGGGCGGGCGCGGGTTGGCTCGCCGCACACCCGGAGCGGGAGCTGATCAGCCGCCGGTACCTCGCGCATCGCAGCGCCTACGTGTGCAGCGCGCTCGAGCGCCTCGCCGACGTCGACGACACCGACGTCGACGCGCTCGACAACGCGCTCGCCGAGCCGGAGGAGCCGGAGGAGCCGGAGGAGCCGGAGGAGCCGGAGGAGCCGGAGGAGCCGGAGGAGCCGGAGGAGCCGGAGGAGCCGGAGAAGGCCGAGCCGCTCGCGGTGCAGCGGCGGGGCACCGTGCTCGCCGTGCTGCGCGCCGCCGGGGCCCGTCGGGTCCTCGACCTCGGCTGCGGCGGCGGCGCACTGCTGCGCGACCTGCTCGCCGACCCGGCGTTCACCGAGATCGTCGGCGTCGACGTCTCGGCGGGCGCGCTCGACGCGGCCGCTCGCAGGCTCCGGCTGGACCGGCTGCCGGAGCGGCAGCGCGAACGGATCGCGCTGCGGCAGTCCGCGCTCACCTACGCCGACGCGAGCCTCGGCGGGTACGACGCCGCCGTGCTGATGGAGGTGATCGAGCACGTCGACGAGGGCAGGTTGCCCGCGCTGGAGCACGCCGTGTTCGGCGTTGCCCGGCCCGGCACCGTCGTGATGACCACGCCGAACGTCGAGTACAACGTGCGGTTCGCGACGCTGGAGCCGGGCCGGATGCGCCACGCCGACCACCGCTTCGAGTAGACGCGGGAGCAGTTCCGCGCGTGGGCGTCGGGGGTGGCGCAGCGCCGCGGGTACGCCGTGCGGTTCCTGCCGGTCGGGCCCGACGACCCCGAGGTCGGGTCGCCGACGCAGCTGGCCGTCTTCGAGCGGGGGGACTGACCGATGGCCGTACTGCGCATCCCGGACATGGCGCTGGTGGTTCTGGTCGGTGCCTCCGGCTCGGGCAAGTCGACGTTCGCCCGGCGGCAATTCGCGCCCACGCAGGTGCTGTCGAGCGACGCGTTCCGCGCGATGGTCGGCGACGACGAGAACGACCAGTCCCTGACCACGCCCGCCTTCGAGGCGCTGCGCTTCGTCGCGGGCAAGCGGCTCGACGCCGGCCGCGTCACGGTCGTGGACGCGACGAGCGTGAAGCGCGAGGACCGCGCGCCGCTCGTCGCGCTCGCCCGGGAGCACCACGTGCTGCCCGTCGCGATCGTGCTCGATGTGCCCGAGGCGGTGTGCCACGAGCGCAACGCCGCGCGTTCCGACCGCGACTTCGGCCCCCACGTCGTGCGGCGCCAGCGCGGCGACCTGCGCCGGTCGGTGAAGTCGCTGGCCAAGGAGGGGTTCCGGCGGGTGCACGTGCTGCGCTCGGCGGAGGAGGTCGACGCCGCGACGATCGAGATCGAGCCGCTGCTGAACGACCGGCGCGGCGAAGCCGGCCCGTTCGACGTGATCGGGGACGTGCACGGCTGCCGCGGAGAGCTGGAGGAGCTGCTCGGCGGGTTGGGCTACGCGCTAGCCCGCGACGACGAGGGCCGCGCCGTGGGGGCGCACCACCCCGACGGGCGGCGTGCCGTCTTCGTCGGCGACCTCGTCGACCGCGGGCCGGACACGCCCGGCGTGCTGCGGCTCGTCATGGGCATGGTCGCCGACGGCGACGGGCTGTGCGTGTGCGGCAACCACGAGCAGAAGCTGGTGCGCGCCCTGTCCGGGCGCAAGGGGGGCGGGCCCGAAGGGCAGGGGGGCGGGAAGAACAAGGTCCAGGTGACGCACGGGCTCGCCGAGTCGCTGGCCCAGCTCGAGGGCGAGTCCGAGGAGTTCCGCAAGCGCGCCCACGAGTTCTGCGACGGCCTGATGGCGCGCACTACGTCCTGGACGGCGGGCGGCTCGTCGTCGCGCACGCGGGCCTGCCGGAGCGGTTCCACGGCCGGGCCTCCGGCGGCGTGCGCAGCTTCGCGCTCTTCGGCGACACCACCGGCGAGACCGACGAGTACGGCCTCCCCGTGCGGTACGCGTGGGCGAAGGACTACCGCGGCAGCGCCACCGTCGTCTACGGGCACACGCCGACGCCGGACGCCGAATGGGTCAACAACACGATCTGTCTCGACACCGGCGCGGTGTTCGGCGGAAAGCTCACGGCCTTGCGCTACCCGGAGCGGGAGCTGGTCGCGGTGCCGGCGCAGCAGGTCTGGTACGAGCCGGTCCGGCCGCTCGCTCCCGCCACCCCGCAGCGCGCCCCGGACGTGCTCGACGTCGCCGACGTGACGGGCAAGCGGTTGATCCGCACCGCCCACCACGGCTCCCTGACCGTGCGCGCGGAGCAGTCGGCCGCCGCGCTGGAGGTGATGAGCCGCTTCGCCGTCGACCCGCGGTGGCTGGTCTACCTGCCGCCGACGATGGCGCCCACCGCGACGTCGAGCCGCGAGGGGCTGCTGGAGCACCCGGCGGAGGCGTTCGCCGGCTACCGCGCGGACGGCGTCCAGCAGGTGATCTGCCAGGAGAAGCACATGGGGTCGCGCGCGGTCGTGCTGGTCTGCCGCGACTCCGGGGAGTGCCGCTTCGGGATCGACGGGCCCGGCGCGGTCGTGACGCGCACCGGGCGCCCGTTCTTCGGGCCGGACCTGACCGAGCAGCTGCTCGCGCGGGTCCGCTCCGCCGTCACCGCGGCCGGGCTGTGGGACGAGCTCGGCACCGACTGGCTGCTGCTCGACGCCGAGCTCCTGCCGTGGAGCGCGAAGGCCGGACCTCTCATCCGCGACCAGTACGCCGCGGTCGGGGCGGCCGCCGAGGCGGGCCTCACGGCGGCCGACACCGCGCTGACGGCGGCGGGGG
>NZ_JAHKRK010000254.1 GCF_019396355.1 Pseudonocardia nigra
CGCGGTGTCCGGTCGGGCAGCAACGGCTCCAGCCGTGCCCACTCCGCGTCGGTCAAGTCGTGGCGATCAAGCACAGAAGAGATCTACCGCAGCCCACCCGCATGATCCACGGGACACGCTCTAGTCGCCGGCGCCGGTGGTGAGCACGGTCCGGATCGGCATCGTGTCGCGCAGCAACACCGTCACCGGGATGTTGTCCACCTCGGTGGCGAGCTGTTCCCACAGCTCCTGTCCGACCTGGCCGGCGACGGTGACGTGCCGGTCGAGCATCGGGGTGGACCCGGGATGGACGTGGACGCCCACGCGCACGGTCACCTCGCCGGGATCGATCCGCCAGCGCTGCAGGAACGTGCGGACCGACATCGCGGTGCACGCCGAGAGCGAGCCCGCGAGCAGGCCGAACGGGGTGGCCCCCCCGGGCTCGACGGCCTCGTCGTCGGGGACGGCGCAGCTCAGCTCCAGCCCGTTGACGATCAGGTCCGCCGCGGGGTTGTCCGGCGAGCCCAGCCGCGCGACCGACCAGACGTTGGGTTCTCCCACCCGTCCAGGCTAGCCCTGCCGTGCCCCCGGCATCGCCGCTGCTCGGCGGCCACCCCCGATGGTGATCGTTCGAACGTGCGTGCGATCCTCGTCTCCTGGCGGGCCGCCCCCCGGTTTCTGTCGGTGGCCGCGCCTAGCATGGATCGAGGGCAGGCGACGCCGCCCTTCACCCGGATTCCAGGAGGCTCCCCACCGTGGCCGACCGTCTGGTAGTACGCGGCGCCCGCGAGCACAACCTGCGCGGGGTCGACCTCGACCTGCCGCGCGACAGCCTCGTCGTGTTCACGGGCCTGTCCGGCTCGGGCAAGTCCAGCCTGGCCTTCGACACGATCTTCGCGGAGGGCCAGCGCCGGTACGTCGAGTCCCTGTCGGCGTACGCGCGGCAGTTCCTCGGCCAGATGGACAAGCCCGACGTCGACTTCATCGAGGGGCTGTCCCCGGCCGTCTCGATCGACCAGAAGTCCACCAACCGCAACCCGCGGTCCACCGTCGGCACCATCACCGAGGTCTACGACTACCTGCGCCTGCTCTACGCCCGCGCGGGCGTGCCGCACTGCCCCGTCTGCGGGCACGTGATCGAGAAGCAGACGCCGCAGCAGATCGTCGACCAGGTGCTCGCGATGGAGGAGGGCAGCCGGTTCCAGGTGCTCGCCCCGGTCGTGCGCACCCGCAAGGGCGAGTTCGTCGACCTGTTCGCCAACCTCCAGACGCAGGGCTACTCCCGCGTGCTGGTCGACGGCACGGTGCACATGCTCACCGACCCGCCCAAGCTCAAGAAGCAGGAGAAGCACGACATCTCCGTCGTGGTCGACCGGCTGGCGGTCAAGGAGTCGGCCAAGCAGCGGCTCACCGACTCCGTGGAGACGGCGCTGCGGCTGGCCGACGGGCTCGTCGTCCTCGACTTCGTCGACCTGCCCGACGACCACGCCAACCGCGAGCGCCGGTTCTCCGAGCGGATGGCGTGCCCCAACGGGCACCCGCTGTCGCTCGACGAGCTCGAGCCGCGCACGTTCTCCTTCAACTCGCCCTACGGCGCGTGCCCGGAGTGCACCGGCATCGGGATCAAGAAGGAGGTCGACCCGGAGCTGGTCGTCCCCGACCCCGAGCTGAGCCTCGCCGACGGCGCGATCGCGCCGTGGGCCGGTGGCCAGTCCGCGGAGTACTTCGGGCGGCTGCTCGACGGGTTGGCCAAGGCCGTCGGCTTCCGCACCGACACCCCGTGGCGCAAGCTCCCCGCCACCGCGCAGAAGGCCGTGCTGCACGGCACCGACGACCAGGTGCACGTCCGCTACCGCAACCGGTACGGCCGCGAGCGCTCGTACTACGCCAACTACGAGGGTGTCATCCCGTTCCTCGAGCGCAGGCTCGACCAGACGGAGTCGGAGTCGCAGCGCGAGCGCTACGAGGGCTACATGCGGGATGTGCCGTGCCCGGCGTGCAAGGGCGCGCGGCTCAAGCCGGAGGTGCTGGCCGTCACGCTGGCCCACCGCGACCAGGGCGACCGCTCCATCGCCGAGGTCTCGGCGATGTCGGTGGCGGAGTGCTCGGCGTTCCTCGACGGGATGGCGCTCGACTCCCGCCAGGCCATGATCGCCGGCCGGGTGCTCAAGGAGGTGCAGGCCCGGCTCGGGTTCCTGCTCGACGTCGGGCTCGACTACCTCTCGCTCGACCGCGCGGCGGGCACGCTGTCCGGCGGGGAGGCGCAGCGCATTCGGCTGGCGACGCAGATCGGGTCCGGCCTGGTGGGCGTGCTGTACGTGCTCGACGAGCCGTCGATCGGGCTGCACCAGCGCGACAACCGGCGCCTGATCGAGACGCTCACCCGGCTGCGCGACCTCGGCAACATGCTGATCGTCGTCGAGCACGACGAGGACACCATCCGCGCCGCCGACTGGGCGGTCGACATCGGCCCGGGCGCGGGGGAGCACGGCGGCCACATCGTGCACAGCGGCCCGGTCGCGGCGCTGGAGAGTCACGACACCTCGCTCACCGGCGCCTACCTGTCGGGTCGCCGGTCGATCCCGGTGCCGGAGAAGCGCCGGCCCGTCGACCCGAAGCGGCAGCTCACGGTCGTGGGCGCGCGGGAGCACAACCTGCGCGGGATCGACGTCGACATCCCGCTCGGCTGCCTGGTCTCGGTCACCGGGGTGTCCGGATCGGGCAAGTCCACGATGGTCAACGACATCCTCGCCACGGTGCTGGCCAACAAGCTCAACGGCGCCCGGCAGGTGCCCGGCCGGCACACGCGCATCACCGGGATCGACAACCTCGACAAGCTCGTGCGCGTCGACCAGTCCCCGATCGGCCGCACCCCTCGGTCCAACCCGGCCACCTACACCGGGGTGTGGGACCACGTCCGCAAGCTGTTCGCGGCCACCACCGAAGCGAAGGTCCGCGGCTACCAGCAGGGCCGGTTCTCGTTCAACGTCAAAGGCGGGCGCTGCGAGGCCTGTTCCGGCGACGGCACCATCAAGATCGAGATGAACTTCCTGCCCGACGTGTACGTCCCGTGCGAGGTCTGCAAGGGCGCCCGGTACAACCGGGAGACGCTCGAGGTGCACTACAAGGGCAAGACGGTCGCCGAGGTGCTCGACATGCCCATCGAGGAGGCGGCGGAGTTCTTCGCGCCGATCAACTCGATCAGCCGCTACCTGCGCACACTCGTCGACGTCGGGCTGGGCTACGTGCGGCTCGGGCAGTCCGCGCCCACCCTGTCCGGGGGCGAGGCGCAGCGGGTGAAGCTCGCGTCGGAGCTGCAGAAGCGCTCCAACGGCCGCACCGTCTACATCCTCGACGAGCCCACCACCGGCCTGCACTTCGAGGACATCCGCAAGCTCCTGCAGGTGATCAACGGGCTGGTCGACAAGGGCAACTCCGTGATCGTCATCGAGCACAACCTCGACGTCATCAAGACCTCGGACTGGATCATCGACATGGGCCCGGAGGGTGGCTCCGGCGGCGGCATGGTCGTCGCGCAGGGCACCCCGGAGCAGATCGCGGCCCACCCCACGAGCTACACCGGGCAGTTCCTCAGGAGCCTGGTCGCGCCCGAGGAGGCGCCGGTGCGGCGGACCCCGGTTCGGCGGCGGAAGGCGGCCGCGGCGAGCTGAGACGCGGGCGGTGAGTCGTGCGCGGTGTGCTCGGGCCTGACCGCCGGACCGATGCTCGCGGCCGCCCCTGCCTCGATCGGCTGGGAGCCCGTCGATCAAGGCGCAGACGTCGCTTCTGCCACGATCCAGCACGACATCAGTGCCTTGATCAGAGGGCTCCCCCTCGTGACCGCACTGCGACGGCTGGGTTCCGGCGGCCCACCCGTCAGGGCGTCCAGCCCGGCTCACGACCCGACGCCGCGAGCAGCCGGTCGAGCGTCGATGCGCCGGCGGGCACGGCGACCTCGGGCCCGAACAGGCCCATCTCCCGCCCCTGCTCGGCCATGCCGAGCATGGCCTCGTGGGCGGCGGCCAGCACGTCCGCGGGCCACTGCGGCTCCCGGCCCACCGCGCGGCCGAGGTCCCAGCCGTGCACGACGAGCTCCCCGAGCACCATCCCCCCGATCATCGGGGCCGGTAGCTCGTCCGGGCCGCCCACCGACACCGTCCCGGTCCACGCCGCCGGGTCGCTCCAGGCCGCGACGAGGTCGGCGCGGGACGCGGCGAGGGCGGCGGGCCAGTCGGCGACGACGAGGTCGACCTCCTGCTCGCTCGGTGCGGCCGGCTCGGCTGCGACGCGTCGCCCGGTCGCGGCGAGGATCGGGGTCCAGTACAGGAGGTGGTTGAGCAGGGCGCGCAGGTCCCAGTCGCCGCAGGGGGTGGGCGCGGTCAGGGGGACGTCCCGCGCCGCGGCGACGAGTGCGGCGTGCGGCGCCGCCGCCGGGGCGATCTGCGCGGCGATGCCGAGGTCGGTGGAGGTCATGGCGTGAGGTTAGGAAGCCGGGGCGCGCGCGTCTTGAAGGAACGCGACACTGGTGGGGTGTCGAGGGACCCGCGCGAGCTGGCGGGCGCGTGGACGCGGTTCCAGCGCCACGAGTTCCCCGCGCCCGCGCCGGACCTCGCCCCGTTCGTCGCGAAGTACTGGATCGTCGAGTGGGGGTACGCGTCGCCCTACCGGCAGCTGATCGTCCCGTACCCGCACGTCCACCTCACGGTGCAGGACGGCGGAGTTCCCGAGGTGCACGGCGTCTCCAGTGGGCACGTGGTCCGGGTGCTCGACGGGGTGGGGCGGGTGTTCGGGGTGGAGTTCCGGCCGGGCGGCTTCCGGCCGTTCCTGGGTTCGCCGGTGTCGGCGCTCACCGACCGCACGGTCCCGGCCGCCGACGTCCCCGGCCTCCCGGCCGCGGGGCCCGCGAGGCCGGTCGACGTCGCGGCCGTCGAGGAGTGGCTGCGCGCGGCCCGGCCCGAGCCCGACCCGACCGCCCTGCGGGTCGCCGACGTGGTGGCCACGGTCGTCACCGAGCCGGGGATCCGCCGCGTCGACGACCTGGCCGAGCGCTGCGGCACCAGCGTGCGGCGGCTGCAGCGGCTGTTCGCCGAGTACGTCGGTGTCGGCCCGAAATGGGTGATCCGCCGCTACCGGCTGCGGGAGGCGACCGAGCGGATGGCCCGCGGCGGCGTGGCCGACTGGGCGGGTCTCGCCGCCGAGCTGGGCTACGCCGACCAGGCGCACTTCACGCGCGACTTCGCCGCCATGTTCGGCGAGCCGCCCACGCACTACGCCGCCCGCTACTGAGCCCCGCGGAACTACCCGACCCGCAGCCGCACCGGGATCGACTCCCACGCCCGCAGCGTGTTGTTGTGGTGTCGCCGGGTCGGGCCGGCGAGCTCGATGCTCTCCACCCGCCGCGCCAGCGCCGTCAGCAGCGCCTCGGCCTCGAGCCGGGCCACGTGCTGCCCCACGCACTGGTGGATGCCCATCCCGAACCCGACGTGCCCGGACGGGTCGCGGCCCAGGTCGAACGCGTCCGGGTCGGACCAGTGCCGGGGGTCGCGGTTGGCCGCGGCGAGGAACATGAGGATCTTCCGGCCCTCGGGGACCACCACGTCCCCGACGGTGACGTCGGTGGTCGCGGTCCGGAAGAACGTCTGGACGGGCGACTCCCAGCGCACGGCCTCGTCGAACGCCACCCGCGCCAGGTGGGGCAGCTCGCGCAGCCTGCGCCACTGGTCCGGGTGGGTCGCGAAGGCGTACAGGACGGCGGACAGCCCGTGCACCGTCGTGTCGACGCCCGCGGTGAGCAGCGAGCGGACCACCAGCGGCGCCTGCTCCGGCGTGATGTCGCCGCGGTCGGCCGCCGCCCAGATCTGTGCGCCGAACCCGGCGGGGGACAGCACCTCCCGCGCGCACTGGGCGTTGACCCACGCCGACAGCTCCGCGACGCGGGGCGCGCCCTTCGCGACCAGGTCGTTGCTGGGCCCGAACGCGTTGAACGCGTGGTCGCCGTAGGGCAGGAGGTTCTTCCGGCCCTCGGCCGGGAGGCCGACGGCGTCGGGGAACACCCGCAGCGGGAACGCCTGGGCGAGCGCCGGAACGACGTCGACTACGCTGTCGAGGACAGCGTCGGTGACCACGCCGTCGACGAGGTCCTCGGCGTCGGCGAGCCACCGCTCGCGCAGCCTCCGCAGCGCCCGCGGCCCGAGGACCGCCCGCAGCACCCGGCGGGGTGCGTCGTGCAGCGGCGGGTCGGCCTCCAGCAGCAGGCTCGGCGGGCGCCACGGCTTCTCGTAGCGGAAGTTCGACAGGCCCACGCCCGCCGCGGACTGGAACTCCTGCCAGTCGACGAGCGCGGCGTGCACCTGCTCGTAGCGGGCGAACGCGTAGACGTCGTACCGGGTCAGGTGGACCACCGGCCCGGCGTCGCGCAGCGCGCGGTGCAGCGGGAGCGGGTCCTCGAGCACGTCGTGGTCGAAGGGGTCGGCGTCGCTGGTCGGGAGCGCGCGCTCGGCGATGGTGGTCACGGGGCCTCCAGGGTCTACAGATCGAGCACGAGCCGGTCGGAGCACGCCCGGGACACGCACGGGAACATGCAGTCGCCCGCCGCCCGCTCGGCGTCGGTGAGGATCGAGTCGCGGTGGTCGGGCTCGCCGGCCACGACGGTGGTCTCGCAGGTCCCGCACGTGCCCTGCCGGCACGACGAGAGCACGTCGACGCCTGCGGCCTGCACGGCGTCGAGCACCGACATGGCGGGGGTGACGGTGACCGTGGCACCGGCGCGGGCGAGTTCGACCTCGAACGGGAGGTCGCGCACCGGCGCTCCGCGTTCCTGGGCCACGAACCGCTCGGTGCGCAGCGTGTGGGCGGGCCACGGCATGCAGGCCGACTCGATCGCGGCGAGCAGCGGCGCGGGACCGCAGCAGTAGATCCGCCCGCCGACGCGGGGGTCGCCGAGGAACTCGGCGAGATCGAGCAGACCCCGTTCGTCCTGCGGCACGACGTGCACGCGGTCGCCGTAGCCCACCAGCTCGTCGAGGAATGCCATGGAGGCCCGGCGCCGGCCGCCGTAGAGCAGCCGCCAGTCCGCGCCCAGCAGGTCCGCCTGGTGGATCATGGGCAGCAGCGGGGTGATCCCGATGCCGCCCGCGACGAACAGGTACCGCTCCGAGGGCACGAGCGGGAAGTTGTTGCGCGGGCCCCCCACGCCGACGAGGTCCCCGGGGCGCAGCACGTCGTGCACGTCCGCGGAGCCGCCCCGGCCGTCGGGCTCGCGCAGCACGCCCACCCGGTAGGTGTAGGCGTCCCACCGGTCGCCGCACAGCGAGTACTGGCGCGTCACGCCGTTCGGCAGCACCAGGTCGATGTGCGAGCCCGGCGTCCAGTCCGGCAGCCTGCGCCCGTCCGGGTGGGTGAGCGTGAGGCTCACGACGTCGTCGGCTTCGGGCGTCTTCGCCGCGACCCGCAGCGTGACGGTGGTGGCGGTCGCGGTGACCGCGTCGGCGTTGACCACTGGCATTCCTCCTGGCACTGGGCTGCGGGGAGCATGCGAGAGGGTGGCGCGGACGGGACAGGGCGCTCTCAATCAATGAGAGGGCGACCCGAGAACCCTGCTGATCCCGCGCGCCGCCGCCAGCAGCACCGGGACCTGGGCGTAGGCCTGACCGTCGTTCGGGACGATCGCCGACAGGGCGGCGACGACGTTCCCGCGCCCGTCGCGCAACGGCACGGCGATGCCGCACGCGTCCTCGTGGACGTAGCCGGGGCACAGCGCGACGCCCTGCCGCCGGACGTCGGCGAGCAGCGCGCGGAGCGCGTCGGGCGCGGTGACGGTGTGCGGGGTGTAGCGCTCCATCGGCAGCGCGAGGACGCGCTCCTGCACCTCGCGCGGGGCGTGGGCGAGCAGCACGAGCCCCGACGAGGACGCGTGCAGGGGCAGTCGCCCCGCGATCCGCGTGTAGTTGATGACGGCGTGCGGGGCCGACAGCCGCTCGACGAACAGCACCTCGTCGCCGTCGCGCACGCCCAGTTGCACGTGGTGTCCGATCACCGCGTGCAGGTCGCCCAGGAACGGCATCGCGGCCTCCCGCAGCGACAGCGTCGGCGAGGCGCGCTGACCCAGCTCCCACATCCGCACGCCCACGCGCACGCGTCCGTCGGGTTGGCGGGCGAGCAGTCCGTGCCCCACCAGCTCGGCGATGAGCCGGGACGCGGTCGCGACGTGCAGCCCGGAGCGCCGCGCGACCTCCGAGACCGGAAGCGCGGGCTCGTCCGGCGTGAACGCCTCGAGGATGCGAACCGCCCGCGCCAGCACCGACTCCCCCGTGGGCCATCGGGACACGGGCCGAGTCTGGCACGGCGCGCCGACCCCGCCGATTCGGTGCCCCGGGCGGTGCCTGGTACTCTCCGGAATGCGACCACCCTGTCGTGCGTTGATGCGTGTGTCAGGGCGAACAAGTGGAGCCCCGCTCCCACCCGCCACCACAGCCACGATCGATGTGTGGGGTCGGGTCCGGTCCGTCGGCGAGCCACAGGCTCCCGGTCGTGATCAACGGGTCTCCGCTTCGTCGCGCGCCGCACACGCCGAAAACGAGGAGACCCGCATCAGCACAGAGACGCGCATCAACGACCGCATCCGCGTTCCCGAGGTCCGCCTGGTCGGGCCGAACGGGGAACAGGTCGGCATCGTGCGTATCGAGGACGCCCTGCGGCTCGCGCAGGAGGCCGAGCTCGACCTCGTCGAGGTCGCGGCCCAGGCCCGCCCGCCGGTCTGCAAGCTCATGGACTACGGCAAGTTCAAGTACGAGAGCGCGCAGAAGGCCCGGGAGTCCCGCCGCAACCAGCAGCTCACCACGATCAAGGAGCAGAAGCTCCGACCGAAGATCGACACCCACGACTACGAGACCAAGAAGCGCAACGTCGTGCGCTTCCTCGAGGGTGGTAACAAGGTCAAGGTCACGATCATGTTCCGTGGTCGCGAGCAGTCTCGCCCCGAGCTGGGGTTCCGGCTGCTGCAGCGGCTCGCCGAGGACGTGGCGGAGCTGGGTACGGTCGAGGCCGCACCCAAGCAGGACGGCCGCAACATGACGATGGTGATCGCACCGTTCAAGAAGCCGCCGACCCGTGGCAGCAGCAGGCCCACCGCCTCCGCGGAGGCAGGCGAGGTCACGGAGACTGTGGAAGCCCAGCAGGTCTGACGGCTGCGCGGAACGCCAGTACGACCAACTTGACGCCCCCTCCGGGAGGGGGCGTCACCGGTGAGTAGGAACTTGTCATGCCCAAGAACAAGACGCACAGCGGGATCGCCAAGCGGGTCAAGGTGACCGGGAGCGGCAAGCTGATGCGCCAGCAGACCGGTCTGCGCCACCGGCTCGAGGTCAAGTCGAGCAAGGAGACGCGCGACCTGTCCGGCGTCGTGCCCGTGAACAAGGCCGACGTCAAGCGCGTCAAGAAGATGCTCGGCCGCTGACAACCGGCCCCCGCCCGCTGACCCCACAGACGTAAGGACACACCCCATGGCACGCGTGAAGCGCGCGGTCAACGCTCAGAAGAAGCGCCGCACCACCCTGGAGCTGGCGAGCGGCTACCGCGGGCAGCGGTCGCGGCTGTACCGCAAGGCGAAGGAGCAGATGCTCCACTCGCTGAACTACGCCTACCGTGACCGTCGCGCCAAGAAGGGCGACTTCCGGCAGCTGTGGATCACGCGGATCAACGCCGCGGCCCGCGCCAACGGCATGACCTACAACCGCTTCATCCAGGGCCTCAAGGCCGCGGGTGTCGAGGTCGACCGCAAGAACCTGTCGGAGATCGCCATCAGCGACCCGGCCGCCTTCACCGCGCTCGTCGAGCTCGCCCGCGCCAACGTCCCGGCGCAGCCCGCGCAGGACGGGACCGCGGCCTGAGCCGTCCGTCCCGCCCGATGGAGACCGCACCGCCCGGCACCGAACGCACGCCCCGCGTCGTGGCAGCCCGCAAGCTGCTGCGCCGCGTGGGCCGCGATCGGGCCGGGGGG
>NZ_JAHKRK010000255.1 GCF_019396355.1 Pseudonocardia nigra
GATGCCCCGCACGACGGTGGCCACCGCCGTGCGGGGAGGCTGCCCGGCGACCGCGGCACCGGGGGGTTCGGCGGGGTGCGCGACGGTGGTGGCGCCGAGCCGGATCAGGTACGCGCCGCCGATCACGGTCAGGGCGGTGAAGGCGACGGGGCTGGCGGCGACGAGCGCGCCGACGCCGGCGGCGACCATGGCCGTCACGCCGAGATAGCCGAGCACGATGCCGGTTGCGGCGGGGACGACGTGGCCGCGCAGGCCCGCGCTGATCGCGAAGGCCCAGTCGGGGCCCGGCACGACGATGAGCAGGACGGCGACGGCCCAGAATCCGAGCACTGCGCTGAGGGCCACGGGGCCTCGCTTCCGGTCCGGATGGTCGAGGACGTATGGGGAACGGTAGGCATGATCCGCCGGAAGATGGTTCCAACTTCTACCCCGGCTGACGTCCTGAGTGGAAATATTTCCCTCGTGGACGCGATCGACCGGAAGATCCTTGCTGAGCTGCAGGTGGACGGGCGGATGACCCTCACCGAACTCGCCGCGCGGGTGCGGTTGAGCGTTTCGCCGTGCCATCGCAGGCTGCGCGAGCTCGAACGCACGGGCGCGATCCGCGACTACCGCGCTGTCGTCGACCCGGTGGCGCTCGGCCTGACGTTCGAGGCGCTGGTGTTCGTCACGATGCGCCAGGAGGACCGGGAGACGCTGCTGGGGTTCGAGGAGGCCGTCACCCGGGTCCCGAACATCGTGTCGGCACAGCGGTTGTTCGGCGACCCCGACTACCTGCTGCGGATCGTGACCGCCGACCTCGCGGCCTACCAGCACCTCGAGGACGACACGCTGTCCGCGCTGCCCGGGGTGCAGCGGCTGAACTCGACACTGGTCATGAAACAGGTCGTCGACAACCGTCCACTCCCGATCTGAGCGGCTCGGAGGTCCCGGGCCGGATGCGTCCGGGATCAGGGCGCGCGATACGTGTGCCGGTGCGGCTCGGGGTCCTCCACACCGTCCGGCCCGTGGTCCCCGCCCGGGCGCAGTGGGAGCGGGAACGAGCCGGCGAGCACCGCGAGCGCAGCGAGCCCGCGCGCGATCGGCGCCTGTTCCCTGCTGCCGCGCCGGACACACGTCAGCACCCGCCGCGACGGGGCCGGGTCGCCGCGCAGCGGGATCCGGACGACGCCGTGGTGGGCGGGGATCGGCGCCAGCCGCGGCATCAGGCACACCCCGAACCCGTGCGTGACCAGTGCGACGACCGCGTTCCACTCCTCGGCGCGGTGGGCGATCCGCGGGGTGAACCCGGCGGCGCTGCAGGCCGCGAGGACGAGCGCGGCGTCGTCACCACGGCCGGGGGCGGCGATCCACGGCTTGGCCGCGGCGTCGGCGAGGTCGGCCGTCGCGGCGGCCGCGAGCGCGTGGTCGGCAGGAACCACGAGGTCGAAGGGGTCGTGCAGCAGCGGCTGCTGGTCGAACCGCGGGTCGTCGGGCGGCGGCGTATCGGGCGCGGGCAGGACGACGGCGATGTCGGCCTCCCCCGCGAGCAACAGAGCGAAGCACTCCGCGTTCTCCGCCTGCACGACCTCAACGGGCAGCGGCGGCGCTGAGTCGCGCAGTCGGGCGGCGGCGGGGGCGAGCAGGCCGGCGACGGCGGTCGGGAACCCGCACAGGCGCAGCGGGGCGGCGACACCCTCGGCGCGGGCGGCGGACACCTCCGCCAGCGCGCGTTCCCAGTCGGCGTACAGCGCGTCCGCGTGGGCGAGCAGCACCCGGGCGGCCGGGGTCAGCCGCACCCTGCGGCCGACGCGTTCCAGCAGGTCGACGCCGAGATCCCGGGAGAGCAGCCGGATCTGCTGGGACACCGCCGACGGCGTCAGGTGCAGCGCCTCGCCTGCGGCGGTGACCGTGCCGTGCTCGTCGAGGATCCGGAGCACGTGGAGCCGCCGGAGATCGATCATTCAGTTCAAGCTACACGAACTCAGTGAGAAAAATGTAGCTGGACGTTGTCTTTGAACTGCCGAACTCTGGAATCATGACCGCATCCACCGACCTGCGCCGATCCCGGACCCCGCCCGCTCCCCTGCTCGTCCTCGGCAGCGTCGTCAGCGTCCAGGTGGGGCAGGCGGTCGGGAAGCAGATGTTCGGCCTGGTCGATCCGGCCGGGGTCGTGACGCTGCGCCTCGGGCTGGCCGCGCTGGTCCTGCTCGCGATCTGGCGGCCCCGCCTGCCGACCGACGCCCGCTCGATCGGGCTCGTCGTCGGGTTCGGCACGGCCATCGCCGGGATGAACCTCATCTACCCGGCGCTGCACCATCTCCCACTGGGCGTGGCCACGGCGCTGCAACTGCTCGGCCCGCTGACGGTGGCCCTGGCCGGCTCCCGGCGGGTGCGTGACGCCGGCTGGGCGGTGCTCGCCTGCACGGGCGTGTTCCTGCTGTACGGGCCGGGCGACGGCGCCCCGCTGCCGTTCGCCGGGGTGCTCCTCGCCCTCGCCTCGGGCGCCTCCATGGGCCTGTACCTGCTGCTCAGCAGGCGGGCGGGCGCCGCATCGGGCACCGGTTCGACGCTGGCCCTCGCCGTGACGTGGGCGGCGATCGTCTCGCTGCCGTTCGGGGTGCCGGCCGCAGGCGCCGACCTGGTGGCTCCCCACGTCCTCGCCGCCGGGCTCGGGCTGGCGATCCTGTCCGCCGTGGTGCCCTACTCGCTCGACCTGGCCGCGCTGCGGCGCCTGCCGCCGCGGGTCGTCGGGGTGCTGGAGAGCCTCGAGCCCGCGGTCGGCGCGCTCGCCGGCGTCGTGCTGCTCGCCGAGCACCTCGCGCCGGCGCAGTGGACGGCGATCGCGTGCATCACGGCGGCGTCGGCGGGCGCCGTCCGGACGCGCGAGTGACCCGGCGTGGGTCGCAGCAAGGTGGCCATACTGCCATCCAGTGACAGTATTGCCACCTTGCCGGCGTCCCGGAGGCACGCCTCACTGGCCGACGTAGCCCTTCCGGGTGTCCTCGACGACCAGCGGCCGGTCGAGTGTGGACGGTGGGAGCACCTGCGGGGCGCGGTCCCGCGGGAACACCGCCGCCGCCTGCAGCACCGCGGCGTCGAGGAACCGCAGCGGTGGCGCGTTCGCCGAGAGCGCGGGTGCCGGCGCGGTCGCCCCCGGCGTGGCCAGGGCGAAACCCCAGTCGCCGAAGCTGGGCACGTGCACGTGGTAGGGGGTGACGGCGAGCCCGGCGGAGGCGACCGTCGACACCGTGCGCCAGTAGGCCGTCGGCGTCGAGTACGGGCTGCCGGCCTGCACGCTCACCAGCCCGCCCGGGTTCAGCGCCGCGGCGACGAGCCCGTAGAACTCGGTGGAGTAGAGCCGCCCCAGCGCCGGGGTGTCCGGGTCGGGCATGTCGACGATCACCGCGTCGAACCCGTGCGCGGCCGGCCCCCGCAGCCAGGTGAAGGCGTCGGCGGCGATCACCTCGACCCGCGGGTCGGCCAGCGCATGGTCGTTCAGCTCGGCCAGCCGGGTGCGCGCGAGCTCCAGGACGGCGGGGTCCAGCTCCACCTGCACGACCTCGCGCACCGACGGGTGCCGCAGCACCTCCCGCGCGGCCAGCCCGTCGCCGCCGCCGAGGATCAGCACCCGCTGCGGGTCGTCGGCGAGCACCGGATGCACGAGCGCCTCGGTGTAGCGGTACTCGTCGAGGCTGGAGAACTGCAGGTCGCCGTCGAGGTAGAGCCGGACGTCGCCGCCCCGTTCGGTCACCACGATCTGCTGGTACGCCGACTGCTCGGCGGCCACCACCGGATCGGCGTAGAGCCGCTGCCGGGCCGTCAGCTCGATGTCGCGCGCCTGTACGAGCAGCACCCCGAGCACGACGGCGGCGGCGAGCAGCGCGGCGGTGGCGCCCCGGCGCGCCCAGGGCCCCATCTGCGCCCGGAGCAGGAAGACCGCGACGACGGCCGCTGCCGCCAGGTTGACCATGCCGGTGAGGGCGGCGCCGCGGATCTGCCCGGCCAGCGGCAGCAGCACGAACGGCCACACCAGCCCCCCGAGCAGCGCCCCGGCGTAGTCGGCGGCGTTGAGGTCGGCGAGGACCTTGCCCGACGTGCGGGCGTCGATGCCGGTGCGGCCGGACTGCAGCAGCGTCATCAGCAGCGGCACCTCGGCACCAACGAGGACGCCGATCACGGCCGTGGCCCCGACCAGCACCGCGGCGCTCGTGCCGTAGAAGGAGAACGTGACGTACAGCGTGACCGCGCTGAGCCCGCCCACGACGCCGAGCAGGATCTCGACCGCCACGAACACGGTGGCCGCGTGCCCCAGCAGCGGCTTGACCAGCAGCGCGCCCGCCCCGAGCGCGGCCACGAACCCGGCGACGATCAGCGACGTCTCGGTGATCCCGCCGCCCGCGAGGCTGGCCGACAGCGTGAGCAGGACCAGCTCGTAGACCAGCCCGCACGCCGCGCAGACCGCGACGGCGGCGAGCAGCAGCGGCCGCGCCCACCGGAGCGGAACCGCACGCGTGCCCGCCGTCGTCACCGGGGTCCCGCTCAGGACAGGGCGGCGGCGTTCACCGCGCCGATCGCGATGAGGCTGATGCCGACCGCCCACGCCGCGCCGGTCATCCGCGGCTCGTTGACGAGGTTGCGCAGGTGCCCGGGCACGAACGCGTCGAGCAGCCGCAGCGCCACGGCCTGCAGGACGACGCCGATGATCCCGTAGACGGCGGAGTCGACCAGGCCCTGCCCGAGGCTGTCGGCGCTGGTCATGATCGCGGTGACCACGATGATCGCCAGCGCGAGATGGTTGGCGCCGAGCAGGATCGCGGCGTTCGGGTTGCGATCGACGTAGACCTGGTGACGCAGGTTGCCGGGGGTGAGCAGGTCGAGGGCGAGGAAGCCCAGGCCCAGCACGACGAAGCCGACGACGAAGAACAGCAGTGTCGCGACGGCGCCCTGCGCGAGCGAGCCGGCGTCGACCGACCCGAACTGCATGGCCTGGGACGTCACGTTCACGGGTTCCTCCTGGACTGTGCGGTCGTGCGGTCTGCGGTCATTTGGCGTCCCCCGGCCCGCCGCTGCCCACCGCGCCGGCCGGTGAGCCCGGGTTGAACCCCGGGCCCAGGTAGGCGAAGAAACCGCTGCGGTAGCGCTCATCGATGTCCTCGACGTGGACCGTGCTGCCGCCCGGGGCGGCGCTGACGATGACGATGTCGTCGTCGTAGCGCAGGTACTCGGAGCCGCCGTCGGCCTGGCGGGCCGCCGGGGGCACGGCGGCGACGATGTCGGCGGTCGTGGTGCCGACGGGGGTGGTGGCGCTGTAGGTCTCGCTGTCGCCGCTGCTGTTCTGCAGCTCGTAGGTGTCCTCGAGGTGGTCGCGGATGTCGTTGTCGATCCCGCATCCACCCAGCACGAGCGCGGCGCCTGCCAGGACGGCGGCGAGCGCTCGGCGCGCCCTCACGGCGTCCACCTGCTCTGCGTCGTCACGATCACGCTCCTCTCCGCGCCCGGGTACAGGTGCCAGGTCTCCCACGTCCAACCGCCGCCGGGCAGTGCGGCGGCGGTGAGCGCGGTCAATGCGCCCGCGGCTCCCGGGAAGGCCGCGCAGAGCCAGTGGTCGTCGCGTTCGGCGACGGCCCGCAACCGGGCCGCCGTCGCGTCGAACTCCGCGCGCGGCACCTCGGTGACCGCGGACGTCATCGCGTAGCCGACGGCCTCGGCGCGCTCCGGCAGCTCTCGCCCGCCCGCGGCCAGCGCGTCGCAGGAGACCTGCTCGGTGAGCCGGTGCCCGCCGACACCCGCGGTGACGACGTGCGACGCCCCGAGCACGCCGAGGGTGAGCGTGCCGGCGGTCCCGTCGTGCAGGGTGAGCTCGGCCAGCGCGGCGGGCGCGGGCGCGCCGAGGAGCAGCCCGAGCGCCTCGGCGCTGACGTCGCGCGGCTCCACGTCCAGGTCGTGGAGGCTCATGTGCCCGGCGCCGCGTGGTAGACGGTCAGCTCGCCGCGCAGGACGCTGCGGCCCGTCGAGACCTCCCAGGACTGGGTCGGCGCCCAGCGCTCGAACGCGATGAGACCCGTCTTGTCGGCGGTGGCGTAGTCGGCGTACTCCACCGTGCCACTCGGCGGCGTTCCGGTGGTCCCCTCGGCGGTGTAGGTGGCGCGGCCGCGCTCGATCTGGCGGTGGACCTTGTCGTCGAGGATCACGTCGCCCTCGGGCGTGAGGCCGGTGCCCTCGCGGCGCATCCACAGCGTCATCTCGAGCTCGCCCTCGTCGTCCTCGACGGTCAGCCACCGGCGGCCGGTGGACCCGTCGAGCAGGTGCTCGCGCCAGGTCATCCCGCCCTCGGTGAGGACGATCGTGCCGCGGACGACATGGTCGATCCCGGCGTAGGTGATGATGTCGCCGACGCCGATCAGGTGCGGGTCGTAGACGTCCGGCTCGTTCGCCAGCGGATCCTCCCGCCGCGGCGCCGTCTTCTTCCGCGACTCCTGCCGCCACCGCAGAACGAGGACGACGACGCCGACCAGCACGAGGATCACGAGCAGTGCGAGCAGCAGTTCGGTCATGGTGCGGCTCCCGGGGCGGACAGGCGGCGGATCGGCGCGACCCTACCGGGTCGATCATCCGGGGCGAGTCGTTACGCCCGCGGTGCACCCGTCCGCGGCCGCTACTCCACCGCCACCCCGCCGCCCTGCTCGTCGCCGGCGATCCACACCGTCTTCGCGTTCACGAACGACCGCGGCCCGAACGCCGCGAGCTCCCGGCCGTACCCGGAGTTCTTCACCCCGCCGAAGGGCACCTCGGGCGTCGACTCGGTGTACTTGTTGATGTACATCATGCCGGTCACGACCTCGGTGACGAACCGCTCCTGCTCCGCGGGGTCGTGCGTCCACGCGCTGCCGCCGAGGCCGAAGGACGAGTCGTTGGCGATGCGGATGGCGTCGTCGACGCCGCTGGCCCGGAACACCGTCGCCACGGGGCCGAACAGCTCCTCGCGGTGCCCCGGCGAGCCCTCCGGGATGTCGACGAGCACCGTCGGCGGGTAGAAGCTCCCCGGCCGGTCCAGCGGCGCCCCGCCGGTGAGCACCCGGCCGCCCGCCTCGACGGTGTCGCGAACCTGCTGGTCGAGGGTCTTCACGGCGTCGTCGGAGGACATCGGGCCCATGTCGGTGTCGGGGTCCATCGGGTCGCCCACCCGCAGCGCCTCCATCCCGTCGACGAGCCGGCGGGTGAACTCGTCGGCGATCTCCTCGTGGACGATGAACCGCTTCGCGTTGATACAGGACTGCCCGTTGTTCAGGGTGCGCGAGGTGACCGCCTGCGTCACGACGTCGTCGAGGTCGGCCGACGGCATGACGATGAACGCGTCGCTCCCGCCCAGCTCCAGCACGCTCGGCTTGATCATCTGTCCGGCAGCGGCGGCGACCTGCCGGCCGGCGGGTTCGCTGCCGGTCAGGGTGACGGCACGGATCCGGTCGTCGCCGATGATCCCCTCGATCGCGGACGAGCCGACGAGCAGCGTCTGGAAGACGCCGTCGGGGAACCCGGCGCGGCGCAGCACGTCCTCGATGGCGAGCGCGCACTGGGGGACGTTGGAGGCGTGCTTGAGCAGCCCGACGTTGCCCGCCATGAGCGCGGGTGCGGCGAAGCGGAACACCTGCCAGTACGGGAAGTTCCACGGCATGATCGCGAGCACCGGGCCGAGCGGCTCGTACCGGGTGAAGACCTTCGCCCCGGCCACGTCGTGCGGCTCGTCGGCGAGCATCGCCTCGGTGTGCTCGGCGTAGTGGCGGCAGCCCTTGGCGCACTTGCCCACCTCGGCGACGGCCGACGTCAGCGTCTTGCCCACCTCCAGCGCGGCGAGCCTGCCGAGCTCGTCGGCCTCGGCGTCGAGGATGTCGGCAGCGCGGGAGAGCCACCCGGCGCGCTCCGCGAACGACGTCCCCCGGTACGTCGCGAACGCCTCGGCCGCGTTCTGCAACTTCTCCTGCACCTGGTCGTCGGTGAGCGCGTCGAACGTGCGGACCTGCTCACCGGTGGCGGGATTGATCGTCGCGATGGCCATGCCGGGGGCGTACCCGCTGCGTTCCGGGGCGACGCACGCTCCCGTCCCCGCGGCTACAGTGGGTGAGGGGATACGACCGACGGGGGGACATGGGCGCGAGACGGACGCTGGGCGTGGTCGCGCGCTCGCTGGTGGCGCTCGCCTCCGTCACCGCGCTGGCCGCCACCGGACTCGCCTGGACCCTGCAGCAGCAGCTCGGCGACGCGGTCACGAGCGACACGATCACCGATCGCGCCCCGGTCGCGGAGGGTGAGGCGTTCACCGCGCTGCTCGTCGGCCTCGACGCCCGCACCGACGCGAACGGCGACCCGCTGCCACCCGCGCTGCTCGAAGCGCTGCACGCGGGGCCCGACGAGGGCCAGCTGCACACCGACACGATCATCCTGCTGCACGTCCCCGCCGAGCCCGGCGCGCCAGCCGAGGCGATCTCGATCCCGCGCGACTCGTACGTCGAGATCGCGGGCGGCCGCGGCACCCACAAGATCAATTCGGCGTATCGGCGCGGACTCGAGGACGCCGAGGAGGCGCTCGCCGCGCAGGGGATCACGGGTGCCGACCTGAACCGGCGCGCCCGCGAGGCCGGCAGGCGCACGCTCATCGCCACCGTCGAGGAGCTCACCGGGGTGGACGTCGACCACTTCGCCGAGATCAACCTCGCCGGCTTCGTCGAGCTCACCGAAGCGCTCGGCGGCGTGCCCGTCTGCCTCAACGCACCCGCCCGCGACTCCTACACCGGCCTGGACCTCCCGGCGGGCCCGCAGACCGTGACCGGAGCGGGTGCGCTGGCGTTCGTCCGGCAGCGGCACGGGCTGGCCGACGGGGACCTCGACCGGATCGCCCGCCAGCAGGCCTTCATCGCCGGGCTCGCGCAGCAGCTGTGGAGCGCCGGCACGTTCACCGACCCCGCGCGGCTGCAGCGCCTCGTCGGCGTCGTCACCGACCACGTCGTGCTGGACCGGGGCTGGGACCTGCGCGACGCGCTGGCCCAGCTCGGCCGCCTCTCCGGCGCCGACCTCACCTTCCGCACCATCCCGACCGGCCGCCCCCGACCTGCAGGCGCCCGTGGACGGGGTCGCCGTGCAGATCGACCCGGACGAGGTGCGCCGCTTCGTCCAGGCGGTGATCTACGGGACCCGGCTGGCCGCCACGCCCACGCCGACGGGTCCGCCCGCGGTCGTGGCGCCCGCCGGCGCCGACCCGACCACCGCGCCGGCCACACCCCCGCCGCCCGCGATCACCGCCGACGGCATCCCCTGCGTGGACTGACGCTCAGCTGATCCCGACCAGGTCCACCACGAACACCAGCGTGGACCCGCCCGGGATCGGGCCCTGGTCCCGGTCGCCGTACCCCAGCTCCGGCGGGATGACGATGACGCGCCTGCCGCCGACCTGCATGCCCTCGATGCCCTGCGCGAAGCCGGGGACCACGCCGTCGAGCGGGAACTCGACCGGCGCCCCGCTCTCCCAGGAGCTGTCGAACAGCGTGCCGTCCTGGTAGAGCGTGCCGGAGTAGTGCACCTCGACCGTGTCGTCCAGCGTCGCGGCGGGGCCGGTGCCCACCACCACGTCCTGGGTGACCAGCTCGGTGGGCGGCTCCCCGGTACCCGCCTGCGCCTGGCTCGGCGCCGCCAGGTCGGTGGGGTCGCCCGTGAGCGGCGGGACGCCCGCCGCCGAGCCCGCCGGCGTGGGAGCCGCCGCCGGCGCCTGTTGCTGCGCGGCGGGGGCGGGTTCGCCGCCGCCACAGCCCGCGACCGACACGAGAACGGCAGCGGCGGCCACGAGGAGGGAACGCTTCATGACACCCAGTCGACCACACCCCGCCTCGGCGGGTGCTGCCGCGGGTTCGCGGTCGGACCCCAGCGGCAGGAGTCGGGCGACTCGGGCGCCGGAAACGGGCGACTCGCGGACCTTCCGCGAGTC
>NZ_JAHKRK010000256.1:0-1648 GCF_019396355.1 Pseudonocardia nigra
CGTCTCGCTCGATGCCGCGGCCGCCGAGCGCGACGCCGCCGCGGCCGCCCGCGACGCCCGGGAGCGCGCGCTCGGCGAGGCCAGGGCGACCACCGGCAGGCTGACCGGGCTGATGGAGAAGCTCACCGACGCCGTGCACCGCGACGAGGTGCTGCGCGCGCAGTCGCGGCTGCGGCTGGAGCAGCTGACGGAGAAGGTGCTGGCCGACCACGGTCTCGCCGTCGAGGACCTCATCGCCGAGTACGGGCCCGACGTCCCCGTGCCCGCCTCGGCCGCCGAGCGCGCGGAGTACGAGGCGGCGAAGGAACGCGGCGAGGACGTCGTCGAGCCGCCGCCGATGCCCTACGACCGCCCCACCCAGGAGCGGCGGTTGAAGCGCGCGGAGAAGGACCTGTCGCTGCTGGGCAGGGTCAACCCGCTGGCGCTGGAGGAGTTCGCGGCGCTGGAGGAGCGCTACCGGTTCCTGTCCACCCAGCTGGAGGACCTCAAGAACACCCGCCGCGACCTGCTCACCGTCGTCCGCGAGGTCGACGACAAGATCCTCGAGGTGTTCAGCACCGCCTACGCGGACGTGGCGCGCGAGTTCGAGACCGTGTTCGCCACGCTGTTCCCCGGCGGCGAGGGCCGGCTGGTGCTCACCGACCCCGACGACATGCTCACCACGGGCGTGGAGGTGGAGGCGCGGCCGCCGGGGAAGAAGGTGAAGCGGCTGTCGCTGCTGTCCGGCGGGGAGCGGTCGCTCACGGCGATGGCGCTGCTGGTGGCGATCTTCCGCGCGCGGCCGTCGCCGTTCTACATCCTCGACGAGATCGAGGCCGCCCTCGACGACGTCAACCTGCGGCGCCTCATCTCGCTCATGGAGGAGCTGCGGGAGACGAGCCAGCTCATCGTCATCACCCACCAGAAGCCGACGATGGAGGTGGCCGACGCGCTCTACGGCGTCTCGATGCGCGGTGACGGCATCACCCAGGTGATCAGCCAGCGGCTGCGGGCCGCGAGCTGACGGGCGCCGGCGAGATGCCAGCAAGGTGGCAATACTGCCACTGGACGGCAGCATGGCCACCTTGCTGCCACCCGGGACGGATGGTGCGGCCGCGGGCGGCTCGGCGGCCGCTCGGGGCGCATGACAGGGTGTTCCGGTGACCACGGAGACCTTGTGGATCGTCGTCGCGGTCGCTGCGGCGGTCCTGCTCATCGCCGTCGTCCTGGGGCTCGTGCTCCGGCGGCGACGCCGGATCAGCCTGCGCGAACCCGACCAGGTCGAGGGCGGCACCGCACCCGGCACCGCCCCGCCCCGCCGCGGCGGCAGCTACCGCGCCGAGAGCGGCTTCAACTTCTCCAGCGGGGCCACCGCCGCCCCGCCCGAGCCCCCGCCCGTCACCCCGGCGCCCGTCACCCCGGCGCCCGTCACCCCGGCACCGGAAACGATCCGTCCGGAGCCCCGGCCGGCGGACACCACACCGACGGATACCGCCCCGGCGCCCGCCACGGCCCCGGACACCACGGCGCCCGACACGGCGACTCGCGACACCACGGCTCCCGACACCACGGCTCCCGACACCACGGCGCCGGGCACGAGGACTCCGGCGACCACCGAGCCCGAGACGTCGGCGCCCACCGCCGCCGCTCCCACCACGGCGCAGCCGGT
>NZ_JAHKRK010000256.1:1744-9851 GCF_019396355.1 Pseudonocardia nigra
CGGACACCGCCCAGCCGGACACCGCCCAGCCGGACACCGCCCAGCCGGACACCGCCCAGCCGGACACCGCCCAGCCGGACACCGCCCAGCCGGACACCGCCCAGCCGGACACCGCCCAGCCGGACACCGCCCAGCCGGACACCGCGCAGCCGGACACCGCGCAGCCGGACACCGTCGCTCCCCCCGAGCCGTCCCGCGAGCGCGCCCCGGTCGAGCCGGAGGACGTCGCGCCCGCCCCGGCTGCCCCTGTGGAGCCACCCCCCGCGCCCCCGGCCGAGCGGCCCGCCGCCCCGCCCGCCGAGGCTCCGGCTCCCGAGCCGCAGCCCGCCGCGGCCGCACCGGCCGCGCCCCCCGCGCCCACCGAGGAGATCGCCCCTGCCGAGGGGCGCATGGACCGCCTCCGCGGCCGCCTCGCCCGTTCCCGCTCCGGCTTCGGCCAGGGGCTGCTCGGCCTTCTCGGCGCCGGCGAGCTCGACGAGGAGTCGTGGGAGGACGTCGAGGCCACCCTGCTGCAGGCCGACCTCGGTCCCGAGATGACGTTGGAGATCGTCGACATCCTGCGCACCGAACTGGCCCGCCGCGCGGTCCGCACCCCCGACCAGGCCCGGCAGCTGCTGCGCGAGGTGCTCACCGACGCGCTGCGCGTCGACCTCGACCGCGCCGTCCGCGCTCTGCCGCACGACGGCCGGCCCGGCGTGCTGCTCGTCGTCGGTGTCAACGGCACGGGCAAGACCACCACCACCGGCAAGCTCGCCCGCGTGCTCGTCGCGAGCGGCAGGCACGTCGTGCTCGGTGCGGCCGACACGTTCCGCGCCGCCGCCGCCGAGCAGCTCGCCACCTGGGGTGAGCGGGCGGGCGCCACCGTCGTGCGCGGCCCGGAGGGCGCCGACCCGGCCAGCGTCGCGTTCGACGCCGTCAAGCAGGGCGCCGAGGAGGGCGCCGACGCCGTGCTGCTCGACACCGCGGGCCGCCTGCACACCAAGACCGGCCTGATGGACGAGTTGGGCAAGGTCAAGCGGGTCGTGGAACGGCAGGCCGAGGTGGACGAGGTGCTGCTCGTCCTCGACGCCACCACCGGCCAGAACGGGCTCACCCAGGCCAGGGTCTTCGGTGACGTCGTCAAGGTCACCGGCATCGTGCTCACGAAGCTCGACGGCACCGCGAAGGGCGGGATCGTCTTCCGGGTGCAGCGCGAGCTGGGTGTGCCGGTGAAGCTGGTCGGCCTCGGCGAGGGGCCCGACGACCTCGCGCCGTTCGAACCGGCCGCGTTCGTCGACGCCCTGCTGTCGTAAGGGCGCGTAATCGGGATGTAACTATTCGGGTCGCCTCGTTCACCGTCGCGAAACAACGGCGGACGGTGTCCGAAACACGCCGCTCCGATAGTTCCCGTCACCTGCCGCGGTCCCGCGGCCGACGACGGGAGGGAGTTGACGTGCTCGACACCGGCGACACCGCCTGGATGCTGGTCAGCACCGCACTGGTGCTGCTCATGACGCCAGGGCTGGCACTGTTCTACGGCGGCATGGTCCGCAGCAAGAGCGTGCTCAACATGATGATGATGAGCCTGAGCGCCATGGGTCTGGTCGGCATCCTGTGGGCCCTGTACGGGTACTCGATGGCCTTCGGCAACGATGTCGGTGGCGGGCTGCTGGGCAACCCGTTCGAGGCGTTCGGGCTGTCGGGCCTGTTCGTCGGCACCTACACCGGTGACGAGGTCTCGTACCCGATGTCGGGGACCATCCCGGCGCTGCTGTTCGTCGGCTTCCAGGCGACGTTCGCGATCATCACGGTCGCCCTGATCTCGGGCGCCGTCGCCGACCGCATGCGCTTCGGCCCGTGGCTGCTGTTCGCCGGGCTGTGGGCGACGGTCGTCTACTTCCCGGTCGCGCACTGGGTGTTCGCGTTCGACAACGACGACGCCGGTGTGGTCGGCGGCTGGATCGCCAACGACATCGCCGCGATCGACTTCGCCGGTGGCACCGCGGTGCACATCAACGCCGGTGTCGCGGCGCTGGCCCTCGCGCTGGTGCTCGGCAAGCGGCGCGGGTGGCCGCGTGAGCCCATGCGCCCGCACAACCTGACGCTGGTGATGCTCGGTGCCGGTCTGCTGTGGTTCGGCTGGTTCGGCTTCAACGCCGGTTCCGCGCTCGGCGCCAACGGCACCGCCGCGTTCGCGCTCGTCAACACGATCGTCGCCACCTGCGCCGCGATGCTGGCCTGGCTGCTCGTCGAGCGGGCCCGCGACGGCAAGCCCACCAGCCTCGGCGCGGCGTCGGGCATCGTGGCCGGCCTGGTCGCGATCACCCCGGCCTGCTCGTCGGTGTCGCCGCTCGGCGGGATCGCGATCGGTGCCGTCGCCGGCGTGCTGTGCGCGCTCGCGGTCGGCCTGAAGTACCGCTTCGGCTACGACGACTCGCTCGACGTGGTCGGCGTGCACCTCGTCGGCGGCCTCGTCGGCACCGTCCTCATCGGCCTCCTCGCCGACCCGGGTTCGCCGGCGGGCGTGGCGGGCACCTTCTACGGCGGCGGGGTCGACCAGCTGTGGCGCCAGGTCGTCGGCGCGCTGGCGGTGCTGCTCTACTCGGGCGTCGTGTCCGCCGTCCTCGCCCTGATCGTGAAGGCCACGATCGGGCTGCGGGTCTCCGAGGAGGCCGAGGCCACCGGCATCGACGAGACCGAGCACGCGGAGACCGGCTACGACTTCTCCAGCCTCCGTGGCGGTGGTGGCCTGGGCACATCGAGGCCGCCGTCGGTCACCGCGGCGAGCGCGCCCGTCCCGGCAACCGCAGGCAAGGAGAGCTGAACCATGAAGCTGGTCACGGCGATCGTCAAGCCGTTCGTCCTGGAGGACGTCAAGGGGGCGCTCGAACAGCTCGGCGTCCTGGGTATGACCGTCAGCGAGGTGCAGGGCTACGGCAGGCAGAAGGGCCACACCGAGGTCTACCGGGGTGCGGAGTACTCCGTGGACTTCGTGCCGAAGGTCCGCATCGAGGTCGTCACCGACGACACCGGCGTGGACAAGGTCGTGGACGCCGTGGTCGAGGCGGCCCGGACCGGCAAGATCGGTGACGGCAAGGTCTGGGTGACCCCGGTGGAGACCGTGGTCCGGGTCCGCACCGGCGAGCGCGGCACAGACGCCATCTGAGGTGTCCCATTCGTAGCAAGGTGGCCTTGCTCCGGTCTCGTCGGAGCAAGGCCACCTTGCTGCAGCTCGGGTGAGGGGAGTGTGGCCCTGTGGACGTGGCGGCGGGGGACCTGGCCAAGGCGAAAGCGGTGCTGCTCGGCCGGCGCAGGCTCGATGCGGAGGCGCTGCGGGCGGCGCTGGTCGACCTGCACGACTTCTGGCTGTCCTCGCGGGCCGCGGCGATCGGGCTGACCGAACGCGCCGCGCTCGTCGCGGTGGGCGCGCTGGGCCGCCGCGAGCTCGCGCCGTGGTCGGACCTCGACCTGGTGCTGCTGCACGACGGCCGCAAGGACGTCGACCGGCTGGCGCGGGAGCTGTGGTACCCGCTGTGGGACGCCGGGATCGGGCTCGACCACTCCGTGCGCACGCCGGGGCAGGCCGTCCAGGTGGCGGCCACCGACCTGCGCGCCGCGCTCGGGCTGCTGGAGGCCCGCCACATCGCCGGGGATCCAGCACTGACCGACAAGGTGGGCGCCGCGGTGCGGCAGGCGTGGCGCGCCGGGATCCGCGGCCGGTTCGACGAGCTCGCCGACGCCACGTCGCAGCGGTGGCGCAAGGTCGGTGACGTCGCCCACCGCGTGGAACCGGACCTGAAGAACGGGCACGGCGGGCTGCGCGACGTCCAGCTGCTCGACGCGCTCGCCGCCGCACAGCTCGTCGACCGGCCCGGCGCCGACGTGCAGGAGGCCCGGGCGCTGCTGCTCGACGTGCGCACCGAGCTGCACCGGCTCGCCGGGCGGGCGCGGGACGTGCTGCGCGCCCAGGACGCCGACGAGGTCGCCGCGGCTCTGGAGATCGCCGACCGGTTCGAGCTGGCCAGGGCGCTGTCCGGAGCAGCGCGGACAGTGGCGTTCGCCGCGGAGGTCGGTTTGCGCTCCGCGCGCGTGGCGCTGCCCCGGCGCGGGCTCGCTGCGCTGCGCCGCGCCCCGGTCCGGCGGCCGCTGGACAGCGGCGTGGTGGAGCACCTGGGCGAGGTGGTCCTCGCCCGCGACGCCAGCGCCGTCCGCGACCCCGGCCTGGTGCTGCGGGTGGCGGCCACCGCGGCCCGCACCGGGATGCCGGTGGCCGCGGGCACCCTGCACCGCCTGTCGGACACCGCTCCCGAGCTGCGGGAACCGTGGCCGCGGGCCGCACGCGTGGAGCTGCTGTCGCTGCTCGGCGCCGGGCGGGCGCTCGTGGACGTGGTGGAGTCGCTGGACCGCACGGGGCTGTGGGGGCGCCTGTTCCCCGAGTGGGGGGCCGTGCGCGACCTGCCGCCGCGCGACCGCGCCCACGTCTGGACCGTGGACCGGCACCTCGTCGAGGCGTGCGCGCAGGCCGCCCGCCTGACCACCCGAGTGGCGCGGCCCGACCTGCTGCTCGTGGGCGCCCTGCTGCACGACATCGGCAAGGGCCGCGACGAGGACCACTCGGTCGTCGGCGAGTCGCTCGCCGTGCAGATCGGGCGGCGCATCGGGTTCGCCGAGGCCGACGTGGCCGTGCTCGGGCAGGTGGTGCGCCACCACCTGCTGCTGCCGCACACCGCCACCCGCCGCGACCTGGAGGATCCGGCCACCGTCGCGCGCGTCGTCGAGACCCTCGACGGCAACGGCCTCGTGCTCGACCTGCTCGAGGCGCTGGCCGAGGCCGACGCCCTGGCCACCGGGCCGGGCGTGTGGAGCCCGTGGAAGCGAACGCTCATCGGCGACCTCGCGCGCCGCTGCCGCACCCTGCTCGCGGGGGAGGCACTGCCGGCCCCCGCCGCGCTGGACGCCGACGCCGAGAAGCTCGCGGTGGCCGTCGCGGCGGACGGGCGCCCGCAGGTGCGACTCGACGAGGGGGTCGACCCGGCCACCGTCGTCGTCGCGGTACCGGACCGGCCCGGCGGGCTCGCCGCCGCGGCCGGCGTGCTGGCCCTGCACTCGCTGGAGGTGCACGCGGCCGAGCTGCGCACCGCGGACGCCACGAGCGCCGCGGTGTTCACCTTCACCGTCTCCCCGCGGTTCGGCGGGCTCCCCGACCCGGCACTGCTGCGGTCGGACCTGGTCCGGGCCCTCGACGGCCGGCTCGCCCTGGCCGACGCTCTGGCCCGCAAGGAACGTGACTACGCCCCCGTCGGCGCCACCGGCGAACCCCCCGCCCCGCCGCGGGTGCTGTGGTTCGACGACGAGGCCACCGGCGCCGCGGTGCTCGAACTGCGCGCCACCGACCGGATCGGCCTGCTCCACCGCGTGGCGGCCGCCCTCGAGGCGTCCGGCGTGACAGTGCGGTGGGCGCGCGTGGCGACGCTCGGCGCGTCCGTGGTGGACGCGTTCTGCCTCGCACACCCCGACGGCGGGGGCGGACCGGACCGGGCCGACCGGCAGCGCATCGAGGCCGCCGTGCTCACGGCCGCGGGCTGACGGGCGGTGCTAGCCGCGAGTGTGCACTCGTTGTCGTTCCGAGTGCGCGGATACGTATCCCACGGCGATCATCGCCGGGATGATCGCCGCGAGACTTCGGTCTTTGCGGTCCGGTCCGCGCGGATGCGTATCTCGTGGTGGTCATCGCGGGGGTGATCGTCGCGAGAGTGCACTCGTCGTCGGCGGCGGTGCGGGTGCGCGTATCTCGCGGCGATCATCGCGTGGGTGATCGTCGTGAGCGTGCGGTCTTTGCAGTCTGGAGTGCGGGGATGCGCATCTCGTCGTGATCGTGGCCCACCGGATCCTGCCGGCGGGCTCGGCGTCCGGGGTTCGAGGGTGCTGGGCCGGTGGCTGCGGTGATCGCCGCGAGAGGTCGCTTCCCGCGGTTCGAGGCGCGCGGATGCGTATCTCGCGGGGATCTTGGTGTGCTGATCGCCGCGAGGGTGCGTTCGTTGCGGTCCGGTCCGCGCGGATGCGGATCTCGCAGCGATCACCGCGTGGGTGATCGCCGCGAGCGTGCGCTCATCGCCGTCGGGACTGCGGCCATGCGGATTTCGCGACGATCATGCCCGCGGCGGAGGACCGAACCTCACCGCTCCGGTCGCGGCCCGGCGGGGTGGAACACCTCGGCCCGCTCCCGCACGCCGGGTTCGCCCGTGCCGTCCTCGAGCACCTCGGCCACCTCGTCGGCGTCGAGGTCGGGTTCGCCCGCGTGCACGGTCTCGCCCGCGGCGAGCTCGGCGTCGGCCTTCGCGAGCAGCCGGTGCCCGGTCGCGAGCACGCCGATGGCCAGCAGCACCGCGAACGCGCCGAGGAAGAACGGCACGTGGATCGAGAAGCGCTCGACGAGCAGGCCGGCCACGAACGGGGCGAGGCCGCCGCCGATGAACCGGATGAAGCCGTAGGCCGCCGACGCGACCGGTCGCTCCACCGGGGACACGAGCATGACCGCCTGCGTGGTGAGGGTGTTGTTGATCCCGATCAGCGCACCCGCGGCGATGACGGCGACCACGAGGGTGGCCTTCGAGTCGGTCCAGATCGCGATGACGGCGAGGATCGCGGCGAACAGGAACAGGTTGACGTACAGCGTGGGCGCGGTGCCGAACCGGCGCTGCAGCCGGGGCGCGACGAACACGGAGAAGAGCGCGACCAGGATGCCCCAGCCGAAGAACACCGCGCCGAGCTGGTAGATCGACAGGTCCATGGGGAACGGGACGTACCCGAGCATCGTGAAGAAGCCCCAGTTGTAGAGCAGCGCGGTGAGGCCCATCGTCAGCAGGCCGCGGTGGCGCAGCGCCTTCAGTGGCTCGCCGAGCGAGGCGCGGTGCTGCGGGCGCGGGGCCGCGGGAACGAACAGCACGGTGGCGATCAGCGCGATCGCCATCAGCGCGGCGACGCCGAAGAACGGGCCGCGCCAGCTGATGTTGCCCAGCAGGGCGCCGAGCAGCGGGCCGCAGGCGATACCGACGCCGAGCGCGGTCTCGTAGAGCACTATCGCTCCGGCGAAACCGCCGCTGGCGGAGCCGACGATCACGGCGAGCGAGGTGGCGATGAACAGGACGTTGCCCAGCCCCCACCCGGCGCGGAAGCCGACGATGCCGCCGATGCTGTCGGTGGAGCCCGCGAGGAACGCGAACACGACGATGACGACCAGTCCGGCGATGAGGTTGTTCTTCGCACCGATCCGGCTCGAGACCCAGCCGGTGATCAGCATGGCGAACGCGGTGACCACGAGGTCGCTGGTGAACAGCAGCGTCACCTGGCTCGGCGACGCGTCGAGCTGCTCGGACAGGGCGGGCAGGATCGGGTCGACCAGGCCGATGCCCATGAACGAGATGACGCAAGCGAACGCGACCGCCCAGACGGCTTTGGGCTGGCGGAACGGGCTCGCCGGTCGGGCGTGCTGCCCGGCCTCGGTCCGATGTCCTGGGGACGAGGCGGTGGTCATGCGGGGGTTCCTCCGGAGACGAGGCGGGTGATGGCCGGGGCGGCCGCGGCGATCGCCGCCCGGTCGTCGGCGTCGAGCTCGGCGATCAGGGCGGCGAGCGCCTCGGCGCGGTCGTGGCTGCGCCGCGCGAGCAGCGCGCGTCCCGCGTCGGTGACGGCGACGAGGACGCTGCGGCGGTCGTGCGGGTCGGGTGAGCGCTCGACGAGCCCTTGGGCGGCCAGCCGGCCGACGAGGCCGGTCATGGCGGGCTGGGTGACGGCCTGCGCCTCGGCGAGCTCGGTGAGGCGCAGCGGCCCACCCCGCTCGAGCGTGGCCAGCGTCGAGGCGGCCACGAGGCTCAGGCCACGGCGCGGGCTCAGCCGGGGGAGCAGGGTGACGAGCTGGTCGAGGCTCGCGGCGACGACGAGCGGATCGGGCGACACAAGTTGCATAATGCAGCGATGCTTTGCCCGGTCGAGTGTCATCCCTGAAGGAGCGGGGCTGGTCAACCCCCAATCTCGTTCTTGATCTTTCTTCTTGTTCTTCTGCTGCTTCTCGGCCTGCTTGTGGGCGCGCCGGGGTGAGGCGTCGGGGTCAGGGATCGGGCCCGAAGGG
>NZ_JAHKRK010000257.1 GCF_019396355.1 Pseudonocardia nigra
ACTTCCGCTTACCGTCCAGCAGCAACCCGCGCAGATACAGCTCGCCCTTGGCCCGCTGGTCCGACCGGGCCAGCCCGCCGAGCATCTCGGCGGCGAACGCCTCCAGCCGCGGCCTGACCTGGTCCATCTCCTCCGGCGTCACAGCTCAGAACAAGATCACACGACGAGCCGGATCAGCGGGAACGACACACGTAACAAAGTACTACTAAGCGGAGCGACAGCAAAGATAGTCAGCTTGCGGATGGGTCCCATCTTGCATCCTTTCGGTCCTTAAGGCGGTTCGGCTGGGACTCACAAAGCCTCAGCTCGGACGCCCGGCGTGGACGTCCCCGACAGGGTCAACCCCGTAGGCGGATACGGAGTCAAGTCCTTGCCCGAACGGGTCGCCCGGACCCTTACGCGCCCTCCGCCGGCGGACGGCCGCGTCGTAGAGTTGGAGGCATGCGCAGCGGTGAGCTGGCCAAGGCGGGCGGTGTCCACGTGGAGACCCTGCGCTACTACGAGCGCCGGGGGTTGCTCGCGGAGCCACTGAACCCGCGCGCGGCGGTCCCTTGCGGCGACATGGAAATCCGGTCGAAGATCGCCGAACTCGACGACAAGCTCGCCGCCCTGTCCGAGCTGCGAGGCTCCCTCGAACGCCTGCTGGCTAGCTGCTGCGACGGTCGGCACGGCGAGCAGCCATGCCCGGCCCTGAGCCCGCACCGTCATCCGGGCTGAGCGCAGCGGACCCGTTCGGCATCCCCATCGCGGTCCCTGCAACCTCAGACCGACAGCGAACCCTCGCTGGAGATTGTCCTGAGTCTCGCGCAAGTTGAGATGGCGGTCCCCGCCTGAGTCCTGCCGGCTGTGGTACTCGGGTGAACTGGTGGGCGAGTACTGCGCCAGCGCGCGGATCATCCGGCCTGGTGTGGTGCCGCTGCTGCGCGGAGCAATAGTCAAGACCTGTGGATGAAGATCTTTTAGGCGGCGTCTGGCTGGGGGTGCTGCTCGGGTCGTTCGACGAGCTTGCCGGCCTCGAACACTGCGCCGGCGCGGACGAGGGCGACCAGATGGGGGGCGTTGACCGCGCGCCACCGATCCTGGGGCTGATCCTCTGCCGTTGACCAGGGAAGTGATCGTTATTGAACTGCGACGGTGGGTGGCGCCGCCGGAGGCGGTTGCTGGGTGCTGCGCGTGGTGGTCCGCTGGTCGCCGAGGGCGTGGGCCTGTTGGCGGCGCAGGCGCTGGTTCTCCTCGGCGAGCTGGCGGTTGCGTTCGGTCATGACCTGTAGACGGGCGAGCAGGGATGCGTCGGAAGCCCGCTGGATGGCGGGGACCGGCGGTGCGGGCGCGCGTCGAGTGGCCTGGCGGAGGCGCTCGATCTCGGCCCGCAGATCGGCCTGGGCGTAGAGCCAGGACCGGGAGACCCCGGCGGCGTGGGCGACGGCTTCGAAGCTGATCGGGGCGCCGCTGCCGTCGAGTTCGCGCAGCGCACGGATGGCCTTGGCGCGGGTCAGCTCGCTGCGCCGGCGGGCCGCGGTGATCATGCCCGCGGTGGGGTCAGGACGCATCGGCGCTCTCCTGCGGGGTGTCGGTGTCGTGTTCCAGCGCGGTGATGACCTTCTCGAGGTTGTCGGTGACCTGCCGGTTCATCTCCGCCATGCGGGCCTGACCGCGGGCCTCGGCCGCGGTGATGATCTGCAGGAGCTGCCGGTGGTGGCGGCGGTGCTCGGGCAGGAACTCGGCGATGGTCAGGAACATCGGGCAGGTCAGGCAGGCGTTGGCGTGCGGGCAGGTCTTAACCAGCGGCAGGCTGCAGTAGCCGTTGGGCAGTGCCTGGGTTGGCGCGGGAGAGCCGCTGCTTGGCCCAGGACGCCTCGGCCAGTGGTCCGTCGGGGTCGAGGGTCACCGTCTGCCCGGTGGCGTTGACCTTGCGGGCCTGCTCCCAGTGCCGGCGGATCGTGGTGTCCGACAGACGGGCGTAGTGCGCGGTCATGGCGTGCGAGTCGTGATCGAGGATCTTGCGGACGACCTCCTGGGGCACGTCCCGGTTGATCAACCGGGTGCCCAGGGAGTGGCGCCACTGGTGCGGGTCAGGTGCACCGGCCGGCCGTGTTCGTCACGGACGTCGCAGCGGCGCAGCCAGCGCTCGAGCGCGCCGCGGTAGGTGCCGGCGCCGATCGGCTTGCCGCCGTCGGGGTTGGTCATCGGGCGGGGGAACAGCAGTGCGGCGCCGTCGGGCCAGTGCTGCAGGACGCGTCGTTGTTGCTCGCCGAGCATCTCGCGGAGTTGCTCGTCGATCGGGACCAGCGCCTCCCGCCTCATCTTGTGATTGAAATATCGCAGGTAGGGGGCGTTCTCGGCGTCGGCGACAATGCAGTCGAACGGCAGCTTGAGCGCGTCGGAGACCCGCAGCCCGCAGCGGATCAGCACGATGGTGATCAACCGGTAGGCGGGGTTGTCCCAGCGGTCGAGGTTGGAGGCGTGCTCGACCTGGGCCATCACGTGCTCGGCCACCGCTCGGGGCAGCTGTTCGCCGGTCTTGGGGTAGTCCTCCGGGTAGAACGGAGCGGTCGCGGGCAACGTGGGGTCCCAGCCGTGCTGGCGGATGGCCTGGAAGAACGCGTTGAGCAGCCCGATGTCGCTGCGGTGCACGGCTCGCCCGGCGAAGCGGGCGTGCAGGTCGGCCAGGTAGTGCTCCAGCACGGCCCGGTCGATGTCGGCCAGCCGATCGACTCGGGCGGGGGTAGTGGACAGGAAGCGGGCGAAGCGGGTGAGCGCGCTGACGCAGCGGGCCGCTGGGGTGCTGCCCAACCCGGCGGAGAGCCGCCACCGCACCCAGCGTTTGGCCAGGTCCTTCAGCCATGGTTGGGGGATGCCGTCGAAGCGCAGCCGAGCAGGGCACCCGTCTCCGGTTCGCTGGCCCAGTCGGCGCAGCCGCCAGACGTCGCGGGGGTATTCGGTGTCCCAGCCGTGGTCCTCGACGAGGTCTTCGAGCTTGCGCAACCCGTAGAGCAGCAGCGCCCGGGGTCGGTCGTCCCTGGGAGCTGCCCGGCCGAACCGGGCCCGCCAGGTGGGCTCGTCTCAGTCCAGCAGCGAGGTCACCGAGAGCGCGGCCAGCAGGCGCACCATGCGGGCGACGGTGTCCACCGGGGCCTGGGCGGTGTGGTCATCGCGACGGCATTGCAGCAGGTACTGGACCTCCAGGCGCAGCTGTGGACCCAGGTCCGCGAGGTTGACCTGGCACTCGCTGGGCGGCACCGGGGCGGCGGGACCGTTGCCGAACTTGGAGGCGATCACCGGGCTTGTCGTGGCGGTGAATTGGTCGAGATCGGGCTTGCCCTGGTTGCGCCATCGCAGCTGATGCGCCCCGCACAACCCCCGGCCTCGGGCGGTGCGCACGCATCCGGCCACCGCGCAGGCGGGACCACCGAACACCGGGTCGCGCGGGTCGAACACCAGCACATCGGCCCGGAACTCGGGGCGGACGACGCCGATCAGCTTCTCCAGCACCCAGGCCGGCCGCGGCGTCGGTGCTGCTGGGCGCCGGTCTGCCCGCGCGGCGGGGTTCATCGGTCGTCCCCGTCGTCGAAGACGGTGGCGGTCAACCCGAGACAGACCCGGTTGCGGGGCGACAACGCCCGCAGCCGGGTCACGCCCGGCCCGGACAGCGACTCGGTGTGCGCATCGAGCCCCAGCGCGGCCTGCCACGCCGTGAACTCGGCCCGGACCTACTCGGCGGGGGCCAGCCCGTTGACCTGACCGGTCAGCGTGGCCCCGGCCGGACCCACCGTCCAGGCGATGACCGGCAGGTCCGGGTGCGCGGTCAGGATGGCCACGAGCTCGGCGGCAGCTCGACGCTCACCGGTCCTCTGCGCTGGTGTCCGGGCCATCGATGCGGGGGCAGGCCGCGGGGGTCCGCTGAGGCCGTCTGCCGGGACCGCCGCAGGTGAGACCGGGTGTAGCGGCTACTTCGTGCCAGTAAACCCCCCTCCGGTGACGTTTCCCGTCGAGGTGCGTCATGTGGCCCACGATCAGGTGTCTCGCTTCCTTGGAAGTGAGACGGTCCCCTGCCGAGCCGACCGCCCGGTCAATGCTGTGACTCGCAGCGCTATGTGGCCGGGTGACGGCTCACCCTCCTGTAGGGGCGATCTTGTCCGGTAGTGGATCGGCCAACGAGACGGGGGTGAGGGCTCTGACGTAGCTCAGCGTGCGAGGCGGATGTCGACTTCGCGTTCCACGTAGTCCCACTCCGGGGTTGCGCGGAGCCGGGACACCAGCTCCTCGAACGCAGGCGCGTCTCGGGGGACGTACTCGAACCAGGTGAGGAAGTCGAAGGGCTCGCCCAGATCCCGGCCGTGGTAGAGCCGGCGGGCCACCGCAGGCAGGTACTGCATCCCGATGGCGATGTGGTGGGAGGTCTCCTCAAGCAGCTCCCGCCGCTCGTCCTGGGCGAGAGCCCACCACGCGTGGGACTTGGTGATCGGAATCAGTGCGGCGCGGGTGGCTTCCGGGCGACCGAGCCCGGCCTGCCGAGCCGAGAGCGTCTCCTGCTCGTCGCGCCGGGTGTAGCGGCTGTTACTGGTCCGCCCCCGCAGCATCCAAGCGGCATCGAGGTTGCCCGCGCCCGCCGAGTCCTCGAAAACAGCGAGCCGGGGCACCATCGGCAGAGACGGACCGGTCACCGGGTCAATGCTCTCGACTTCCCAAGCGCCCGCCTCGCCTCCAGCGAATACGGTCGGCGGCATGCACCCACGCTAACCTGACCTTCCCCCGGGCGGTGTCCTCCCGCAGCACCTGCTCGCTCGCCGATTCGGTGACAACCGCACCACCCGCCCGTCGTCAGCCAGCGCGTCGCTCCAGGCGGCAGCGATCGCGGCACCGAGCGCGGAGGCGGCGGCTAGCCTCGATGCATGGCCGACGCGGACATCCACTTCTACTTCGACCCGGTCTGCCCCTTCGCATGGATGACCAGCAAGTGGGTCCGCAGTGTCATGGCACAGCGGGAGTACACGGTCGACTGGCGGTTCATCTCACTGCGGATGATCAATGCGAACGTCGACTACGACGCGCAGTTCCCCCCGGAGTACGAGGCCGGCCACACGGCCGGGCTGCGTCTGCTGCGGGTCGCCGCCCGAACCCGGGCCGAGCAGGGCCCGGCCGCGGTCGGGCCGCTGTACGCCGCGTTCGGGCGGCGCATCTTCGACGTCCCGGCCGAGACCGAGGACACCCCTGGCGCCCGCGAACGCCGGGGCACCCGCGGCTTTCTCGAGCCGGTGTTGGCCGAGGCGGGCCTGCCCGCCGACCTCGCCGACGCTCTGGAGGACCCGACGTTCGACCCGGTGATCCGGGCGGAGACCGACGAGGCACTGGCGCTGACCGGCAAGGACGTCGGCACCCCGATCATCCACTTCCAGCCCCCGACCGGGGTCGCCTTCTTCGGGCCGGTGATCAGCCGACTGCCCGCCGAACAGGACGCCGTCCGGCTGTGGGACTACGTCGTGGGCCTGGCCTCGTTTCCCGGGTTCGCCGAGCTGAAGCGCAGCCTGCGCGAACGCCCGCAGCTGCGCGGTCTCGGGGTGGACGTCGATGAGGTGGGCGTGGAAGAGGACTGGCACGGGGGCAGTCGGCGGCTGAAGAAGTAGCCCCAGCAGGAAGCGGCTCGGTGGACCGCTGGGAGACTGCGCCGATGAGCAGCCTCACCCATGCGGAGTCCACCGTCGTGGGGTCCTCACCGGAGGCGCTGTACGACATGGTCGCGGACGTGTCGCGCACGGGGGAGTGGAGTCCGATCTGCAAGACCTGCTGGTGGGACGAGGGCGAATCCGCCCGCGAAGGCGCTTGGTTCACCGGACGCAATCAGCTGCCCGAGCGCAGCTGGGAGACCCGCAGCCAGGTCGTGGTGGCAGACCGCGGCCGTGAGTTCGCTTTCGTCGTCGGCGGTTCGTACGTGCGCTGGGGCTTCACCTTCGCCCCGGTCGAGGGCGGCACCCTGGTGACCGAGTCCTGGGAGTTCCTCCCCGACGGCATCGCGATGTTCTTCAACCGCTACGGCAAGGAAGCCCAGCAGCGCATCACCGACCGCACCCGAGAGGCCCATGAGGGCATCCCGGCGACCCTTGCCGCGATTAAACGAATCGCGGAAAGAGAATCGTTCACTTCGACCTGGAGAAGCCAGTCCAGCTGGCCCTCGCCGGTAGTGAGGATGCCGCAACGGCCGACCGATGAGTGCCAGAGCAACGGCCGGCTCCTGGAGCGGGAGCCGGCCGTCTGAACGCGCAAGGTCAGGACGCGGCGGCCATCCCGCGCTTGAGCGCTGCGCCGATCTCGGTGGCGCGGCGGGTCTGGAAGCGGACCGCGGCCAGCTCGGTCTCCCCGGGCGGGTTGGCGCCGTTGTTGGAGATGTGTGAGGCACCGTAGGGGTTGCCGGCCTGGAACTGGATCGGGTCGGCGTAGCCGGGCGGCACGATGATCGCCCCCCAGTGGTAGAAGGTGTTGTTGATCGCGGTGATCGTCGTCTCCTGCCCGCCGTGCGCGGTGCCCGTGGAGGTGAACGAGGTCGCCACCTTGTTCACCAGCTTGCCCTGCGCCCACAGCGGCCCGGTGGTGTCGATGAACTGCTTGAGCTGAGCGGTCGGCAACCCATAGCGGGTCGGCGAGCCGAGGACCAGCACGTCCGCCCACTCCAGGTCCTCCAAGCTCGCCTCGGGGACATCCTGGGTCTCCAACGCATGCCTGCTCCAGCCCTCGTTGGACTCGATGGCCTCCTTCGGTGCGAGCTCGTGCACCTTGCGCAGCCGCACCTCCGCGCCGGCCTGCTCGGCGGCCTCGGCCGCGGCCCGGGCCAGCGTTTAGACACTGCCCGTGGCGCTGTAGTAGACGACGGCGACGTTCACGTCCGGCATGGCGCGCTCCTACCCAGTTGAGAATGCAACTGTCTCGTTCTACAGCGGCCACACGGCGAGCGCATCTTGGGACCGCCCGTCTCGCCGCGCACCGGCCACGCGGGGCCCGCCCCGCTGCCGCGCCGCATCAACCGGGCGCCCTCGACGGTGTCGCGGGAGCTGCGGCGCAACGCCGCCACCCGTGACGGCCGGCTGGAGTACCGCGTCTCGATCGCGCAGCGGAAAGCCGAACGGGCCGCCCGCCGCCCGAAACCGGCGGAGCTGGTGGTCGACGACCGGCTGCGCGGTTACGTGCAAGACCGGCTCGCCGAGCAGGTGAGCCGCCCAGACGGCACGCCGGTGCCTGGACCGGCGACGGCTGCGTGGAAGGGCCGGAACAAGCCGCGACGTCAAGACCGACGGTGGGCCACGGCGTGGAGCCCGGAACAGATCGCGCACCGCCTGCCAATCGACTTCCCCGACGACGGGTCGATGCGGATTTCCCATGAGGCGATTAACCAGGCCTTTTACGTGCACGGTCGCGGCGCGCTCACCCGTGAGCTGGTCACCTGCCTGGGCACCGGCGGCTACGGCGCCCAAGCGATGCGTGAGGCGCTCGCGATCGAAGGTCACCGGGACGCTGCTGGGCACGGTGCGGACGGTCCGCGACATGAGCGTGGTGCTGGCCCGGTGCCGGGGACGCAGCAAGACCCGCCTGAGCCCGCCGTGCAGCCCCGAGCAGGCGGCCGCGATAGCCGCCGCCGCGGTGGGCGACACCCTCGACGCCATCCGGGCGGCCCCGGTGGCCCGGCGGATCGTGGCCCTCGACGGTGCGCCGGACGGCCTGAATCTCAGCGGCTGTGTCGTGGTGGGAACAGGTCGACGGGGAGCTCGGGACGCGGCTGGCGGCGGCCTTCGCCGCTGCGATGGGTCCCGGCCCCAACGGCAGTTGACCGGAGGACGATCGGGAGGAGATCTCTCGCGGGATCGCCGAGCAGGCCGAGGGCAAGGTGATCGCGGCCCGGATCGGCCGGTGTCCCAGCGTGATCAGCTGGTCCGGTCGGCTGCTGTCCCGCGAGGACACGCGGGTCGGTGAGCTCACCGCGCAGTACCTGCGCGGCGAAGGCATCGACGTGCGCACCGGCACCAGCCCCACCCGCGTGCGGCGAGACGGTGAGGACACCGTCGTCGAACTCGAGGACGGCGCAAAGGTGCGGTGCGACGTCACCGTCGCCGGCACCGGCCGCTGGCGACGCCTGTCCCCCGCCGGAGGCACCTCACCCGCGCTCGGCGTCGTGCACCTCGACGTCCACTCGCTCGCCAGGGAAGCACAGCAGTCCGCGGACGGCCTCGGCGTCGTGGAAAGGCTCGGGGTAGGTCCACACCAGGTCCTGGTGGTGTCGATCGCCCAGCCGCAGTGACCAGTAGTGCGCGATCCCCTTGTACGGGCAGCGGGTGGTCGTGTAGCTGGGCTCGAGCAGGTCGGTCCGAACGTCCTCGCGTGGCAGGTACCACCGCACCGGCAGCCCGCTCTCCAACAGCATCCGCGGTCGGGACGACTCGGCGACGACCGTGCCGTCGACCGTCACCCGGACGTGCCGGGAGCTGCGCAGCACGTCGATGCGGGTGTAGGGGTCACGTGGGTGGACGAAGACTTCCTCGTCCTCCTCGAAGACTCTGACCGAGTCCCAGTCGAAGGCGACGCGTCCCGCGATCGCCGCCGCGCTGTCCGGGGGCTGTTCCCAGGAGTAGGCGGCGTCCGGCGCGTGGTGGTCGCCGGCCCGCAGGCTCCAGTAGGTGCGCTCGCCCATTCCTGGGTCGGACCTCCGGTGTCCGCTGGGCTCGAAGAGCTCGGTGCGCACGTGCTCGCGCGGGAACAGGTAGGTCGGCGTGCGCCCCGGCGGGTGCAGCAGTCGTATGTCGTCGCTGTCGGCGACCGTCGCATCGCCGAGCAGCACCCGTACCCGGCGCGGGGAGTGCTCCAGGTAGAGCACGTGCTCGGGAGCGTGCGGGTCGAAGTTGAACCTGCCGGCGGGGCGCTGGCCGAACGGCCCGCTGCCCGTGGTGAGACTCATGCCGGCCCGCTACCCCGCTCCGGCACAGGAGAAGCGGGGCCGACCAGGTAGGCGATCTGTCTGGGGATCAGCGCTGGGCGAACCTGCTCGGTCCGGTGAGGCGTGAGGGCCATCCGATGGGGTAAGCGAGCGCCATGTCGATTGTTAAGCGTGCAACCACACGCCCCTCTCTCGCGGTGAACGTCGGTCGGGGCGCGCTGGCCGGTGTGGCCGGCAGCGTCGTCATGACCGCGTTCCAGAAGTTTGTCGAGATGCCAATCTCGCAGCGTGAGGACAGCTACGGCCCAGCAGAGCTCGCCCAAAAGCTGCTGCCCGTGAGCCCCAGCACCGAGGCGGGGAAGAAACGGCTGAACTACGCGGCCCACACCGCTCTGGGCGCCATGTGGGGCGCCGCCTACGGCGTCGCTGCGCACAAGGGCCTCCGCGGTCTGCGAGGGGCAGCGGCGACGTTTGGCGCGATCTACACCCAGGACCTGGTCATGATCACGGCGCTCGGGCTCGGCAAGCCGTGGACCTGGTCACGCAAGGACGCCACCATCGACGTCCTCGACAAGGCGGTGGTGATCGTGGCGACCGGAGCGATCTTCGACCGTTTCCTGGGACCGAATGCCAGGTCGTAGCGGCCTGCCCGTCACCGAGCATTATTCGCCTGCCCGACACAGCACCGACACAGTGAGGTGATCTCAGCAAGAAGTGCGTAGCTGGAGTTGTTCGATGTGGGTGAGGACGAGCGCTGCTTTGACGTAGGCGCCGATTCTGCGGGGGCTGGCGGTGATGCGGCGCAGTGCTCGCCAGCG
>NZ_JAHKRK010000258.1 GCF_019396355.1 Pseudonocardia nigra
AGCTGTTGCGCATCTCGCGCGACACGCGGTCAAGCACGAATTGAGACCGACTCGTGATCAAGTGCTCGACGTACCCCTCATGTCACGAAGAGCAGTCACCATTCAGACTTGTGAATAAGCCCCCGGGTCCTCGGCGGCGAGCAACAGCAGTTGAGCGATGACTCGATTCGCGAGCGGGTCGTCGACCTCACCGGCGAGCACCACGATCCGTTCCCGGAGCAGGCGGTCGAACACCGAATCGTCGAGGGTGGCCGTTGCTGCGCTGGTCATGTGGGTGTTCCTTTCGGGTCCCGGCCATTCGGACGGCGGGTGCCGAGAAGGCAGTGAAAGCGCCTCGTCGGATCGCGTGTCCGGGACGCTATCGCGGCGCACTCCACGAAATCGCCGCTCTTCGCGGTCGGTGAAAAGTTCGCCCACGGCGAAATCTCGCACGGAAATGCGACATTCACGACGGCGCCGCACCCCCCTCGACGAGTGGATGCGGCGCCGGCCCGTTCGTCCGCGGGTCAGGACGCGAGCGGGACCGCTCCCCGCACCAGCGCGCCGATCCGGGTCGCGACCTCGCTGACCCGTTCCACGGGCAGCATGTGTCCCGCGCCCGGGAAGACCGTCAGCTCGGCCGACGGGAGCGCGGCGGCGATCCGCCGGGCGGCGCGGACCGGGGTCAGGCGGTCCCGGGTGCCGACGAGCACGACCGTCGGGATCGCGGCGAACGCCTCCAGCGCGGCGTCGCGCTCGTGGGCGTCGAGCGTGGGCCGGAACCCCGACAGCGTGAGCGGGCGGCAGGCGGCCACGGTGTCGAAGGTGATCCGCCGGGCGACCGGGCCCGCCTCCGGCCCGAGCAGCAGCCACCGCAGGCCCGGGGCGAGCAGGCGGGGGCTGCCCAGCGTGGTGCGGTCCGCCCACCGGCGCGAACCGTAGATCCGCTCCTCCGCGGCCCGGACCAGCGCGGCCTGCCGCGGCGGGAGCCCGAACGGCTTCTCGGTCAGGCCGCCGCTCGCCGTGGCGACCAGTGCGATCCCCGCCGCGCGCTCGACGAGGTGCGGGTGCCGCTCGGCCAGGGCCATCAGGGTCATGCCGCCCATCGAGTGGCCGCCGATCACGAGCGGGCCGTCCGGCGCGACCTCCGCGATCACCACGGCGAGGTCGTCGGCGAGCTGCTCGATCGTCATCGTCTCCGGCGTCACCGGGGACGACCCGCCGTGCCCGCGGTGGTCGTAGCGCACCACCCGGGCGGGCGCGGGCCCCGCGGCGAGCGCCCGGGCGACCGGACCCCACACCCGCAGGTCCAGCGTCCACCCGTGCGCCAGCACCACCGTGACGGGCGCGTCCGGCGGCCCGTCGACCTCGACGTGCAGCCGCACGCCGTCCGCCGTCTCCACCGAGCGGGCCATCAGATCAGGTGCGCCTTCCGCCAGAGGATCTCCGTGGGGCCGCCGATGATGCCCTGCTCGCGCAGGAACGGCACCAGCTTGCGCGCCGACCAGCGCAGCATCTCCTGGTGGTGCGGGTTGGCGAGCGCGGCCCTGCGGCCGACCTCCGGGTCGATCCCGACGGAGGCGTAGACGTCGCGGTGGATCAGGTTCCGGGCCACGACGAACGCGATCCGCGCGGACAGGTAGCGGGCGATCGTGCGCTGCGCGCCGTTGGTCTTCGGCATGATCCGCATCAGCTCCTCGCGGGCGTAGCGGACGTGCCGGGCCTCCTCCGTCACGTGGATCTTGTTGACCATCCGGGTGAGCGGCTGCACCTGGTCGTCTCGCATCGACTCGCGCTGGAGCTGGTCGAGGATCTCCTCCACGAACAGCGTGCCCGCGAACATCGCCGGGCCGTAGCCGATGGTCTTGAACAGCCTGCCCTGCTCGTGGGTGAGCTTGCGCGGGGCGTAGTCCGGCACGCCGAACCGCTCGGTCATCTTCGCGAACATGATCGAGTGCCGGCACTCGTCGGCGATCTCGGTGAGCGCGTACTGGATGTGCTGGCGGCGCGGGTCGCGGTCGTAGGCGTAGCGCAGCAGCATCTGCATCAGGATGATCTCGAACCAGAGCCCGATGCGCGCCACGCTGCACAGCTCGTGCACCGACAGGGTGCGCTGCTGCTCCTCCGTGAGCCCGTCCCACAGCTCGGTGCCGTACAGCGACACCCGGTGTGCGGGGATCCCCCACGCCCCGTCGACGAGCGGGGCCTTCCAGTCGATGTCGATGCTCGGCTCGTACGAGTGGTCCAGCGACGAGCGGAGCAGCCGCTCCGCGGTCGCCTCCCGGTCGTTCACGGCCTTGCTGCTGGCGGTCTTGACGTTCACGAGGCACTCCTCTCGCTGATGGGGACTGCGTTGTCGCGACCTGCGTTGTCGTGGCCCGGGTGTGAGCTGCTCGGCTGGGCACGGCCGGTCAGCCTGCTGACGAGGCCCGCGGCCAGTGGCGAGCCGTCCCACCGGCCCGCCGCCGCCTGCGCCCGGATGCGGCGGGCGACGCCGGCGCCGACGAGCCCGGGCAGGTGCCGCCCGAACCACAGCTCGAGGGCTCCGGCGCGGGTGCCCGCCGTGTCGCGGCGCGGCTTCGCCGCGGTGAGCGTGCGCACGACCGTGCCGACGATGTCCTCCACCTCCTCGCGGCGCACCTGGCCCTCGAGCGCGAGGCCGACCTCGCGGCCGGCGTCGTGGATCGGCGTGCGGACGTAGCCCGGGTAGACCGTGCTGACGTGCAGCTCGGTGCCGTACTCGAGGCGCAGCGCGTCGGCGTAGGCGGTCATCCCCCGCTTCGCGACGCTGTAGGCCGAGACGAACGGGAGCGTGAGGTAGGCGAGCTCGCTGGAGACGAAGACGACCCGGCCCTTGGCGCCGCCGCGCCCGGACCGGCCGTCCCGGAGCGCCGGGAGGGCGGCGGCGGTGACGCGCCAGGCGCCGAGCAGGTTCACGTCGATGACGCGCAGCGCGTCGGGGGCGAGCGGGCCGCCCGCGTCGTTCGGGGTGCCGATGCCGGCGTAGTGCACCACCGCGTCGAGCCCGCCGAGCCGCTCGACGGCCTCGGCGACCGCCGTGGTGACCGCGGCGTCGTCGGTGATGTCGCAGCCGATGACGTGCTCGCTCGCCACCCGGTCCAGGCCGACGACCCGGGCTCCCTGCTCGCGCAGGCGCATCGCCGTCGGGGCGCCGAAGCCGCCCGCGGCGCCGGTGATGAGCACGCGGCTGCCGGCACCGATGCCGGACCTCGCCGTGGTCCCTGCCATCGTCCCACCCTCTCGAGGCTTGCTGTTACCGCCGGTAACTGTTACCACTGGTACGGTGCACTCCGAGAAGCCGGCTGTCAAGCCCGGGCCCCCGTCCGACCGACAGCGCCGCCGCGCCGAGCGGCGGGGCGAGATGGTCCAGGCGGCCATCGATGCGGTGCGCACGCACGGACCCGCCGTCTCGGTCGCCGAGATCGCCGCGGTCGCGGGCATCACGAAGCCCGTGCTCTACCGGCACTTCACCGACCGCGCCGACCTGCAGCGCGCCGTCGGGCAGGAGGCCGCCGCCATGCTGATGGCGCGGATGGCCCCCGAGCTCGACCCCGATCGCGAACCCGCCGAGCTCGTCCGCGGGGTCATCGACGCGTTCCTCGCGGGCATCGAGGACGAACCGGAGCTCTGGCGGTTCGTGGTGCACCACCCGATCGAGCGGGCACCGGGCGTCGAGGTCGTCGACGACGCGCGCGAGCAGATCGCGCGCATGCTCGCCATGCTCATCGGGGAGCGGCTGCGGGGCCTCGGCCTCGACTCCGGCGGCGCCGAGGCGTGGGCGCAGGGCCTGGTCGGGATGGTGCAGAGCGCCGGGGACTGGTGGCTGGAGCGGCGGACGATGAGCCGCGGCGCCCTCACCGACTACCTCACCACGCTCATCTGGGGCGGGATGTCCGGCGTGCTCGGCACGACCGACGCCGGGGCGCCCCTCCGACTCGTCCCGCGAGAGACAGGGGAAAGCCATGGCTGACGACCACGACGAGCACGACGAGGGGTACACGGGGCCCGCGACGCTGACGGTCGACGGGCGCGACGTGCGCGTCCGGGCGATCCTCGACGCCCGGCACGAGCCGCAGGACGGCAGGCTGCACTGGTTCGGCCGGGTCGCGCCGGAGGACGGCGCAGGCGAGGACGTGCGGACCGCGCTCGGCAGCGCGAGCAGCGTGGAAGTGCGCACCGCGGGCGGCCGGGCCACGGCGCGGATCGGGGACGTGGACCCCTGGGGCCGCTATCGGGTGACGGGCGTGGGGCGGCCCCCGTTCACGCTCGAGGAGCCGGCGCTGGACGACTGACGCGGCCAGAGGCGCGACCGGAGCTGGTTGCAGCAAAGCCACTTTCACGCAACGTGGCTGCATGAAAGTGGCTTTGCTGCAATCCGGGGCGCGTCAGCCGATCGCGAAGCCCACCCGACCCGCCGCGGCGGGGGCGATCTCGACGTAGGCGATCTGCGCGGCGCGCACGAGGTAGCGCCGACCCTTGTCGTCCACGAGGCGGAGCAGCCCGTCCGCGCTCTTCAGTGCGTCGTCGACCAGCGCCTGGACCTCGTCCGGCGTCTGGTCGCTGGACACCACGAGCTCGCGCGCGCTCTCCGCGATGCCGATCTTGACCTCCACCGGGTGACCTCCTGGTCGTGTTGTCGGACTGGCCGGGCCCAGGCTAGTCCAGCCGCGCGCCCGCGGCCGCCGTCGGCACTCCGCCCTGGGCGAAACAGGAGGCTCAGGTCAGCCCGAGCTTCGCCATCCGTTTGCCGTGGTTGGACTGCAGCCGCTTGAGCAGGGCGCCGATCCCGGACAGGTCACCGGAGCCGGAGATGATGAACTCGGCGAGCTCGTCGCGTTCGGCCACGATGTGCTGTGCCTGCGTGACGGCCTCGCCGAGCAGCCTGCGGCCCCAGAGCGCCAGCCGGTCGTGCACCTGCCTGCTGCTCGCGCACGCGGCCTGCACCTCGCGCTCGGCGAACGCGCTGTGCCCGGTGTCGGCGAGGACCTTCTGCACCAGCTCACTGGTGGGCCCGGGCAGCCAGCCCGCGATCTCGCGGTAGAAGTCGGCGGCGAGGCCGTCGCCGACGTAGGCCTTCACCAGCGACTCCAGCCAGCTGCGGGGCGCGGTGGAGGCGTGGTAGGAGTCCCACGGCGCGACGAACGGGCGCATGGCGTCCTCGATCGAGACACCGAGGCCGCGCAGGTGCTCCTCCAGCATCGAGAAGTGCCCGATCTCGGCGGCGGCCATCACGGACAGGGCGGCCCGGCCGCCGAGCGTCGGGGCGGTCCTCGCGTCCTCGGCCAGCCGGTCGAACGCGGACAGCTCGCCGTAGGCCAGCACGCCGAGCAGATCGATCGTCGCCCGATCCGCTCCAGCCTGGTCCGCCGCCCGCGCAGTCACCATGCCCCGAGCGTAGTGCGCATTCCCGATGACGGGGCGGCGCACGTCACCCGGAGTGGCACTCGGCCCCGAACGTCCGAACGGGGTAGAATGGTCCGCAGCGCAGCGCCCACATGGGGTGCGCGCTCACCCGCGGAAGCCGGCGGGCCCCCTTTCGGGGAAGCACCGGCACCGCATTGACCTGGTGCGTGCAGCGCCTCGTCGGTTCTCCCAGCCTGGCGTCATCCGCCGGTGGTCGACGAACCGGCCCCGGCTTCTGTGCGCGGAGAGAGGCGATCATCCTGTCCGTCGAGCACGACACAATCACCGACATCGAGAACTCCACAGGCGCGGCCGACGAGACCGTCGAGGCCCACCCGCTGCAGGCGGGTGCTCCGGTCCGGCCCGACTCCCCCACCTTCGCCGAGCTCGGGGTCCGCCCGGAGATCGTGCGCGCGCTGGCCGAGGCCGGCATCGAGCGCACCTTCGCGATCCAGGAGCTGACGCTGCCGCTGGCGCTGGCCGGCGAGGACGTCATCGGCCAGGCCCGCACGGGCACCGGCAAGACCCTCGGCTTCGGTGTCCCGCTGCTGCAGCGCATCGTCCCGCCGGCCGAGCAGCCCGCCGCGAACGCCGACGGCGAGGCCGCCGACCGCACGAAGGACGTCCCGCAGGCACTCGTGGTGGTGCCCACCCGCGAGCTGTGCGTACAGGTCGCCAAGGACATCGCCGACGCGGGCCAGCACCTCGGCGTCCGCGTCACCGCCATCTACGGCGGCCGCGCCTACGAGCCCCAGCTCGCCGCCCTGCGCAAGGGCGTCGACGTCGTGGTCGGCACGCCGGGCCGGCTGCTCGACCTCGCCGAGCAGCGCCACCTCGTCCTCGGCCGCGTCAAGGCCCTCGTGCTCGACGAGGCCGACGAGATGCTCGACCTGGGCTTCCTCCCCGACGTCGAGCGCATCCTGCGGATGCTGCCCGAGCAGCGCCACACGATGCTGTTCTCGGCCACGATGCCGGGGCCGATCCTGCAGCTGTCGCGCACGTTCCTGCACCGGCCCACGCACATCCGCGCCGAGGAGTCCGACCAGGGCTCGATCCACGAGCGCACCAAGCAGCTGGTCTACCGCGCGCACGCGATGGACAAGGTCGAACTGCTCACCCGCGTGCTGCAGGCCGACGAGCGTGGGCTCACGATGATCTTCGCGCGCACCAAGCGCACGGTGCAGCGGGTGGCCGACGACCTCGCCGAGCGCGGGTTCGCCGCCGCGGCCGTGCACGGCGACCTCGGCCAGGGCGCCCGCGAGCAGGCGCTGCGGGCGTTCCGCTCAGGCAAGGTCGACGTGCTGGTGGCCACCGACGTGGCAGCGCGCGGCATCGACGTCACCGACGTCACGCACGTGGTCAACTACCAGTGCCCCGAGGACGCCAAGACCTACGTGCACCGGATCGGCCGCACCGGCCGGGCCGGCAAGGAGGGCGTCGCGGTCACGCTGGTCGACTGGGACGAGATCCCCCGCTGGAAGATGGTCAGCGACGAGCTGGGCCTGGGGATCGACGGGCCGGTCGAGACCTACTCCACGTCCGACCACCTCTACTCGGACCTCTCCATCCCCACGAGCGCCACGGGCAGGCTCCCGCTGTCGAAGCGCACCCGCGCCGGCCTCGACGCCGAGTACGTCGACACCGAGAACGACCACGGCGGGCGGCGCCGCAACGGCAAGCGCGACGGGCGCAAGCGCGACGAGGACGCGGCCGTCGAGCCGCGGCGCCCGCGCCGGTCCCGCACCCGCACCCGCAGCCGCGCGGGTGTGACGGTCCGCGGCGGCGCGGAGAACGGCGCGGACGACGGCGGGGCGAACGCGGGCACCGAGGAGACCTCGACCGCCGTCGCCACCGAGCCGTCGGCCACCGGTCCGGCCCAGGAGTCCGGCGCCGAGGGCGACCGATCGCGCCGGCGCAGGCGGCGCGGTGGCGCACGCAGGCGCGGCGCCGAGGTGAGCGCCGACGGGGGCGAGCAGTCGGCCCCGGACGCCGCCGCCAGCTGACCTCCCCCGGGTGAGCACCCCGTTGCGGTCGGAGCGGGCCCGTCCCGCCCGGCTGCGCCCAGAACGACGCCGCCGCGGCGATCTCGTCGCGGCGGCCGTTCTCGTGGTGCTGGTGCTCGGTGCGGTCGTCGCGGTGTGGCGCACCAGTGCCGTGGCGGGCGCCGATTCCGATCCTGCCGCGGTGGCGATCACCGCGCCTCCGCACGCCGACGGCGTGCCCGCCGGCTTCGCCGAGGCGTGGCGAGCCGCGAGCGGGGCCACGGCCGCACCCGTCGTGGCCGGTCCGGCCGTCGTCACCGGCGACGGCGGGAGTGTGCACGGCCGCGACGCGGTCGCCGGCGGCGTCGCCTGGAGCTACACCCGCGACCGCCCGCTGTGCACCGTGGCGGCCGGGTTCCCGGACTCCGACGACGGCCGCGGCCAGGTCCTCGCGCTGTACGAGGGCGGCACCAGCTACTGCAGCGAGCTGACCACGTTGCGCCCGGCCACAGGTGAACGGGTCGCGGCGAGCAACCCCGACGTCCGGCCCGGCACGCGGCTGCTGGCCCGCGGCGGTTTCGTCGTCGCCACGGGCAGCGAGTACCTCGAGGTCCTGCGCAGCGACCTCGTCAAGACCCTCGAGTACGGCGACGTGCCCACCCCGGTGCAGGTCGGCAGACAACCGCGGCCCGAGTGCACCTACGGCTCCGTCGTGCTCGCGCAGGAGCGCGTGGGCGTGCTCGAGCGGTGCCCCGGTGAGCCGACCGACCGGCTCACCGTGCTCGCCGCCGACGGTGAGGACGGTGCCGAGACGCCCCAGGAGGAGTTCTCGGTGCCGCTGCCGGCGGCCGGTGCCACGCTCGTCGCGCTCTCGGCCGACCGCGCGGCCGTCGCCCTGCCGGACCCGCCGCGGCTGCAGCTGCTCGACACCACGGGGCAGCAGGTCGGCCTGATCCCCCTCGACGTGCCGGACGCGGACCTGACCGGCGGCGCCGCCGTCACCGAGGTCACGCCCGACGCCGTGTACTGGTGGACCGGGTCGCGCACGGTCGCCCTCGACGCCACCGACCTCGCCCCGCTCTGGACGGCCGACGGAACGCTCGGCCCGGCGGTCCCCTACGGCGGCGGCCTGCTCGTGCCCGTGCCGTCGGGGCTGCAGGAGCTCGACCCGGCCACCGGCGCCGCGCTGCGGACCATCCCGGTCCGGCGCACCGATCCGCAGGCCCCGGTCCGGGCGGCGGCCGCAGGCGAGGTCCTGCTCGAACAGCGGGGCGCCGAGGTCGTCGCGCTGCGGCCCGCAGGCTGATCGAGTAGCGGCGAGGGCCGGCGGCGGTGACGCTGGTGGCATGAGCATCGCGTCGGACACCGCGGTCGGTGCCGCGGGCTACTTCCCGCCGGGCAGCGCCACCCGGAAGGTCATCGGCGATCCCGCCGCCCTGATCGGCGGCATCAGCGCGCTGTTCCTGCAGCCCCTGCACCCGCGCGCGATGGCAGGTGTGGAGCAGCACTCCAGCTTTCCGCGTGACTTCTGGCCGCGCCTGGAGCGCACCGCGGGCTACGTCACCACGCTGGCGTTCGCCGACACCGCCGCAGCGGACCGCGCGGCGGCCAGGGTGCGGGCGATGCACCGGCGGGTTCGGGGCATCGACCCGGTGACGGGTCGCCGGTACTCAGCGGACGACCCCGACCTGCTGCGCTGGGTGCACGTCAGCGAGGTGAGCTCGTTCTCCGCGGCCGTGCGCAGGCTCGGCCTGATCGACGCCGCCGAGGAGGACCGCTTCCTCGCCGAGCAGGTGCGGGCGGGCGCCCTGCTCGGCGCGACGGACCTGCCCGCGAGCCGCGCGGAGGTGGAGGAGTACTTCGACCGCGTCCGCCCGGAGCTGGTCGCGAGCCCCGTCGCCCGGCGCGCCGCGCGGCGGCTGGCGCTGGCGCCGCTGCCGCGCCGGATCGAGCTGCTCACCCCCGCCCGACCCGCCTGGACGGCGGTGGCCGCGGTCGCGATCGGCCTGCTGCCGCCGTGGGCGAAGGAGCTCTACGGCCTGCCGCGGGTGCCGGGCACCGCGTGGGCCACCGAGCTCACCACCACCGCGGGTCTGGCGGCGCTGCGGGGGGCGCTCCTCGCCGTCCGGCGCGTTCGGCAGTCCCGAGAGGCGAGCTGAACGTCGCACCCCACCTCCGTGTTGCAGCAAAGTCCCCCATGGCCTTCGGCCGCCACGAGGTATGAGAATCGGGTCGGGTCCGGCTGAGCTCGGTTGGCATTGGTGCGTCTAGCCCGAAGCAAAGTCTGAGGCCTGGGGGCCTTCCC
>NZ_JAHKRK010000259.1 GCF_019396355.1 Pseudonocardia nigra
CATCGCCGCCATCCGCCGCTTCATCGACGCATGGAACGAGCGCTGTGAACCGTTCATCTGGACCAAGGACGCCGAGGCCATCCTGGCCAAAGCGCAGCGTCAAAAGACTTCGGACACGAGACACTAGAGCTGTAGCTGGAACCAGTGCTCGTCGCGGACGTCGCCCGGGCCCAGGCGAAGCGCCGCGGGGAACACCCCGACCTCGGTCCAGCCCAGCTTCGGGTAGAACGTCAGCAGGTCGGTGCCGCCGCGGACCGACAGCCGCAACTGCTCCAGCCCGAGGTCGGTGGCGTGCGCGACCGCAGCGTCGAGCAGGGCCTTGCCCCAGCCGCGGCCCTGCAGGTCGGGGTGGACCATCAGCCGCAGCACCGTGGCCCGATGCGCGACCACCGGGCCTGCGCCGCGGCGCAGGAACACGGTGCCGATGAACACGTCGTCGGCACCGATCACGATGAGCTGCTGCCGCTCGGCCCGGACGTCCTCGATTGCCTGCTCCGCAGCCGCATGGATCTCGTCCTCCGGCGCGTCCGGGGCGAACCCGACGGCACCGCCGGCACGGGTGACGGCGAGCCACAGCGTGCCGAGCGCCGTCGCCGTCTCCGGGTGCACCTCGTGGAGGAGGTGCGGCCCGCCGACGAACGCCTCGGCAGCAGCGGTCACAGGTTCGGGAACCAGAGCTTGATCTCGCGGGCGGCGCTCTCCGGCGAGTCCGACCCGTGGACCAGGTTGGACTGGGTCTCCAGCGCGAAGTCGCCGCGGATCGTGCCCGGCACCGCCTTCTCGACGGGGTCGGTGCCACCGGCGAGCTGGCGGAACGCCGCGATCGCGCGCGGACCCTCGACGACGGCCGCGAGCACCGGACCCGAGGTGATGAACTCGAGGAGGCTGCCGAAGAACGGCTTGCCGTCGTGCTCGGCGTAGTGCTGCTCGGCGAGCTCGCGCTCCACGGCGCGGAGCTCGAGGGCGACGATGTCGAGGCCCTTGCGCTCGATGCGGGCGAGGACCTCGCCGATCAGCTTGCGCTCGACGCCGTCGGGCTTGACGAGGACCAGAGTGCGTTCAGTCACGCGGTCAGGGTATCGACGGCTCCGGCGCCGCCGAGCTCCAGGGCTCCGGCCGACCGGCGTGCCGGGCCCGTGCTGGTGCCCGCCGTACGGGATCCGCTACTGATCCCGCATCTGCTGCGAGGGCAGCTCACCGCGGGCCATCTTGCGGGCCAGGTCGCGGCGCAACAGCAGCAACCCGCCCCACACCAGCGCGAACACCACGCCCATCACGCCGAGCGCCGGCACCAGGACGGCGCAGGCGATCATCGCGACCTGCAGGCCGAGCGCGAGCCCGAGGCCCCACGACCGCCGTTGCAGCCCAGCGGCGACGATCATCGCGACGGCCAGGGCAGTGATCACCGAGACGCCGACGGCCGTGGCGCCCGTCCCGAACTTGGGCAGCACCAGCAGCGCGAGCAGCACGACGATCGACTCGAGCACCAGGGTGGCGGCGAACACCCCGCGCACACCCTTCATCGGGTCGGGCGGGGCGGGGCGGCCCTCCGGCTCGGAACTCACGCCGGCTCCCGCCCGAACAGCGCCCTGACCTCGCCCGCAGTGACCACGGACCCGGTGACGACGACGCCGACGCCGGACTCGCCGCCCTCCTCGGCCAGCTCCCTGGCCTGGTCGACGGCCTCGCCGAGCACGGGCTCGACGCTGACGCGGTCGGAACCGAACACCTCGACGGCGAGCGCGCCGAGCGCATCGGGGTCCATCGCCCGGGGCGAGGAGTTGGCGGTGACCACGACCTCGTGCAGCACCGGTTCCAGCTCGGTGAGGATCCCGCGCACGTCCTTGTCGCCGAGTACGCCGATGACACCGACGAGCCGGGTGAACCGGAACTCGCTGGTGAGGGCCGCGGCGAGCGCGGCGGCGCCGTGCGGGTTGTGCGCCGCGTCGGCGAGCACCGTCGGCACGCCCTGGCCCGCCGCGAGCCGCTCCAGCCTGCCCGGCGACTGCACGCGGGCGAACGCCTCGCGCACGGCGTCGGGGTCGAGCGGCTGGCGCGGACCGGCGCCGACGAGCGCCTCGGCCGCGGCGAGCGCGAGCGCCGCGTTGTTGGCCTGGTGCTCGCCGTGGAGCGGCAGGAAGATGTCGTCGTAGGTGCCGCCGAGCCCCTGCAGCGTGAGCCGCTGGCCGCCGACCGCGATCTCGCGGGTCTTCACCCCGAACTCGGCGCCCTCGCGCGCCACCTGGGCGTCGACCTCGACGCACCGTTCGAGCAGCACCTCGGCGACGGCCCTGCCCTGGTCATCACTGCCCTGGGCGGCCAGCACCGCCACGGCGCCCGGCTTGATGATCCCGGCCTTCTCGCGTGCGATGCCGAGCAGGTCGTCGCCCAGGTACTCGGCGTGGTCCAGGCCGATCGGCGTGATGACCGCGACGTTGCCGTCGACGACGTTGGTGGCGTCCCAGCGCCCGCCCAGCCCGACCTCGATGATCCCGGCCTCGACCGGGGCGTCGGCGAACGCGGAGAACCCCATGGCGGTGAGCACCTCGAACTTGGACAGCCGGGTGCCCTCCTTCGCGTCGATCAGCTCCACGAACGGGGCCACGTCCCGGTAGATCTGGACGTAGCGCTCGGGGGTGACCGGCCGGTTGTCGAGGTTGATCCGCTCGGTGGCCCGCTGCATGTGCGGACTCGTGTAGCGGCCGGTGCGCAGCCCGATCTCGGTGAGCAGCGCGTCGACCATCCGGGCGGTGGAGGTCTTGCCGTTGGTGCCGGTCAGGTGCACGACCGGGTAGCCGCGGTGCGGGTCGCCGAGCACGTCCACCAGCGCGTCGATCCGCTCCAGGGTCGGCTCCATCACCGACTCCGGCCAGCGCCGGTCCAGCTCCGCCTCGACGGCCAGGAACTCCGCGAACCCCGCCGTGGACGACTGCGCCGGGACGACGTCGGGGGTTTCCCCGCCGCGGATCGCGTCGAGGACGTGCGAGACGACGGCGTCCTCGGCGGTCTCCTCGGGCGAGCGGACCTCGCCCTCGCCCTCGGGCAGCTCCTCTCGGTCGCGGGTCATGACGACGGCAGCGCGGCGAGGCGGGCCGTGATCCGCTCGATGTCGGCCAGCGCGGTCTCCTGCCGCGCCCGGATGCCGTCGACGACCTCGGCGGGCGCCTTCTCGACGAACTTCGGGTTGCCCAGCTTCTTGTCGGCCTGTCCGAGCTCCTTCTCCGCGGCGGCGAGGTCGCGGCCGAGCCGGGCCCGCTCCGCGGCGACGTCGATGGCCCCGGAGGTGTCGAGCTCGACGTGGACGGACCCGCCGGCCAGCGCGACCTCGAGCGTGGCGGTGGGGGTGAACCCCTCCGCAGGCGCGTCGAGCCGGACTAGCGCGGCAACCGCGGCCCGGTGCCCACCGAGGCCGGCCTCGTCCAGCCCGACGAGCCGCGCGGCGACCCGGCGGCTGTCGGGAACCCGCTGCTCGGTGCGGAACCGGCGGACCTCGGTGATGAGCTTCTGCAGGTCCTCCACGCGGGTGGCAGCCGCGGTCATGGTCGGTGCGCCCACCTCCGTGGGCCATGGCGCGATGACGACGGACTCGCCGCCAGTGAGCGCCTTCCAGAGCGACTCGGTGAGGAACGGCATGACCGGGTGCAGCAGCCGCAGCAGTGCGTCGAGGACGTGCCCGAGGACGGCGCGGGTGCCGTCGGCGGTGGCCTCGTCGTTCAGCTGGACCTTCGCCAGTTCGACGTACCAGTCGCACAGCTCGTCCCAGGTGAAGTGGTACAGCACCTCGGCGGTTTTCGCGTACTGGAAGTCCTCGAGCAGCGCGTCGACCTGCTCGCGGACCTCCCGCAGGCGGCCGAGGACCCAGGTGTCGGCATCGGTGGGCTCGGCGGGCAATGGCAGGGCGGGCGAAGCTCCCTTGCTGAGCGCGAACCGCGTGGCGTTCCACAGCTTGTTGCCGAAGTTGCGGGCCGACTGGACGTTGTCCTCGCCGATCGGCGCGTCGGTGCCGGGGTTCGCGACGCGGGCGAGCGCGAACCGGAGCGCGTCGGTGCCGTAGGCGTCCATCCACTGGACGGGGTCGACCGTGTTGCCGGCCGACTTCGACATCTTCTTGCCGGACTGGTCGCGGACCATCCCGTGCAGCGCGATCGTGTCGAACGGCTGGACGCCGTCCATCGCGTACAGCCCGAACATCATCATCCGGGCGACCCAGAAGAAGAGGATGTCGTAGCCGGTGACCAGCACCGACGTGGGATAGAAGCGGTCCAGGTCCGGCGTCTTGTCCGGCCAGCCGAGCGTGGAGAACGGCCACAGGCCGGAGGAGAACCACGTGTCGAGGACGTCCTCGTCCTGGTGCCAGCCCTCGCCGCTCGGCGGCTCCTCGTCGGGCCCGACACAGACGACCTCGCCGTTCGGCCCGTACCAGACCGGGATGCGGTGGCCCCACCACAGCTGCCGCGAGATGCACCAGTCGTGCATGTTGTCCACCCAGCCGAACCAGCGCGGCTCGAGCTCCTTCGGGTGGACGGCCACCTGGCCGCTGCGCACGGCGTCGCCCGCGGCCTTGGCGAGCGGGCCGACGTCGACGAACCACTGCAGCGACAGCCGCGGCTCGATCGGCTCCTGCTTGCCGCGCGACGAGTGCCCGACGCTGTGCACGTACGGGCGCTTCTCGGCGACGATCCGGCCCTGCGCGGCAAGCGCCTCGCGGACCTTCACCCGCGCCTCGAACCGGTCCATCCCATCGAACTCGGTGCCGGTCCCGGTGATCTTCCCGGTCTCGTCCATGATCGAGGGCATCGGCAGGTCGTGCCGGCGGCCGATCTCGAAGTCGTTGGGGTCGTGGGCCGGCGTGACCTTGACCGCGCCGGTGCCGAAGCTGGGGTCGACGTGCTCGTCGGCGACGACCTTGATCATCCGGCCGACCAGCGGCAGCGCAATCTCCCGTCCGACGAGGTGGGTGTAGCGCTCGTCGTCGGGGTGGACCGCGACCGCGGTGTCGCCGAGCATCGTCTCGACGCGGGTGGTAGCGACGATGACGCTCTCGTCGCCGTTGCCGTAGAGGAGGGAGACGAGCTCGCCCTCGACCTCGCGGTGCTCGACCTCGATGTCGGACAGCACGCTGCGCAACTCCGGCGACCAGTTGACCATACGCTCCGCGCGGTAGATCAGGCCGTCGTCGTAGAGCCGCTTGAACATGGCGAGGACGGCCCGGTTGCTGCGCTCGTCCATCGTGAAGCGCTCGCGCGACCAGTCCACGCTGTCGCCGAACCGGCGCATCTGCTCGAGGATCTTGCCGCCGTACTCGGCCTTCCACTCCCAGGTGCGTTCGACGAACGCCTCGCGGCCCAGCGCACGGCGGTCGGTGCCCTCGGCGGCGAGCGCCCGCTCGACGAGCGCGTGGACGGCGATCGAGGCGTGGTCCATGCCGGGCAGCCACAGCGTCTCGTACCCCTGCATGCGGCGGCGCCGGACCAGGACGTCGATCAGCGTGTGCTCGAACGCGTGCCCGATGTGCAAGCTGCTGGTGACGTTCGGCGGCGGGATGACGATGCAGAACGGCGGCTTGTCGCTCGAGGGATCAGCGGTGAAGTAGCCGGCCTCGCCCCAGCGCTCGTACAGCCCGGCCTCTACCTCGCCCGGGTTCCACTGGGCGGGGAGGTCGGCGGTGCGCGGTGGGAGGGTGTCGGTCACCGTTCCAAGTCTACGAGCCGGGCCCGACCGGATTTCCTGCGCACCCACCCGCCCCGTATCCCGCACGCAGGCCCCGACTCGCGCACCCGTACAGCCCGACTCGCGGGCACGTGCGCTCCGGCCCGACCGGTCAGGCCGGGATGAGCAGGGCCTGCAGCCGCGGGAAGCCCAGCACCCTGGCGAGCCTGCGCTGCCGCACCAGGTCGAGGTCCAGTGCCCGTACCTGGCCGCTGGTGGGCTCGTACACCCGCCAGGCGGCGCCGTCGCGCCCGAGCGCCATCCCCCAGTGCCGAGGCACGAGCGACCCGACGAGCACGGGCACCGGCCTGCCCACCGCGAGCGCGGCGGCCGCGGCACCCAGTGCGTCGGCGAGGTCGGCTCCGGACGTGTCGTCCACCAGCCGCACCCGGTACGGCCCCGCGCCCGGCACGTGGTGGCGCAGCCACCGGACCATCCCCCATGGGGTCGTCCCGAGCGCCTGCGGCCACACCGTGGTGGACTCGCGATGTACCTCCCGCTGACGGGTGTCGTAGCGGACCCCGAACCCGGGGGCGACGCCGGTACGCGTGCCGCTGCCCATCCCGCACGAGCCGGTGGCGGCGCCGGCGAGCTGCTCGCCGTCGAGCCGCAGCATCTCGGTGGGGTCGGCCCACGCGGACAACGCCACGAGGACGGCGCTGCCGCAGCTCGTGCCGTTCACCTGATCGAGCCGGACGCCGCCGTGGCGCTGCTCGCCGAGCCGATCGGTGAGCAGCGGCCTGCGCCCGCCCGCGAGCGGCCGCACCTGGGCGACGGGCGCCGCCACCCGGCCCCGCCCGACGAAGGACTGCACTCGTCGTGCCACCCCGCACACCGTCCGCATACCCCGATACTCCCTCGCGGTGCGGGGCGGCGCCACGTTCCGGGGGTCAGCGCACCGCTGCCACCGTGGTCGACCACAGCTCGCGCCCGTCCTGCCCGCGCAGCGCCACCCGCAGCTCCGAGCCGCCCGGCGCGACCTCGACCTCGCCGAAGTTCTGGAATCCGTCCAAGGGTGAGGTGTTCGTCGCCGGCGGCGCCTGGACGAACACGGCCTCGGGCCCGAACGTGGCGTCCAGCTCGCTCGGCCCGAACGCGCCCGCGTTGAGCGGGCCGGACACGAACTCCCAGAACGGGTCGAACTCGGTGAACACCGCACGCTCCGGGCTGTAGCGGTGGGCCGCGGTGTAGTGGACGTCCGCGGTCAGCCACACGACGTTGCGCACCTTCCGCCTGCGCAGCTCCGCCAGCACCCAGGCGAGCTCGGCCTCCCGGCCGCTGGGCGGCCCGTCAACCCCGTTGGCCACCGCCTCCCACGCGCTGTCGCCGTCGGGGACGTGCAGGCCGATCGGCATGTCCGAGGCCACGAACTTCCAGGTGGCCTTGGACGAGGCCATCGCGTCGACGAGCCAGCGCGCCTGCTCCTCGCCCAGGATGCGCCCGCCCTCGCCGGTGTTGGCGCCGTTCGCGTCCCGGTAGGTGCGCATGTCGATCACGAACAGCTCGACGTGCGGGCCGTAGGGCAGCCGCCGGTACACCCGGCCGTCGACAGCGCGCCGCGGGTCGAGCGGCACCCACTCGTGGAACGCCTGGAACGCCCGCGCGGCGAGCACGTCGACTCGCTTCTCCTCGTAGCGGTCGTCGGTGAGCACCTCGCCCGGGTACCAGTTGTTGGTGACCTCGTGGTCGTCCCACTGGTTGATCTGCGGAACGGCCGCGGCGAACCGGCGCACGTTCTCGTCGAGCAGGTTGTAGGCGTACTGCCCGCGGTACTCCGCGAGGGTCTCGGCGACCTTGAGCTTCTCGGGGATGACGACGTTGCGCCAGGTGCGGCCGTCGGGGAGCGTCACGGTCTCGGTGAGCGGGCCGTCGGCGTAGACGGTGTCGCCGCTGTGCAGGAAGAAGTCGGGCTCGCGCTCGGCCATCGCGGAGAAGATCGTCATGCCGCCGATGTCGGGGTTGATGCCCCACCCCTGCCCGACCACGTCGCCGGACCAGACGAACCGCACGCCGTCCTTGCGACCCGGCGGCAGTCGGAACGAGCCGGTCACGGGCTCGCTCGCGGCCCGCCCGTCCAGGTCCTCGGCGACCACCCGGTAGTGCACCGCGCGACCGCGGCCCGGCACCCGCAGCTTGCCGGTGAAGTCGGTGTCCGGGGTGAGCAGCGGGCCCTGCAGGCGGCGGAGGTGCCGGAAGTCGGGTCCGTCGGAGACCTCGACGACCATCCGGGCCGGGCGGTCGGCGCGCGCCCAGACGAGCCCCGACCCGGGGAGCACGTCGCCGGACTGCACGCCGTGGGTGAGCACCGGCCGGTCGGACCGGAGGAAGGTGGGGGCGGCGAGGGCGGGCGCGGCGGTCAGCGGCGCAGCGGTGGCGGCGAGCCCGCCGACGGCGGCGGTGCGCAGCAGCGAGCGGCGGTCGAGGACGTGAGGGGGACGCATGTCCGATGGTGTAACCCATCCGAGTGACGAGAGTCGAGCGGCGAGGTGAACGCTCGGCTCACGCCTCAGGACTTACCCGGGCCTTGCCGACAACGCGGCCAGGGGCCATCTGGGCGCGAAGACCGCGTTCGTAGCCCGCGAGGCGCGGCCTCGTCCCGAGCGCGAAGACGCTCAGCGCCAGCACGGGCACGACCCGCGGGACGCGCGCCGCGGGTGCGGCGAACGTGGTCGACATCGGTTCCCCTGGTACGACCTCGGGAGCAACCTCCCGCCGTCGCAGGGGAGTTCCGTGTCCCTGCCTACAGTGCTCGCATGATCGAGCTGACCCCCGAGCACCGCGCCTTCCTCACCGAGGGCACCCGCACCGGCAAGCTCGGCTTCGTCGCCGCCGACGGCCGCCCGCTCGTTGCCCCGATCTGGTTCGTCGTCGAGGGCGACGAGCTGGTGTTCAACACCGGCAAGGCGACGGCGAAGGGACGCGCGATCACCCGCGACCCCCGGGTCGTCCTCTGCGTCGACCTCGAGGCGCCGCCGTACTCCTTCGTGCAGGTGCAGGGAGTGGCGACGGTGTCGGAGGACCCCGCCGAGCTGCTCAGGACCGCCACCGAGATCGGCGGGCGCTACATGGGCGCCGACCGCGCCGAGGAGTTCGGCAAACGCAACGGGGTGCCGGGCGAGCTGGTGGTGCGGCTGCGGCCGACGAAGGTGATCGCCGAGCTCGACATGACGGGCTGAGCGGAGCGAACGTCAGCGCTGAGCCGAGCGCCCCGAGTGCCAGGAAAGCCACGTTCCTGCCATTCAGCGACAGGAACGTGGCTTTCCGGACGGTCGTGCCGCTGGCTCAGCCCCGCTGGGACTGGTCGTTGGACGGGACGCCGCGCTGGGCGTCGCTGCCCCAGCCGTCGGCCAGCGCCGTGATCTTCTGGGCGTAGTCGCGGGCCGCCACGCTCGGCTCGGCCTGCCGCCCCGCGGCCAGTCCGACGAGGAAGGCCGTGACGGGCGCGGCCGGCCGGCTCACGCCGTGGGCGACGTCGGAGGTCAGGTCGAGCACGGTGTCGACGAGGCCGCTGGTCTCCACCGCGTCCTCGAGGCCCAGCTCCTGGGCCAGTGCGGTGACCCACTCGGACATGGCGTTGGTCTCGCTGCTCTCGGTCACGGACCGACCCTAACCATGCGGGCCCGGACGCGCCGGGTGGCGCGTTGGGCGCCTAGAGCGTGTCCCGTGGATCATGCGGGTCGGCTGCGGTAGATCTCTTCTGTGCTTGATCGCCACGACTTGACCGACGCGGAGTGGGCACGGCTGGAGCCGTTGCTGCCCGACCGGACACCGCG
>NZ_JAHKRK010000026.1 GCF_019396355.1 Pseudonocardia nigra
GCAAAGGCGGTGATCACACCCTCGCCGCGCTCAAGTCCATCCGTGCGGCACGCCCGGACGGCGCACCGATCTACGTGATCATGGACAACCTGTCGGCGAACAAGACCCCCGCGATCAGAGCGTGGGCGGCCCGCCACAAGGTCGAGCTGTGTTTCACCCCGACCTCCGCGTCGTGGGCCAACCCGATCGAGGCCAGTTCGGGCCGCTGCGCACCTTCGTGATGGGCGCCTCGAACCACCCCAACCACACCGTGCTGGCCCGCCGGCTGCAGGACTACCTGCGCTGGCGCAACGCCAACGCACGACACCCCGATGTCCTCGCCGCCCAACGCCGCGAACGCGCCCGCGTCCGCAGCGAACGTCAACAACGCTGGGGCCGACCCCGCACCACCGCAGCATGACCACAACCGGCGAACGTATGTGGTCACCGCACTAGCTGCCGGTCACCCACGCGTCCGGCGCGCCGATCCGGACCCGCCGCCGCGGCCGCTTGCGATCGCGTACCTTCGACATCCGATAGGTGTCCTTCCGCCCCGGCCGATGCTCTCTTCGCAAGGCCATCGTCCCAGGCAGACAGGGCACCTATCCCCATCTCACCGGCCGTGTCGCCCGCCTACCTGCGAATCCGGGTCAGAGGGCTGTCCCCCGACGAGTACGAGGACGCCTACCATCGCACCCGGCCCGCCCCTCACAGGTAACGAGGACTCCGGCAAAGCGGGGGAAGCTCATGGAGCACGACTTCCGGGGACTCGCCGGCGCGGGCCATCACCTGCCGCAGGTACTCCGGGTCGTTGGAGATCCGCACCGCCTCCAGCCGCTCCCCGGACTCGTCATCCGCACCAGCACCGACCGCCGCCGATGCAGATCAATCCCGACGATCTGCCGTCCCGCGTACTGTTCGCTCACAGGGCCTCCTCGAATCGTGGAACGTGAGCACCCCGAGCATGAGCCGGGAGTCACGAGGAGCGGAGGCCCCGCTCCTTCATCGCATCAGCGCGGTGCATGAGCGTTGGGTTAGGGTCCAACTCGCCCGGACACCACCGACAGGACCCCACGGGCTCGACCGTGGGGTCCTGTCGTCTGCCAGTGGCTGGGTTCGCCCAGGGCCGGCTCACGCGCTCGGTCGACTCGAACCTTCCGGCGCGATGCGGGACGGCGAGCTCGTCCCGGTGGGGTCCACCGGGACCGGCGTGCTGTGCGGCTGGACGGCGACCACGCGAAGGCGTAGGAATACGGAGTGAGCCGCATCAATGATGTCGGAGGCATGGTCGGCTTCCCCCCGATCGTCGAGGAAGCGGACGAGCCGACCTTCCACGCCGACTGGGAAGCGCACGTGCTGGCCCTCAACGCCGCGCTGATTCGGCGTGGTGTCTACAACCTCGACGAGTTCCGCGACGCCATCGAGCGGACGGCCCCGGCGTCTTACCTCTCGGCCTCGTACTACGAGAAGTGGTTCACCGCGATCACGACGCTTCTCGTCGAGAAGGGCGTCGCCACGCCGGAAGAGCTGGCCGATGCCTGACCAGTTCGCCCCGGGTGATCCGGTGCGCACCAGCACCCACGACCCCGCCGGCCACACGCGACTGCCCCGGTACGCCCGCGGGGCCGTGGGTGAGGTGATCGAGATCGCCGGGCACCATCCCATCGCCGACGACCGCGCCCGCGGGCTTCCGGGGACGGTGCAAGCGGTGTACCACGTGCGGTTCGCGGCCGCGGACCTGTTCGGTGCTGGCGACCACGCCGTCACTGTGGAGCTCTGGGAGGACTACCTGGAGCCGGCCGAGATCCACCGGAGGGAGGCGACACCGTGAGCGGGGACCACACCAGCGCCGTGATCGCCGAGCAGGTCCGGCACGTCGAGGCACTCCTCGAGGAACGCGGCCTGCTCGACGACGGGGAGATCGACCGCAGGATCGACGAGTTCCTGGCCGGAGGGACCCCGGCGAACGGTGCCCGGATCACCGCCCGGGCGTGGACGGACCCCGGGTTCCGGGAACGGCTGCTCGCCGACGCCAACGCCGCCATCCGGGAACTGGGGCTGTCAATGGCGGGAGCTCTGCAGGAGCAGCGGCTGAAGGTGGTCGCGAACTCCGAGCGTGAGCACCACGTGGTGGTCTGCACGCTGTGTTCCTGCTACCCGATCGCGCTGCTCGGACCGTCACCGGCCTGGTACAAGAGCGAGGCCTACCGTTCCCGCGTCGTCCGGGACCCCCGGGGAGTCCTGCAGGAGTTCGGTCTCACGCTCCCCCTCGAGACGCGGATCACCGTGTGGGATGCGAGCGCGGAGTCGCGGTACATGGTGCTGCCCCGCCAGCCGGAAGGCACGGACGGGATGTCGGAGGAGGAGCTCGCCAGTCTGGTCACCCGCAAGGGCCTGATCGGGACCGCCGTCGTCTGACCGGCCACGGCCCCCGGCCGTGGGCCGTGGGCCGTGGGCCGTGGGCCGTGGGCCGTGGGCCGTGGGCCGTGGGCCGTGGGAGGATGATCCGGCCTTGCCGAGGCAGCTCGATGCGCGAGCACACTCGACCGCGCATCCTGCACACGTCAGCGGGCACGCGCCTCGACGACAGGGGCTCTCGGCCCCACCTGGCGCAGGTCGCGTGCCCGGGCGGGCGGGTTCACGCGTCGGGCAGTAGGAGCACCTTCCCGACGTGGCCGCTGCCGTCGACCAGGGCGTCCGCCTCGCCGGCTCGCGACATTGAACATCCGACGGTCCACGATCGGCTGGATCGAGCTCCGCTCGAGGTCGGGCCACACGGCGGCGCGCACCGCCGCGACGATCTCGGCCTTGCTGTCGGGACCGGTGGCGGGCCGGGCGCGCAGCGTCGTGGGATGCACCGCCCCTCGCTTGCGCATGAGGCGCCGAAGTCCAGCTCGGCCCTGGTGCCCCCCTGCATCCCGATGTTCACCAGCCGACCCCCGTGGCCAGGACGTCGATGTTGCGGGCCAGGTAGGCCCCGCCCATGTTGTCCAGGACGACGTCGGCGCCGTGTCCGTCGGCCGCGAGCCGAACCTGCTCGACGAAGTCCTCGTCGCGATAGTTGACGACCACGTCCGCGCCCAGCTCACGGCAGACGTCGAGCTTGGCGGGACTTCCGGCGGTGGTGGCCACCCAGGCGCCGGCCCGGACGGCCAGATGGATGGCGTCGTGCCGATGCCGCTCGAGCCGCCGTGCACCAGGAAGACGTCGCCGGGCCCCAGCCCGGTGAGCATGAACACGTTGGACCACACGATGCAGGTGACCTCGGGCAGCGCCGCGGCGGTCGGCAGGTCCATGCCGGCGGGCCTGGGCAGCAGCTGCCCGGCAGGGACGGCGACCCGCTCGGCGTACCCGCCGCGGGAGAGCAGCGCGCACACCTCGTCGCCGACCGCCCAGCCGGACACGCCCTCCCCGGCCTCGCTGATGATCCCGCTGCACTCCAGGCCAAGGATGTCGCTGGCGCCCGGCGGCGGCGGGTAGTTGCCCTCCCGCTGGATCAGGTCGGCACGGTTGACGGGTGCCGCGACGACGTTGACCAGGACCTCCCCGGGACCGCACACCGGGTCGGGGACCTCGCCCCAGCCGAGCACGTCGGGTCCGCCGGGTCGCTCATCGTGACGACCCGCATCCACGGACCCTAACGACCCCGTTCCGACTTGCCCCTCGGCACCCGGCCGGGCCGGCTCACTCCGCCGTCTCCGCCGTGTCCCCCGCCGTCTGCTGGCTGCTGGGCGGGCCGATCCAGACGGTCTTGGCGTTGGACCTCGTACATGCCAACCTCGGTGAGCGCTCGCGGCGTAGCCGCTCTGCTTGATCCCGCCGAGGGCAACTCAGGGTAGCTGGTAACCATGCGTTGACGAAGGCCATGCCGGACGGGACGCCGCGGATGACCGCTTGCCGCTCGCCGGGGTCCTCGCTCCACAGGTTGGCGCTCAGCCCGTAGAGTTGGTCGTTGGCGATGCCGATCGCCTCCTCGAGGCTGTCCACTGTGTAGAGCGCGGCGACCGGGCCGAACACTCCTCGGAGTACATCGCCATCCCCGGGGTCACCCCGGTGACCAGAGTCGCTGGTAGAGCGGCCCGGCCGCTGCACCCGCTGGCCGCCGACGACGACGGTGGCGCCCTTGGCGACCGCGTCGGCCACGTACCGCTCGACGTCGGCCAGGCCGGACTCGGTGGCCAGCGGCCCGACCTGGCTGCCGGGGTCCATCGGGTCACCGACGGTGAGCACGGCCAGCTTCTGCGCGAACAATCCGGTGAACTCCTCGGCGACCTCGGCGTGCACCAGGAACCGCTTGGCCGCGATGCAGCTCTGCCCGTTGTTCTGGCAGCGGGCGGTCACCGCCACCTCCGGAGCCATGCCGAGGTCGGCCGAGGTTGTGACGATGAACGGATCGAACCCGCCCAGCCCCAGCACGGTCTTCTTCAGCGCGTCCCCGGCGATCGCGGCCACCGACTGGCCCAGCCGGGCCGCTGCCGGTCAGCGTGGCGGCCATCACCCGGTCATCGCGGATCACCCGCTCCACGGTCTGCTACCGATCAGCAGGGTCTGGAACACATCGGCGGGAAAGCCCGGCCTTGCCGAACAACTCCTCCAGGTACAGCCGTCTGCGGCACGTTGCTGGCGCGCTTGAGCAACCCCACGTTGCCGGCCATCAACGCCGGAGCGGCGGCGAACCGCATCGCCTGCCACAGCGGAAAGTTCCACGCATGTCGCCAACAGCAGACCCAGCGGCTGGTGCACGACATAGGCCTCACTGGCCCCCACGGTGCCCAGTCGGTCCGGTGGTCGCGGCCGGCATGGGAGCCGGTCGAGGGGGCGCTCGTCGTCGGTTTCCCCGGCGCCCACCGCCCGCGGGCCGACCGGCGGCCGAGGTCGGAGGTCAGCTGCCGGTTCGACCGCACAGCAGGTTCTTCTGCACCTTGCCGGTGGAGGTCTTCGGCAGTTCTCCGTAGACGAACCGCTTCGGCACTTTGAACGACGCCAGGCGAACGCCTCCAAGTCCTCGTCGTCGATGTCGGCGTCCGCGCGCAGGGTCACGTACGCGACGGGCACCTCTCCCCACTTCTCGTGGGGCTCGGCGACCACGGCCGCCTCCGCGACGGCGGGATGGGCGTCGAGAACCGCTCGATCTCGACAGAAGAGACGTTCTCGCCGCCGGAGATGATGATGATGTCCTTGCTGCGTCACGGATCTCGACGTAGCCGTCCGGGTGGACGACGGGGAGATCGCCGGTACGGAACCATCCGCTTCCGTCGTCCGCCCCGCCGACGGTCGCCGCCGCCGTAGCCTGCTCGTCCCGGTAGTAGCCGAGCATGACGTCGTTCCCGCGTGCCACGATCTCCCCGAGCGTCCTCGCGTCGCGGGGGCACGTCCGTGCCGTCCTCGCGCACCACGCGCAGCGGATCGGCGACGACGTTGCCCACGCCCTGGCGAGCCTTGACCTGTGCCTGCTCCTCCGCCGAAAGGTCGCTCCACTCCGGGTGCCACTGGTTGATCGCGAGCAGCCCGTAGGTCTCGGTCAACCTCTACAGATGCGTGACGTTCATGTTCAACGCCGACATCCGCGCCAGCAGGGTGGGCGTGGGAGGTGCCCCCACCGGTCTGCACCTCGACCCGCGGCTGCACCGGGCCCGCCGCCGCCTCGTCGGCGTTGAGGATCATGTTGAGCACCGTGGGCGCCGCGCTGAAGTGGGTGATGCCCTCGTTGCGCAGCAGCTCCCAGATCCGGTCAGGCTCGACCCGGGGAAGCCAGACGTGGGTGGCGCCGCCGGCCGAGACCGCCCAGGGGAAGCACCAGCCGTTGCAGTGGAACATCGGCAGAGTTCACAGGTACTGGCTGGTGGAGCCCAGACCCGGTGTGCAGCGCCATCGCGAGTGCCTGGAGGTAGGCGCCCCGGTGGGCGTGCATGACGCCCTTGGCCGCCCCGTGGTGCCCGAGGTGTAGTTGAGGGCCAGCAAGGCCCTCTCGTCCGGGCACGGGAGCGCCAGCGGTTCACTCCCGGCCAGCAGCTGCTCGTACTCGCCGCCCTCCCCGGTCGCCCACCACGACGGGGATCCCCGCAGTGGCCGCGACCTCGGTCGCGGTCGCGGCGAACTGCTCGTCCGCGACGAGGAGCGCGGCCCCGGAGTGCTCCAGGATGTATCCAAGCTCCTCGGCTGCGAGCCGGATGTTCAGCGGGACCAGCACCGCGCCGGCCCACGGGACGCCGTTGTGGAGCTCGAGCACAGTCGAGCTGTTCGTGCACAGTGCCGCCGCGCGATCGCCGGAGGCGATGCCACGGGCCGCCAACCCTCCGGCCAGCCGGCGCGACCGGTCGGCGAACTGCGCGTAGGTGAGGCGGCGGTCGCCGTCGATCACCGCGGTGCGCTCCGGGAACACCCGCGCCGATCGCTCGAGGAAGGCCGTCGGGGTGAGCTGACTGAAGGTGAAGGAAGCCGTCCGGATCTCCTCGGTTCGCGGGCGACGGCAACTCCCCGGCCCTGGTCGAGTCCCCCTACGGGTGCCGTCTCATCCCCGCCCGCTCGCCGGTTCGAACCCATACCGGCGCACCGGGTTGTCGACGAGGATCCGTCGCCGGACCGCGGGGTCCGGGATCCAGCGGTCCAGCCGGGCCCGGACCTCTCCGCTGGCCGGGACGGGCAGCCGTACCCCCACGTGCGGCCAGTCACTCCCCCACAGCAGGTTCTCCGGCCGGACATCGACGAACGCGCGGACCCGGGCCGCGATCGCATCCTCGTGTCGCCGCCAGGCCTCGCCGAAGCCCGGGCTGCCGGCATCGGGCTCGACCCCTGCCGGCAGCAGCCGCTCCACCCCGGACAGCGTCACCCAGACCTGGTCCTCGGCGAGCAGCTCGAGCATCAACCGCACGGCCGGGTCGCCGAGACCGACGTCCGAGGGCAGGTAGCCCAGGTGATCGAGGACCACCGGCACGGGACACCGGCGGACGGCGTCCCCGAGCCAGTCGACGTGCCGGCGCACGTCGGTCCACAGCTCCACGTGCCAGCCGAGGGGGGCCACCGTCTCCCCGACCTCGAGCAGGGATTCCACGGGCACGCCGCCGGGATACCCGTCCTGGAGGCGCGTGCCGCGCACACCCGCGGCGTGCATCTCCGCCAGCTCGTCGCGAGACGTCCCGGGCGGAACGCAGGCCACGCCCCGCAGCCGGTCGGGACGGCTGCGCAGGGCGGCCAGGAGGCAGCGGTGGTCGCTGCCGTAGGCACTGGGCTGCACGAGCACCCCTCGGTCGCAGTCCACGGCAGCCAGGTGAGCGGCGTGGTCGTCGACGTCGACCTGGGGCGGCTGGTAGGCAGCCGCGCCCACCAGCCGGGCCGCGATCGCCTCGGCGGTGAAGACGTGGCAGTGCGCGTCGATGCCGGTCATCTCCCCACCCTCCTGGTGTCCGGCCGAACGGTCCGCGGCGAGCTGGGCGAGCGCCGGCAGCAGGTAGGTTCGGAAGTACGAGCAGTTCTCCGCCATCGGGAAGTGGCCGATGCCGGGCATCGCGCCCCCGCGCGCCCCGGGGATGGCGGCAAGCGCCGCCGCGGTGTCGTCCGGCATGCAGGCGTGGTCGTGCTCGCCGGTGAAGAGGTACACCGAGCATCGCGTGGTGTCGATCGTTCCGGCCACGCCCCGCAGGTCCAGGTCCTCGGAGTAGAAGTACGTGTCGCCGCGGTAGATCCCCGGGCCGCCCTGGCTGTAGGTCCACCACACCTCGCGTCGGGAGACCTCCGGGCTGTGCGGCGACATCAAGCTCGCCGTCCACGAGGCCACCGCCTGCTGGGCGTTGAGGTCCGGGTACAGGGGCCAATCCTGGAAGCGGCCCTGGACGTGCAGCGCCCCGGACAGTCCGATCACCCCCGCGCAGCGCTGGGGTTGCGCCGAGCCAGCTCGAGCACCAGGGAGCCGGCCATGGAACAGCCGAGGACGATCGGACGCTCGAGGCCGAGCGCCTCGCAGAAGTCCTCGACGACGGCCACGTACCGGTCCGCGGTCAGCAGGTACTCCTGCATCCACCACCGGTCCGGCGGGAGGGACCGGCCGTGCCAGGGCAGGTCGAAGGCGACCACCCGGTGCCGGTCGGTCACCTCACGGTCGGCCAGCAGGTACCGAAACTGGCGGCCGTCCGAGCCCGCGGAGTGCAGGGCCAGCCGGTCCGGTGCCGACCTCGTCCAAGTAGATGCGGTAGTCGACGCCGGACGACCGGAGGTGCAAGTACCGGCCGACGACGTCCTCGATCGTTCCACTAGCTATGGCCCCTTCCGAGCTCGACCAGTCGGGTGATCACCCGCAGGTGCCGGATCAGGTGGTCCCGACCGGCGACGATCTCGATTCCGTCCGCCGCTTTGGTCAGGGACAGCAGGTGGTGGCGGCGCGGAGCGGCCCGGGGGGTCGACCAGTTCGCGCCAGGCGCTGCGCGGACCGCGCAGCTCAATGCCGGCATCGGCGGCACCGCCGAGGTCGACGGTGACCGTCTCCACTGGTACCGGACGACGTCGCCGTCCGTGTCGTCGAGCAGGCGGACGGCGCACCTCGAGAAGCGGCCGATGTGGGCGTTCTCGGGGTCGGCTCCGACCGCGCCGGCCCAGGCCGCCAGCCACCGTCGGTCGGTCATGCCGGCAGCCTCCCGATAACACCCGCGATCCCTGTCAGGTCGGGGCGGTAGGGCTCGAGCCGGTCCAGCACCCCTGCGTCGTGGCCGGTGAGGACGTGGTCGACCGCACGGGCCGCCACGAGGTCCCGCACGGACTGCAGGCCCCGGTACATCGCCGGCAGGTCGGTGACTGCGACGAAGGGCATGTCCCGCTCCAGTTCCTCGGTGAAGTGCACGACGTCCGACGTGAGCAGCACCACGCCCTCGGAGGTGGGGACGGTCACCATGCTCTGGCCCGGAGTGTGCCCGCCCACCTCGGTGACCACCACGCCGGGCGCCACTTCGACCGAGCCGCTGAACCGCCGCAGGCGGCCTTCGGCGTCGGCGCGGGCCAGGGCGGCCACCTCGTCGGACTCGGTGAAGTGGGCGATCAGTGCCTTGGTCGCCATCGGGGAGGTCCAGAAGTCGATCTCCGCACCGCTGACCACCACCGGGGAGCGCGGGAACAGGCCGACGTTGCCGATGTGGTCGTAGTGGGCGTGGGTGACCACCAGCGGGTGGGGACGGGTGATGTCCACGCCCAGCGAGCGGTAGGCCTCGGCCGGCTCCACCAGGACCGTCCGGCCGCGGGCCTCCGCCGGCCCCCGGGCGAACCCCGTGTCGACCAGGACGGTCGTGCTCTGGCTGCGCAGGACCCACAGGTAGTAGTCGACGACGAAGTCGCCGTCCGGCTCGCCGTACTGCGCGTAGTTCAGGAACACCTCGCTGCGCCGTGCCCGGCGGGTGCCGTGCCGGACGACGATCACCTCGTACACGTCGCCCGCGGCCTTGTCGACTCCCGCGTGGGCCCGCCATCTGCACTCCTCGTCGCCGCCGCGGCCCTCAGGACCCGCCGCTGCCGCCCTCGTGCACCTGGACCGTCGGCTCCAGCCCCTCGGCACCCACCACCTCGCGCCACGCGTCGAAGCCGGTCTGGAACGCCACGATCCCGGCCTCGGGGAGGGTGATCTCGATGGCCTCGAGGATCTCCTGCGGGCTGAGACCGAGGTCGAGCGCGACCCGGATGTGGCTCTGGATGTGGCCCTTGGACGCGCGCATCACCGTGAGGCTCACGATGAAGATCAGTTCCTTGGTCTTGCGGTCTAGGGACCGCTGGTCCAGATAGGCCGCGTTGACCAGGCCGTTGGTGGCCTGCAGGACCGGGAAGTCGTGCTTGGCCATGACCTTGTGGTAGTCTAGGATGTACCCGCGCGAGCGGGCCATGTCGTCGATGTACTGCTGCGCGTCGTCGATGTAGTCCTGCGGGTTGTCGCTCACCGCTCCACCTCGTCCTCGGATCGGGGATCTTCCTTCCGGTCGCCCGGCCCGCCGGCGCTGCGCAGCGAGACGTGGTTGACCGACTCGTAGTAGCGGGCGACCTCCGTGTGGTCGAGACCGGAGCCACCCAGGGCCTCGCGGGCGCGGACCGCCGTGGCGTACGCGGCGTCGGTCACCGGCGTGCTCGCGTTCTGCTCCCGCGCCAGCGACCGGGCGATACCGAGGTCCTTGATCATCAGGTCAATGGCGAAGCCCGAGTCGTAGCTGCCGGTCAGCACGTGCCGCGGGTACTTCACCTCGGTGGCCTGGGACCGGCCCGTGGAGGCGTTGAGGACGTCGACCATCACGTCGGCCTCGATGCCGAAGGTCCGCGCCACCGTCAGGACCTCCGCCGCCGCCGCCAGGTTCGAGGCCGACAGCAGGTTGTTGAGCGCCTTCGCGGCGTGTCCGGCCCCGGAGGGCCCGACCACGAGGACCGACGCCCCCAGCGGCTCCAGGTGCGGCCGCGCCCGCTCGACGTCGGAGGGGTCGCCGCCGACCATGATCGACAGCTCGCCGGTGACCCCCTTGGCGACGCCGCCGGACACCGGCGCGTCCACGTACCCGATGCCCCGCGCCCGCGCGGTCTCGGCCAGCCGGCGGGTGCTGGTGGGCTCCGAGGACCCCATGTCGACGACCAGCGCTCCGGTCGGCAGGCGGGCAAGCAGCCGGTCGGTCAGCAGGACTGATTCGACGACCCGGCTGTCGGGGAGCATCAGGACGACGGTGTCGACGTCGTCGGGCAGCTCGGCCAGGGACCGCAGCACCGGGCAGCCGAGTTCCTCACCCAGCGCGGACGCGACCGCGCTGTCTGCATCGAAGAGCACGGTCTCGTGCCGTTGGACGTGCCGGCGGGCCATCGGGGCGCCCATGCGCCCGAGCCCCACGAACAGGGTGCTGACGAGGCCGTGAACCATCCGCGCAGCGCCACCTTGCGGATCTTCCCGCTCGGGGTCTTGGGCAACTCGTCGACGAGTTCCAGGCGCTCCGGCAGGAAGTGCTTCGACAGGCCCTGCTCGAGCAGGTAGTCGCACACCGCCTCGAGGGTGGGCGTGGCGTCGCCGTGGGGCACCACCACGGCGCAGGCACGCTCGCCGAGGCGGACGTCGGGAACTCCTATCACCGACGCCTCGACGATGTCCGGGTGCTGGAACAGGAGGCTCTCCACCACGGTCACCGGGATGTTCTCGCCCCCGCGGATCACGATGTCCTTCGTCCGGCCCTCGAGGAGGAGGGAGCCCTCCTCGGTCCGCCGCGCGGTGTCACCGGTGGTGAACCACCCGTCGCGGTCGATCTCCGCGGCGGTGACCTCCGGCAGGTGGAGGTAGCCCAGGAACAGGCCGGCGCCGCGGATCCGGAGGGATCCGACGGCTCCCGGCGGCGCCTCCTGCCCGTCGGCGCCCACGATGCTGACCTCGGTGCCCGGCAGCGGGACACCGTCGGTCGCCTGGGCGGCGGCCGGCAGGTGCGGCGCGCAGGAGATGCCGATGCCCAGTTCCGTCATGCCCCAGGCCGGGCAGACGTAGCAGTCGAACATCTCACCGGCGGCCGTCGGCAGCGTGCGCGGCACGGGGGCGCCGGCCAGGACGACCGTCCGCAGCGAGCACTGCTCGTCATGGGCGAGGTCGGTCAGCACGAGGTCCTGCAGGAAGGTCGGTGCCGAGAACATCGTGGTGACCCGCTCCTCGCGGATCACGGGGACGGCCTGGTCGGGGACCCACCGGTCGAGGTACACCGCCGTGCCTCGCAGGTAGGTGGTCAGCAGGACCCCCCACAGGAAGCCTGTGTGGTGCCCGACGGGTGAGGCCACCAGGTTGACCAGCGGCTCGCCGAGCGTGTCGCGGCCCACGTGGGCGATCCAGTTCTCCATGACGGCCCGCAGCGTCTGGTGGGTGTTCATCACCCCCTTCGGGTCGCCGGTCGTCCCGGAGGTGAAACCCACGTGGCACAGGGCCCGGGCGTCGACGTCGGGCAGGTCCACATCCGGCGCCTCGAGCAGGGATGCCAGCGGCCGCACGCCGTCGTCGGTCATCGCGCCGTCGGCGGTCATCGCGGCGTCGTCGCTCGTGCTGCCGGCGACGACGACGTGCCGGAGGGAGGGCAGCGCGCCGCGCAGGCCCTGCACGAGCCGCTGTGGGCTGTTGCTGCCGAAGGTCTCCGCGACCACGACCACCCCGGCGCCCGTGCGGCGCAGGATGACCTCGACCTCCCGCTCGCCGTAGGCCACGGGGATGCCGCTGTAGACGGCGCCGAGCTCGTTGATCGCGAAGATCAGCGCGGCGAAGTCGGCAGAGTTGGGCAGCATCACCGCGACGAAGTCGCCGGCACGAACCCCGAGCGCGTGCAGGCCGCAGGCGTACCGGTGGGCCCGTTCGTCGAGCTCCGCGTAGATCAGCCGGCGCGAGCCGGTCGCGCCGCTCGTCCGGTCGATCGCCGCGACCCGGTCGGGGTGCTCGGCGGCCGCGGCGGACAGGAGGGACCGCAGGGGGGCCGACGCCCATGCGCCGCTGCTCTCGTACTCGCGCACGAGGTCGGGGGTCAGCCGGCTGTCGGGACGGATGCCGGGGTGCGTTGAGGAAGGGGCCGTCTGGAACGGGCCGGTCAGCTGGTCGGTCACTGGGGGTGCTCCTCGGAGAAGGGGGTGCGGTGGGCCATCGGGATCAGGCCAGGGCGGTGACGTCGGCTGCCGGCCGGCAGGTGAGCACCACCTTGCCCGGAACGCTGCCGGCCTGGACCGCCGCGAGCGCGGCACCTGCCTCCTCGAGAGGAAACGTCCGTGCGACCGGCACGGTCAGCCGGCCCTCGAGGTAGAGCTGCAGCATGTGCTCGATCGCGGCCCGTACCGCCTCGGGCTCGCGGTCGCGGTAGTCGCTGACCTGCAGTCCCAGGACGGCCAGGTTCTTGACCAGGATGTGCCCGGCCTTCACCGACGGTAGGTCGCCGGAGGCGAAGCCGATGACGACCAGCCGTCCCTCCCAGGCCGTGGAGCGCAGCGACTGGGCGAACACGTCGCCACCGACCAGCTCGAGCACGACGTTCACCCCCCGGCCGTCGGTGAGGGCCATGACGTCGTCGCGCATCGACGGGCCGGCGAGGACGACCTGGTCGGCGCCCTGCTCCTTGGCGAGGGTGGCCCGCTGTTCGTCCTGGGCGGCGGCGATCACGCTGGCGCCCAGCGCCTTGGCGATCTGCACCGCTGCCGAGCCGACGCCGCCGCCGGCCCCGGTGACGAGGACGATCTCCCCCGGCTGCAGGTTCGCTCGCCGCACGAGCGCGAAGTGGGCGGTGATGGCCCCCAGCCCGAAGGCCGCGGCGTCGACGAAGGGCACGCCGTCCGGCAGGGCCACGACCTGCGGCTCGGGCACGGCCACGAGCTCGGCGTAGCCGCCGTGCTCGACCTGGGCGAGGACCCGGTCCCCGACCGCGAACCGGTCGACCCCGTTCCCCACCGCGCGGACGGTGCCGGCGACCTCCTTGCCGGGGCTGAACGGCCGCTCGGGAAGGATCTGGTAGGTGCCGGCCACGACCAGGATGTCGGGGAAGTTGACGCCGGCGGCGGCCACCTCGATCAGGACCTCCCCCGGCCCGGCGACCGGGTCGGGAAGCTCACCGGTCACCAGGGACTCCGGCGGGCCGAAGGTCTCCACGAATGCTGCTCTCATGCGGGGCTCCTGGGGGATGCGTCGTCCCGGCCGAAGGTCAGCGCTTCCGGACCGGTCCGCAGGGGCGGATAGGGCAGGGATGCGGGCTGGGACCGGAGTTTGTCCACCACGGGGACCGGTAGCGCGCTGACGTCGAACCCCTCCCCCACCACGCGGTGCAGGGACTCGGTGCGCAGGGTCTGGCTGCGCGCCGCCTCCTCGAAGGTCGCGACGACGGAGCAGCACACGTCCTCGCCGTCGAGCAGGCTGCGCCAGTGCTCGGCGGGACGCGCGGCGATCCGGGCCGCGACGGCGGCGACGACCTCGTCCTCACGGCCGGCGTCGGCCCGCAGGTCCTCCGGCAGTTCGACCAGTTCGCAGAAGCGGTGCCAGAACCGGTCCTCGAGCGGGGCGGCGGCGACGTGCCGGCCGTCGGAGGTCCGGTAGATGTGGTAGCGCGGGCTGCCACCGATGAGCAGGTCCCGCCCCGGCACGGGCCATGTCCCGCTGCCGGCGTGGGTGCCGAGATAGCCGTAGGCGAGGGTGCTGAGGTTGGGCGTCATGCCGACGTCGAGGTGGCAGCCCTCGCCGGTGGCGGTGCGCCGGAACAGGGCGAGCAGGATGTTGATTACCGCTGGGTAGGTGCCGCCGGCGATGTCGGCGATCACGGTCGGCGGCAGGTGCGGGTCGCCGCGCTCGTCGACCACGGTGCCCAGCAGCCCGGACTCGGCCAGGTAGTTGAGGTCGTGGCCCGCGCGGCCGGTGGCCGGCCCGGTCTGGCCGTAGCCGGTGATCGAGCAGTAGACGATGCGCGGGTTGACCGCCCGGAACGCCTCGTAGCCCAGCCCGAGCCGGGCCATGACGCCGGGCCGGAACTGCTCGACGACGACGTCCACCTCGGCGGCCAGGGCCAGCAGCCGGTCCCGGACCGCGGGATCCTTGAGGTCGACCGCGGCACTCCGCTTGCCCCGGTTGAGCAGCGCGTAGTTGGCGCTGCTGTGCCCGAGGCGTGGGACGTAGCTGCGCATCTCGTCGCCCCGCGGTGGCCGTTCCACCTGGAGGACCTCCGTGCCGGCCTCGGCCAGTAGCAGCGTCGCCAGGGGCCCCGGCAGGAGGGTGGAGAAGTCCAGCACCTTCACCCCGGCCAGTGGCGGGGCTGGCCGCCCGTGTCCGCCGGCCGTCACGTGCCCGACTCCACGAGGGTGCGCGCCGCCGACCGCGTCGCCTCGGCTGCGCGCGCGGCGGCCCGCAGGGACACCGCGTCGCGGAGCAGACCCTCGACGAGGTACTCGGTCATGTACCCGTACCCCCCGTGCGACTGGACAGCGCCCGCGGCCACGTCGACGGCCAGGTCGAAGGCGGGCCCGAGCGCCGCCGCAGCGGCGTAGGGGTGGTCGAGGTCCGTCCCGATGGAGGTCGTGAGCACCGCGCGAGCGGCCGCCGCTTGCGCCGACAGCGAGCCGCGGACCGTCGGCAGCTCGGTGAGCGGAGCGCCGAACTGGACGCGAGTGGCGCTGTAGGTGAGGGCGGCCTGGGCGGCCGCCTCGGCGATCCCGGCGGCCAGCGCGGCCGCGCCGGCGTCGAGCAGGTTCCGTGACCGCGCGACGTGCGGGCCGCGCACCACGGCGCCCTCGGGCACGGCGGTGTCGATCCGGCAGCTGACGGTCATGGCGCCGGCCAGCCCCGTGCGCCGCACCCGAGATCCGAACGTCACGCCCTCGGGCGGCACGACCACCCCGGTCGTCCGGTCCACCAGCAGGACCAGCAGTGGCTCCCGGCCGGCCGGGTCGATGCGGTCGAGGACGCCGGTGAGCCGGCCGTCGACCAGCTGCACCGCATCACCCTCGGGCGGGTCGAGCGCGCAGACCGCCACCGGTGCGGCCTGGTGCAGGCGCTCGAGCAGACCGGACAAGGCCCCGCCGGCACCGGAGAGCACCAGCGCCGCGGCGTGCGCCTGGACCGACCCCCAGGCCAGCGCCGGCCAGGTTCCGGCGAGCCTGGCGAGCGCCACCAGCGTGGTGGCGGAATCGGCTCCGCCGCCGCCCCCTGCCTCGTCGGCCCCCAGCGTCCAGAGCCCGTGCTCGGCCAGGGCCCGCCGGGCGGCGTCGACCTCGTCGGGGCGGTCGTCGCCGACCGGGGTAAGGTGGCTCGCGGCGAGGTCGTCGACGAGCTCGAGCACCGCCCGCTGGTCGTCGTCGAGCTGCGGGCCCCACCAGGCCCGGTTCACGACCAGAACTTCTCGGGGTCCGGCGTCCGCTTCGCGCCGAACGCGTCGCTGAGCTCGTGTGCCTCGCGCGTGGCCAGGTACAGCGTGAGCTGCTGGTCGTGGGCCATCCGTGCCTGCCCGATGACGCCATTGTGGCGGGCGGAGAAGGCCGCCTTCAGCCCGCCGATGGCCATCGGGCTGCGGGTTGCGATCTCGGCGGCCACCTCCTGGGCCCGCTTCACCGCCTCCCCGGCCGGGACCACCTCGTTCACCAGGCCCCTCTCCAGCGCTTGGGCGGCGGTGTACTTCCGGTTGAGGTACCACATCTCCTTGGCCCGCTTCCGGCCGATCGTGTCCTCCAGGTACCAGGTGCCGTAGCCGGCGTCAAAGCTGCCGACCATCGGCCCGACCTGACGGAAGATGGCGTTCTCCGCAGCGATGGTCAGGTCGCAGACGTTGTGCAGGACGTTGCCGCCGCCCACCGCGTAGCCGTTGACGGCGGCGATGACCGGCTTGGCGATGGTGTCGATCGCCTCGTAGACGTCGATGATCGGCAGGACCTGGGAGTAGTCGAGGGACGTGCTCTCGTCGTGCTCCCCGCCGATACAGAAGAACTTCTCCCCCGCCCCGGTGAGGACCGCGGCGCGCAGGCCCGGGTCGGTGCGGAACCGCTGGAGCGCGTCCTTCAGCTCGAGCAGGGTCCGGGCCCGCAGCTTGTTCCCTGCGTCCGGGCGGTTGATGGTCAGCGTCAGAACGGGCCCGGACGCCTCGGCCAAGATGTCGGTGTAGTCGCTCATCGCACCTCTCCACGCTCGTCGGTGCCGACGCGGAAGCCGCGTCCGCTCTTGTTGCCGAGGTAGCCCGCGGCGACCATCTGCTCCAGCAGTGGTGGCGGCGCGAACTGCGGGTCCAGCGTCGCCTCGTAGGCCGACTCGGTGGCGTGCCGGTGGGTGTCGATGCCGATCAGATCCAGCAGCGCGAGCGGGCCGAGCTTGTAGCCGAGGCCCAGCTGGATGGCGACGTCGATGTCCTCGGCGGTGGCGAGCTCGTTGTCGTACTCCTGGACGACGTCGTTGAGGTAGGGCATCAGCAGCCGGTTCACCAGGAAGCCGGGACGGTCCTTGACCTCTACCGGCGCCTTGCCGATGTCCTCCACGAAGGCCACCAGGTCGGCGATCACGTCGCCGTCGGTCTGCAGGGCGCGGACCACCTCGACCAGCGCCATGACCGGGGCCGGGTTGAAGAAGTGCAGGCCGGCCATCCGCTCGGGCCGGGCCAGGGAGGCGGCCAGGTCGGTCACCGACAGGGCCGAGGTGTTGGTCGTCAGCACTGCGTCGGGGCCGACGGCCTCGGCGACCCGGCCGAGCAGCTCCACCTTGACGTCGCGCTGCTCGACCACCGCCTCGATGACCAGGTCCACGCCGGCCAGGTCTGCGACGTCGGTGGTGCCGCGGATCCGCCCGAGGACGGCGTCCCGCTGCTCCTCGGTGGTCTTGCCGCGGCTCACCCCGCCGTCGAGGAAGCTCCGCACGGCGGCGGTGCCGCGCGCGATGCGCTCCTGCCCGGTCTCCAGGACGACGACCTCGCGCCCGGACGCCGCCACCACCTGGGCGATCCCGCAGCCCATGGTGCCGAAACCCAGCACGGCGACCCGCTGGAACGTGCTCATGCTCGCACTCCGTTCGTCGGTACGGTCGGCCGGCTCAGGCACCGAAGGACTTGGTGCTCTCGTAGGTGTAGAAGCCGTGGCCGGTCTTCCGCCCCAGGTCGCCGGCGGCGATCATGCGGTCCACCAGTGGCGGCGGGGCGAAACGCGGCTCGCGCAGCTGCTCGTACAGCCGCATGGACACCGCCTTGTGGACGTCGAGCCCCACCACGTCGAGCAGTTGGAACGGGCCCATGGGATGGCGCAGCGCGCCGAGCACGGCCCGGTCGATCGACTCCACCGTGCCCAGCCCCGCCTCCAGGGCGCGCATGCAGTTGTTCTCCCAAGGGATGAGGAACCGGTTGAGGATGAAGCCGGGACGGTCCTTGGTGATCACCGTCGTCTTGCCGACGCCGGCGAGGAACTCCAGCGACCGCTTCGTCGCCTGCGAGGCAGTGTGCCGCCCCTCCGCTACCTCGACCAGCTTCATCAGCTGCGGGGGATTGCAGTAGTGGGTCCCCACGACCCGCTCCGGGTGGCGGGAGCCGGCCGCGATCGAGGTGATCGACAGCGTCGAGGTGTTCGTGTGGAAGAGGGTGTCCTGCGAGACGACGTCGTCCAGCTCTCCGAAGAGGCTCCTCTTCAGTTCGAGGTCCTCGAACACCGCCTCGATGACCACGTCCGCCGGCGCGACGTCCTGCAGGTCGGTCGTCCCCGACAGGTTCGCCAGCGCGGCGTCCACCTGTTCCTGGGAGAGCTTGCCGAGGGAGGCGCTCCTGCGCAGGAAGCTCTCGACGGTGTCCAGGCCACGCTGCACGGCGGCATCGTCGAGGTCGCGCAGGATTGTGCGGTGACGGGCACGCGCGGCTACCAGGGCGATGCCGGCCCCCATGGTTCCGGCACCGAGGACGGCGACGGTGAGTTTGTTCGGTGTCATCGGTTCCACTTCCTGGTACGTCCGGCGGGGACTGTGGGCGGAAAGCTCATCGGGCCATCTGGCCGCCGTCCACGACGATCGTCTCGCCGGTCATGAAGTCCGACGCGGGGCCGGCCAGCAGCAGCAGCCAGGCCGACAGCTCGTGGGCCTCGCCCATCCGGCGGGCGGGCACGGCGCGCAGCACCTTGGCCAGCGCCGCCGCGTCGGCGCGCAGCTCGGCATTGAGGTCGGTGGCGAAGTACCCCGGAGCCAGGGCGTTGACCTGGACACCGAACCGGGCCCACTCCACTGCCATCGAGCGGGTGAAGGAGACGACCGCCGCCTTGGAGGCGCAGTAGGCCGCGTGACCGGCCACGCCCTTGAACGCGAAGTTCGAGGCGACGTTGATGATCTTGCCCGAGCCCTGGGCGACCATGTGCGCGCCGCCGGCGCGCGTGGCCAGATAGGTGCCGCGGACGTTGGTGTCCATGACCCGGTCCCAGTCCGCGGGGTCCTGTTCCAGCAGCGGGGTGCTGTCGATGACCCCCGAGTTGTTCACCAGGACGTCCAGCCCGCCGAGCCGGCTGATGGTAGTCTCGACCAGGTGCTGCACGGCGCCGGCGTCGGTGACGTCGGTCGGCACGGCGAGCGCGCGGCGCCCCAGCTGCTCGATCTCGGCGGCGACCGCCTCGAGCTGGTCCTTGCTGCGGGCGGCCAGGGCCACGTCGGCACCGGCGCCCGCCAGTGCCACCGCCATGGCCCGGCCGAGGCCGCGGCCGGCGCCGGTGACGACGGCGGTCTTTCCCAGGAGGCTCTGCTCGCTGCTCACCAGAGCACGTCCTTCAGCCGTTCGGCGGTGTCGCGGGCAACCAGGAGTCGCTGCACTTCGTTCGTCCCGTCGTAGATCTGGGTCACCTTGGCGTCGCGGAGGTAGCGCTCGGCGCCCAGCACGGCCAGGTCTGCGAAGCAGCCGAGCACCTTCGTGGCTGCCACGGCGACCTGCCAGCCGATATCGGTACAGGTCTGCTTCATGAGGCCGATCGCACCGCCGGTCGCTCCCCCGGACCGGTCGACCTCCCGGGCCACCGCGAGGAGCATCAGCCGGCCGGAGAGGATCCGCCCGCGCATGTCGGCGAGCACGAAGGCCACGTCGGGCGGCAGCTCCGGGCCGTGGACGCGGTGCAGGGCGGCCAGCGCGTGGGCGTAGGCGCCGCGCGCCAGTCCGACGCCCTGGGCCGCCGCGCTGATGCGGGACTTGGTCACCGAGCTGACCACAATCGCCCAGCCCTCGCCCTCGCCGCCGAGGCGGTGAGAGGCGGGCACCGGCGTCTGGCCGAAGAAGAGCTCCGCCGTGCTGGACGCGTGCATGCCCATCTTCGAGAAGGGGGCGCTGCGGGTGAGGCCCGGTGCGTCGCCGTCGACGGCGAAGGCGGTGATGCCGCGGCGGCCGGCCCGGGGGTCGACCGTGGCGAAGCAGATGATGACGTCGGCGCGGTCACCAGTGGTGATGAAGGTCTTAGACCCGGTGATCAGGTACTGGCTCGTCTCCCCGTCCGCGCCGCTCTCGGAGGTCGCGAGGGTGCGCAGCGAGGAGGCGTCGCTGCCCGCGCCCGGCTCGGTGACGCCGAGCGATCCGTACCGGCTCCCGTCGACGAGCCCGGGAACGTACTGCCGCGCCAGTTCCCGGCTCCCCGAGTGGAGGACCGGGTAGGCCGCGTGCATCTGGGTCATGTAGACCAGACTGGTGGCCGCGCAGCCGGCGGTGATCTCCTCCATCGCCGCCGCGTAGGCGACCGTGCTGTCACCGGTCCCGCCGTACTCCTCCGGCACGAGCAGGCCGGCGAGCCCGGCGCGGGCCAGTGCCTGGTAGCTGTCGTGCGCGAAGGTGTGGTTCCGGTCGCGGGCGGCCGCACCCGGGGCGACGTGCTCGGCGACGACCTGGCGGATGCGCATCCGCACCTCGCGCTCGCGGTCGTCCAGCAGCGCGTCGGCGACGTCCTCGTCCAGCGCTGCGTGCAGGGCCAGGTAGGCCGCCGGATCGGTGTCGACCGCCAGCGGTTCGTGCATGCCGGCGGTGACCGCGGTGGGCTCGTTCACGCGTCCTCCCTCGTGGATTCGCGGGTGGCGTCGAACGCCGGCGCCCGGCGGGCCTTGAACGCGGCGATGCCCTCTGCCGCCTCCTCGCCGCCGGTGACCAGTCCGGCCAGCGCGCTCTCGAACGCTAGCCCCGCATCCAAGGGGACGTCGGCACCATGGCGCAGCGCGAGCAGGACCGCTCGGACCGCCCGCGGACCGCGGGCGGCCACGCGCAGCGCCAGCTCACGGGCGGCCTGCACCACGTCCTCGACCGGGACCGGCGGGACCGGAGTCAGGCCGAGGGTGTGGGCGCGCTCGGCCGGGATCCGCTCGCCGGTGAGCATGGCGTGCGCGGCGACCGGGTGACCGACCCGGCGGGCCAGGCGCTGCGTCCCGCCGTACCCGGGCATCAGCCCGAGGCCGGCCTCCGGCAGCCCCAGCTCAGCGCGTTCGGCCAGAACGGCGAAGGTGCAGGCGAGCACCACCTCGAAGCCGCCACCGAGCGCGAGGCCGTTGACCGCGGCGATGACCGGGACTGGCGAACGCTCGATCCTGGCGATCACCGTCTGGCCCGCGCTCAGCACGTCGTAGGCCCGGTCCGCGGACAGGCCGGCGAGCTCGTCGAGGTCCGCGCCCGCGCTGAACGCGCGGGTTCCGGTTCCGGTCAGCACGATCGCCCGGACGTCGTCGGCGGCGAGCTCGGCGAGGGCGCCGTCCAGCTCCCGCAGGACACGGGCGTTGAGGGCGTTGTGCACCTGAGGACGGTCGATGCGCACGGTGGCGACCGGACCGGGCCGGTCGACGACGAGGACCGCGTCGTCGCTCATGACGCACCCTCCCGCGCCGGGGTGAGCTGCGCCGACACCGCACCGGAGTCCCGGAGCCGATCGATGTCGGCGCGGTCGAGACCGCTCTCCTCCAGGATCTCGACCGTGTGCTCGCCGAGCTCCGGGAACCGCTCGTTGCGCGGCTCCGGGACGGACTCGAGCCGGAAGGGGCTGCGGACGCCGTTCAAGGCGCCACCGGAGCCGGGAACGGGAAGGATCGCCTCCCGAGCGACGACCTGTGGGTCGGTCGCCACCTCCGAGAGCCCCTGGACTAGCGAGGCCGGCACTCCCGCCTCGCGCAGGACGGCGAGCCACTCCGCGGCCGGCCGGGTCACCATCAGCTCGGAGATGGTGGCGACCAGCTCGCCGCGGTGCGCCCGCCGACCGGCGTTGTCGCCCAGGCGGTCGTCGTCGATGAGGGCGGGGAGCCCGACCGCGAGGCAGAAGCGCCGCCAGATCACGTCGTTGCCGATCGCGATGACGATGTCGCGATCGGCCGTCGAAAAGGCCTGGTACACGGCCAGCACGGAGTCGGTGCCCCCGCACGGCGCCGGCTCGGGCTCCCCGGCCAGGTAGGCGGCGATACGGGGGGCGAGCAGGGCCACGTCCGAGTCGAGCAGGGAGACGTCGATGAGGTCCCCCCCACCGGTCGTCCGCTGCCGGACCGCCGCGGCCGAGATCGCCAGCGCCGCCGCCATGCCGGTGACGATGTCGGAGAGCGCCGTCGACACCCGCTGGGGAGGCCCCCCGGCCGGCCCGGTGACCGACATCAGACCCGAGCGCGCCTGGGCCACGAGGTCGTATCCCGGCAGGGCGGAGTCGGGGCCGGTCAGGCCGACACCGGACATCGCGCAGTAGATGAGCCTGGGATAGCGGGCGCGCGTCTCGTCCGGCGCCAGGCCGAGCGCCTGGAGCTTCGCGGGATTGAGGTTCTCGACGAGGACGTCGGCGCGCCGCAGCAGCCGGTGGAGGACCGCGACCCCGCCCTCGGAGCGCAGGTCGAGGGCGATGCTCCGCTTGTTGCGGTTGGCCGAGGCGAACCAGGCCGACGCGCCGTCCACCGAGGGCGGGCGCCACGCCCGGGCGTCGTCACCGGTCCGTGGCCGTTCCACCTTCACGACGTCGGCACCAAGGTCGGCCAGGTACATCGAGGCGGTCGGCCCCGCGTAGGACGTCGACATATCCACGACCCGCAAACCGTGGAGCGGGCGGGCGGAGCTCGACCGCTCTGCATTCGATGGCACGCCCTCTCGGGTTCCTGCCGCCATGTCCGTAACGTAGGCAGACGACCGACGGGGTGTCAATGTCGGACAATTGGTTTTCGCGGCGCGCGTCACTGGCGACGCATCAAGTGCCAGACCCGGTGCCCGTCCGGCGCGGTGGAGGCCGAGCCAGCCGCAGTCGCCCCGGCGCCCCAGCGGTCGTGGCCCGCCCCGGCGCCACGGGCAAACACCGCCCGACTGTAACGCTTGACACACCTGCCTAATGACCGACATTCTTCCGGAGTCGCCGCTCGCCGCGCTCGCCGAGGTGGAGGCGGCACCTGAGTGCGACCTGACAGGGCTCCGTCCCGGAGACCGCGCCGAGGTCCGTCGACCAGACGCCTCGGCCTCCGGCCTCGACGGAAGTTCTTCAGTACCGGCATGACAGCCGACGGGGTCATCCGACCTCCCGGCATCAGGGGCCGCGTCCGCGGAGCCTGTCTCTGAGATGGAGGAAGAGGTATGACGAGAGCCGAGCAGGCCGCCGCCGAACACGAGCGCCACCGCAAGCACGCCCAGCGCGGCGCCTTCCTGGGCTTCTTCGTCGACATGTTCGACATCTATCTGCCAATCATCGCCCTGGCGCCGGCGATCCGTTACTTCATCTCCCCCGACCTGCCAGCTTCCACGACGGCGATCGTGACGGGCATGATCTTCGCCGCAACGCTCGTCGGCCGGCCCCTGGGGGCGCTGATCTTCGGTCGCTACGCCGACACTACGGGCCGCAAGAACGCCACCGTCGTCGCCGTCGGGGGCTTCGGGATCCTCACAATCGTCGTCGGCCTGCTGCCCGGCTACGAGACCTGGGGAATCGCGTCGGTCGTCGTCTTCGTCCTGCTGCGCTTCGTCATCGGCATCTTCGTGGGCGGTGAGTACACCGCGGCCAGTCCGCTGGCGATGGAGTACTCCCCCAAGGAGAAGCGCGGACTCAACGGCGGCCTGATCATGACCGGCTTCCCGCTCGCCTACGTGGCGGTCGCCCTAATCACGCTCGTCATGCTGCAGATCGCCCCGGCCGGCAGCCTCGACTCCCCCTACGTCCAGTGGGGCTGGCGCATCCCCTTCTTCCTCGGCGGCCTGCTCGCGCTCGCCTTCGTCGCCTACTACCTGCGCAGTGTCCGGGAGTCCGAGCTGTTCGAGGGCAGCGGCGGCGGCGGCACGCCGGTGAAGGACCTGTTCAGCGGCCAGAACCTCAGGAACTTCATCCAGGTCTTCGTCCTGATGACCGGGTTCTGGCTGTCCCTCAACTGCGTCACGGCCATCCTGCCCGGCATCCTGACCGGCGAGTTCGGCCTCACGGGAACCGAGAACAGCGCGACCCTCATCGTGGCCTACCTCGTGGTCGCTGTCGGCTATGTGCTCGCCGCCGTCACCAGCCAGCGCACCGGCCGGCGTCCGTTCCTGATCGCCTGGGGGCTGGTCGCTGCTATCCCGGGGACGGCGGTCTACGCCGTGCTGCTGGCGATGCGACCGGACAACCTGTTCGTGGTCATGCTGCTGGTCACGATCATCGCGGTGCTCGTCGTCTCGGTCTGGGGTCTGGCGACGGTGTACATCAACGAGCGCTTCCACACCGGCGTGCGCGCCACCGGCTTCGGGCTCGGCTACAGCCTGGCGGTTGTGATCCCGTCGTTCTACGCGTTCTACCAGTCCGCACTGTCGGCCCTGATGCCGTTCGAGTGGACCGTCCTGCCCCTCCTCGTCATCGGTGGGCTCCTCATCACGGTCGGCGCCGCGATGGGGCCGGAGACCAAGGACGTCGACTTCGCCGCGGCGGACAAGGAGGAGAAGGCGCTCGGCCACTGACGCCGACGATCCGACTCCTGGCCCTGGCTGCCGGTCCCTTACGGCCGGCAGCCAGGGCCACGAGGGTGTCGGCCCCTCGGACCGGGCGCGTCCGGTCGGTCCTCGGGCCGGCGGGCCTCGCACCCCCGAGCAGTAAAGTTGATCATGTTGATTCATGTGCCCGAGCAGGACGACGCCGGGTCGGGGCGGCAGCCCCGGGGAACGAGGTAGGACTGCAGTGGCGGAGTCGGTGAAGATGCCCAGGGCGGAGTCGGTGGAGACGCCCAGGGCGATCGGTAAGAAGGTGCTGCGCCCTCGGCAGCAGGTCGAGGACCAGATCAAGGCGGCCATTCTGTCCGGGGCCCTGCACCCGGGCGACCGGTTGCCGGGCGAGGTCGAGCTGGCCCGGCAGTTCGCGGTCAGCCGAACGACGGTGCGCGAGGCACTGAGGTCGCTGTCGACCCAGAACCTCATCACCAAGACGCCGGGCGCGGGTGGCGGCAGCTTCGTCCGGAGTGTCGACCAATCCGCCCTGCGCAGCGCTCTCGTCGACTCCGTGCACAACCTCCTCGCGCTGGGCACCATCGAGTTCGAGGAGGTGGCGATCGTCCGTCAGCACCTCGAGGTGCCCGCGGTGCGCCTGGCGGCGGTCAACCGCACCACCGAAGACATGGCAGAGCTGCGGGAGATTGTCGCCCTGCAGCGGTCGATCTCGGTGGACGACCCGCGCGTCCCGGCTCTCGACGAGCAGTTCCACGGAGCCATCGCCCGCGCCTCGGGCAACCGCGTCCTCGCCTCGTTCGTCAGCGCGCTGCACACCGAGACCGAACCCGTGCACTACCTGGACCTCTCCCCCGAGGTCGGCCGGACGACAGTGCGCCAGCACCAGCGGATCGTGCGTGCCATCACCGAGGAGGACCCGGCCGCCGGCGAGGAGGCCATGATCGAACACCTCACCTATCTCCGGGAGCACCTCCTGGCTTACCAGCAGCGCTGAGCAGGGGTAGCGTCTCCCGGCTGGTCGGCCTATAAGGGCGGGTTCAGCTGCGGAAACAGGTCTTGGCCCAGTGACGGGGCGTGTCACTAGGCGCTTACGAAATCCCGATCGACAAGATGTTGTCTATGCCGCGGGGACAGCGACGTTGATGCCGAGGTCGCGGAAGAGGGCCTGCACGTCGACGCGGATCTTCTCGTAGTCGCGGTCGATCGGGGTCCAGGTGGCGGGCTTGCGGCCGCGGCGGGGGCTGCGGGCGCCGGCGAGAATCGGTGCGAGAACGTGTTCGCGGAGGGCGAGGAGGGCGGCGATGGTGCCCGCGGCCTGGGGCGAGATGCGGTAGCGCCGGGTGCGGCCGGGTTTGCTGATCAGTTCCTTGCCGCGCAGTTTGCGCAGGTCGTAGGCGGCCTGGCGGACGGTGTAGTCGTTGGCCCCGGTCATGGTGTGCACCTTGGCGGTGAAGTCGGCGACGGTGAAGCCTTCGGAGGTCACCGACAGGGCGAGGACCGCGGCCAACGCGGCCCGGATCCGGGTCTTGTTCAGGTCGAGCCCGCCGACGCGGGTGGCACCGACCTGGGACGGGGCCGGGAGTCGGTCGAGCAGTCCGTCGCCGATGAACGTGTGATCGACGCAGTCCAGGGTGGTGGTGAACCGGTCGACCATGCCGGCCAGCCGGGCGATGATCTGCGGGAAGCGGTCCAGGACGCGCCCGCAGCGCAACGCCTTGGTGTTGTGCACGACGGCTTCGAAGCGCAGCACGTGTTCGCCTTTGGTGTAGGCCGTCAAGTTCCCGAAGTGGAGCTTGAACAGGGTCAGGTCGTACCGAGGTGTCTCGATCTCGGCTGCGAGCTTCAGGGACAGGTCGGGGGTGCCGTTGCGGCCGGGGCGTTGCTTGGCGCCGAACAGCGTGCGCAGGATCGGCACGTCCAGCCGGGACCGGGTCCGGTCGACGATCCGGTCGAACACCTTGTCCATCTGGGCGCCGACGGTGAACAGCAGGTTGCGGCTGTACTCGGCCTGCTAGACCGAGTAGCCGTAGCGGAACCCGCTGCGCTGTTGCTCGGCCAGGTCGAGGCCGAAACACAGGCAGGCGGTGTAGATCCACCGGTCGCAGACCTGGGTCAGGCGCCCTATCGTCGCCGGCTGCGACAAGGTGTCTGCGACCTGGGCCAGGGCGGCGGGGTCGGCGATACGGGTGAAGCAGTTGGCGTCCTTGGCGAATCCGATGCCGGTCGCCCGGGCCGCGGCGGCGACGTACTCGTGGCCGTTGAGGATGACCTGCGCCCCGAACGGTGGATGCCCGGACATCTTGATCGTCAGATGCCCCCACTCCGGGTCCAGGATGTGGAAGGAGTAGTGGTTGACGAAGGCCCGTTTCTTCGCCAGGTTCGCGATCTTTCCGGTGGCCGTGCGGGTGACCTCCCATACCGGCGCGATGGCGCGGGCGACCAGGATCAAAAACACCCCGCGGTCGACGTCATGAGTGGCGAGGTAGTCCTCGGCGATCTGATGCTTGCGTTCCCCGCGCTTACAGTCGATCACCGGGATGCCGTGCGCCGCGGCCGAGGCCCGCACCCGGCGGGCGAACCGACCGGCCATCCGCATCAGGTGCGCGTTGTCCAGCAGCTCATCATCGCCGTGCAGCCGCCGCCACCAGGTCCGGAACCCACCCGGCTGGTAGCACAGCGTGTGGTAGGCGTTGAGCACGATCCGGTCCACACAGTCGTAGCTGCCGAACAGCAGATCGCCGTACCGCGCACTGAACCCATCGACCACCACCGAAGGTTCCCAGCAGCTGCCCCGAAGGGGCCACCCGTTCCGGGCGGGGTCCCGGAACGGGACTGGCGATCCTTGGTCGCTAGGGCTTTGGCACTTGAGCAGTGTTTCAGGCGGTCGCCTGCGGTAGTCGCGTGTCGGCGAGTCGGGCGTTGACGTGCTGGTCGATGGTGCGGAAGGCCGCGCGTAGTGGTGGCGGGGCCTGGGGTCTCTTGGTGGCAAGCAGCGGTCGCAGGACCCGGTTGTGGACCTTGATGTAGAAGATCGCGAAGGCGAGACCGTCGTCGGTGAGCCGGTAGGTGTTGCGGCCGGGGACGCGGGCGATCAGGCCGTTGCGGCGTAGCCGGGTGAGGTCGTAGCTGGCCCGGGCCGGGCTGTAGGGCTGGCCGAGCAGTCCGGTCATCAAGGCGCGCAGGCTCTTGTTGGTGATGCCGGTCGGCGTCCACCACCACCCGAGCAGCCGGGTGTGCTGCGTCCATACGTCGTTCCGGGGTCTATGCCGTGGTGTCGGCCAGCGGGGTGGCGGCGGTCGCCGGGTTGCCGAGGGCGGTGAGGAACCCGTCGACGAGGGCGGTGACGTCCCCGCCGCGGGGTGCGGTGCCGTGGACGGCGAAGTCGGGGCGGACGAGTACGGCATCGGCGGCGAGTTCGGCGAGCCAGTCGGAGTAGGCGCCGGTGTCGTCGATGACGGTGCCCTCGACGGGCGGGCTCTCGGCGGCGGTGCCCGTTGTGGTGTGTGGTCGGATCGCGACCACGGCGATCCCGACGTCGTGCAGCGCCCGGCGACGGCGCTCGTCGAGGTCCACCGATGGCGAGGCGAGGATCAGCGCTCCGCCACCGATGACATCGTCGAACAGGCCGCGGCCGGCGGCGGTGGTGACCGGCGCCTGGATGGACATCAGGCCGGCGGCGGGGTCGTCGTCGTGGGCCAGTCCGGGCCCCAGGCGCGGCGGCGGCGGGGGTGGCGGGGCGAGCGAGGGGTCGTCGCGCTCGGCGAGCATCCGGGCGTCCCGTTCGGCGGCGGCGTTGGGGTCGGTGATGCAGATGAGCCGGCCGAGTTCCATGGAGAAGTCGATGAAGGCGCGGACGTGCGTGGTGCGTTCGGAGCCGTAGGTGTCGAGGACGGTCTCGGCGGCCTTGCCGCGCAGCACCAGGTCCAGTTTCCAGCTGAGGTTCATGGCGTCCCGCAGCCCCGCACACATGCCCTGCCCGGCGAAGGGGGGCATCAGGTGGGCGGCGTCGCCGGCGATCATCAACCGGCCGCGGCGCCAGGTCTGCGCCCAGCGGGCCTGGAAGGTGTAGACGGCGTGCCGCTCGATGGTGGCGTTGTCGTGGCGCACGTCCCAGGCGTCGAGGAGCTCCCAGGCACGCTCGATCCGGTTGAGGTCGTCGATGCGCTCGTGGGGCAGCCGCATGAACTCCCACCGCCGGCGTCCGGGCCCGCCGGGCACGAGCGTGGTGGGGCGGGCGGGATCGCACAGCTGCCAGGCCGGCGGGTTGAAGGTGTGTTGCCCGTGCAGGACGACGTCGACGACCAACCAGTCGTAGAAGTAGCCCAGGTCGTGCAGGGGTGTCCCGATGACCGAGCGGACGAAGCTGTTGGCGCCGTCGGCGCCGACGACGTAGCGCGTGGTCAGAGTTCGCTGCTCGCCGGTGCGCTGGACGCCGTCGGTCGCCTCGACGACCAGGACGACCGGCTCGCCGGGTTCGTCCTCGACGGCCACGACCTCCCAGCCACGCTGCACGGAGACGGTCGGCTGCTGCCGGGCCAGTGCGTCGAGCTGCGGTTCGAGCAGTGGCTGGGAGAAGAAGTAGGAGGTGTGCCATCCGGTGGGTTTCACGCCGGACCAGTCGACGAGCAGGAGGTCCTCCCGGTCGGCGTTGCGCCAGGCGTACAGGGCGTCGTAGGGCTCGATCGCGGTGCTCTGGTCCGGGCGCAGGCCGATGTTCTGCAGGATCCGGGCCACCTCGTGGTCGAAGTGCGCCGCCCGGGGCATCGGGTAGAAGGTGGGCCAGCGCTCGAGCACGGCCACCCGGTGCCCGGCGCGACCCAGCAGGGTGGCCAGGAGCTGGCCTACCGGTCCGTACCCGACGACGGCCACGTCGTACTGCTCGTACTGCTCGTTCATCGAGCTTCCCCCAGGTGTTCGGGAAGACGGGTCGGGGCGCCGGCGCGGTCGTCGCCCGCCTCGAGCATGCGCACGAGGTAGTCCCACGCGGCCCGGAGCATGCCCGGTGCGTGGATGTTGCCGCGCTTGCTGAGCGACTCCTCCTCGGACGACCAGGTGGCCCAACCGCCGAAGGACATGGTGAGCAGCTGCTGGCGGGCGGCCTGTTCCAGCAGGATCGCCGCGACCGTCGCCGACTCGACGTCGGGCCCGGCGGTGACCAGGCCGTGGTTGACTAGGAACATCGCCCGCGCGTCACCGAGGCATGCGGCCAGCTGCTTGCCGAGCTGCGGGGTCTGGATCAAATCCGCGGTGTCGGTGAACCGCGGCACCTCGGGTGGGACGAAGAAGTTCGCCGCGTGGCTGACCGGGCGCAGCGACTGGCCCGCGGCGGCGAGTGCGATCACATGCGGGGCGTGCGTGTGCACCACGCTCCCGACGTCCGGTCGCGCCGCGATGATCTCGGTGTGGATCGGGTACTCGTTGTGCGGAGGGCCGTCCCCGTCGAGGACGGTCCCGGTGGTCCCCGTCGAGGACGGTCCCGGTGGCGTCGAGGAGGTGCACCCGGTCCGGGGTGACCTCCTCCATCCCCCATCCCGCCGCCTTGATCCACACGCCGGCTCCGCCGGGGTCCCGGGCGGAGACGTGCCCCCAGATCAGGTCGCCCTGACCCTGGGCGGCGAGCACCCGGGAGGCGAGGGACACGAGCCGGCGGACGTCGCTGGACATGCTGCTCTCTCTTCGGTTCGGCGGGGCGACGGTCCCGTCCGGGTGCTCGGCGAGGGACACCCGGAACTCCCGGATGTCCTCCTCGGCCCGGGCGGCGTCCGGCTCCGGGGGTACCGCTCACGTGGTCGCGTCCTGTCGGTTCACGAGCTCGGTGTCGGTGCCGATCGCGCCGATCAGCTCCGCGCCGCCCGGGGAACCGAGGGGCGCGTCACGACCGGGCAGGACCGCGGTGAAGAAGCGCGCGTTGTCCTCGGCCCGCTCGGGTACGCCAAGGGCGGGCGGCTGGCCAGGACGATGCCCGGAGCGCAGGTGATCGCGCTCACCCCGTCGCGTGCGGGCCTCCGACAAGTGGTACGGCATCAACGACTGGTACTCCGCCGGAGCCGACAACTCCCGAGCTTGCGCACCATGCTTCCTGCCGCGCGAGCACCGCGGTGATCGCGATGTTCATCGGATACGTCGCCTGGTACCGCGGGCTCGCCGCCGTGGGGGTGGCGCGGGGCAGCCAGATCCAGCTGCTGCAACTGCTGCTCACCGTGCTGTGGTCGGTGCTGCTCCTCGGTGAGCAGGTCACCCCGCTGCTCGGGCTGGCGATGCTCGCGACGACCGGCTGTGTCGTGCTCGCGCAGCGCGGACGCAGGGCCGGTCCGCCCTCACGCCGGGGCGTGTGTCGCGCGGCCGACCAGCTCGGTGTCGAGGCCGATCCGCCGCGACGGCGCACATGACGATCGCCGGCTCCGCGGGCCGCGGTGGGGCGCGGGACGGCGCCCGCTACGCCCTTGTCGAGGCCGGCGTGCTGGCACCGGGGCGGCTCGCCGACATCACTCCCGGTCGTCGCGAGCCCGGCTACAGCTCGACGAGCGCCTTCCCGACCGTCGCGGCGGACCCGAGGATCGCGAGGAAGGCGACGAGGGCCCGGGCGCGGTCGGGGGGGACGAGGCGGGCGAGGCGGTGCCCGGCGGCGGCGCCGAGGGCGAGGGCGCCCCCGGCGACGACCCACGTGGCGGGGGAGAGGTCCGGCCAACCCTTCGCCGCGATGGACGCCGCGTTGAGCAGCACGAAGTAGAGCTGCACGGTGGCGACGAACGAGCGGTGCGCCCAGCCGGTGGACAGTGCGTACAGGCTGATCGCGGGCCCTCCGACACCGGCGGTGACGTTCATGAACCCGGACATCACCCCGGCGGTGACGGCGCCGGGGGTGCCGCGCAGCACGCGGGCGCGTTCGCTGGCGAGTACCGCGATGAGTGCGACGAGGACCAGGCCGCCTGCGGTGATCGCCAGCAGCGGTGCGGGGAGCGTGCGGGCCACCCACGCGCCGGGCACGATCGCGATCAGCGCGGGCACCGCCAGCAGCAGCGCTCTGCGCGTCTCGACCGCCCGCCGGGTCTGGGCCAGGACGACGAGGTTGCTCACGAGGCTGAGTGCGTTGGCGAGCAGCACGCCGGTGAACGGGCCCAGGAGCAGCACGAGGAACGGCGCGCTGACCAGCGCGAAGCCCAGCCCGGTGATCCGTTGCGTGCCTGCCCCGACGAGGACGGCGACGGCGATCAGGGCCAGTCCGACGACTCCTGGATCAGCCACGGTGGGCGGGTCCGGACAGCTCCCGCCAGGCCACGTAGCGGACGTCCTGGAACTCCTCGAGGCCCAGTGCGGCGCCCTCGCGGCCGAGCCCGGACTGCTTCACCCCGCCCATGGGGGCGAACGCCACCGACGGCAGCGGGTCGTTCATCCCGAGGATTCCGACCTCGAGCCGTTCGGTCATGCGCCAGCAGCGGCTCGCGTCGCGCGACCACACGTAGCCGGCCAGGCCCATCTCGGTCGCGTTGGCGAGCGTGACGGCCTCCTCCTCCGAGGAGAACCGGAAGACCCCGGCGACCGGGCCGAACACCTCGTCGCACGCCAGCGCGGTGCCGTCCGGGACGTCGGCGAGCAGCGCCGGGGCGATGTAGGTGCCGGTCCGCGGCAGCTCGCGCTCCCGGGTGAGCAGGCGTGCGCCCTTGTCCCGGGCCTGCTCGACGGCCCCGCCGACCGCGGACACCCTGGCCTCGTCGATGACCGGCCCCAGGTCGGGGCAGGGGTCGGCGAGGCCGTCGCCGACGCTCATGGCGTCCACCCGCTCCACCAGCCGCGCGACGAACTCGTCGTACACCCCGTCCTGCACGAGGAACCGGTTCGCGGCCACGCAGGACTGCCCGGTGTTGCGGAACTTCGCCAGCAACGCGCCCTCGACGGCCGCATCGAGGTCGGCGTCGTCGAAGACGGTGAACGCGGCGTTCCCACCCAGCTCGAGCAGCGGGCGCACCACCCGCCCCGCGGCCGCGCCCATGATGTCCCGTCCGACTTCGGTGGAGCCGGTGAAGCTGACGACGCGCACGGCGGGGTGGCCGAGCAGCTCCCGGGTGGTCTCGCGGGCCGGGCCGTGGACGAGGTTGACGACGCCGCGCGGGACACCGGCGTCGGTGAGGCAGCGGATCATCTCGGTGACGGCCAGCGGCGCCTTCTCCGAGACCCGCGCGACCACCGTGCACCCGGCCGCCAGCGCGGGGGCGAGCTTGCGGGCCTGGATCGAGCACGGGAAGTTCCAGGGCGTGAGGCTGGCGACGACACCTGCGGGGCGGCGGAGCGTCAGGTGCCGCCGCCCGGGCGCCTCCGCGGTGTGCACGTCCCCGTGCGGGCGGCGGGCCTCCTCGGCGAACCAGCGGAAGTACTCGGCCGAGAAGGTCACCTCGGCGACGGCCTCGGGCAGCCGCTTGCCGGCCTCGCGTGCGAGCAGCCGTCCGATCGTGTCCGCGCGTTCGCCGATGAGCCGGGCGGCCTCGAGCAGCAGGTCCGCCCGTGTGCGGGCGGTGGTCGCCGCCCATGCGTCGAAGGCGCGGGCGGCGGCGTCGGCGGCCCGGCGGGCATCCGCGGGCGTTCCCCAGCCGATCGCGCCGACGGGCGAGCCGTCGGCCGGGTTGGTGACGTCGAGGGAGGCGTCCGGGGTCTCCCAGCTGCCGTCGATGAGCACGAGTTCCTCCGCGTTCGGGGTTCAGGGGCGTTCGAGCAGGTCCGGACGGGGGCGGCCGCCGACCGTGACGGTGGGCCAGACGCCGTCGTCGACCAAGGGAACCGGCCCGTCCGGGCCGACGAGGCAGGTGTCCTCGACCTTTCCGCCGTCGCCGCTGGGGTTCCAAGCCACGACGGATCCGGCGGGGACGACGTCGGTCGATCCGGGGTGGGCCGGGTACTCGCGGGGTTGCCACCCGGAGAACCCGCCCTGGTGGTGGCGGTGCCACTCGTGCGGGTCGAAGCCGTGGGCGGCGTAGGCGGCGGTGCCCGCGGCGACGACGTCGCCGAGTCGCGCGCCCGGGGCGGTCGCGTCGAGGAACGCGCGCTCCACCTGCAGCAGCCGCGTATACGCGGCGCGCTCGCGCGCGTGCACGCCATCGAAGACGACGGTGCGGGTGACGCTCGCGATCAGACCGTGCCGGCGGGCGCAGCAGACGAGCATCGCCCGGCGCCCGAGCGGCTCGGGCGTGGGCAGCGGATGCCGGTGTGCCGCCATCCGGGCATCGCCCGCGACGAGCAGCACGACGGGGTCGAGCGCCCGCTCGAGCAGCTCGGCGGCGAGCACGCCCGCGGCCGCGTACTCGGTCGTTCCGGGGGAGATCCGCCCCGCCGCGGCGGTGGTCGCGGCAGCGGCGTCGGCGCAGACCGTGCGCAGCAGCGCGGCCTGGTGCGCGGTGAGCGTGCGGCGCAGCGCCGCGATTTGCCGACCCGCGCCCGTGACGTCCGCGTACGGCCGGTCCGCCGCGACGGCGGGCCCGGTCGGCAGGGCCGCGTCCCGGGCCTCCCACCAGGGCACGACGGTCCATTCCGCGTCGACGTCGGCCAGTTCGGTGTCGCGCAGCCGCGGCGCCTCGATCGCGTTCGTCACGACGGTGAGCGTTGCGGCGACCAGGTCGACCACCACGTCGAAGCAGGCCGCGTCGAGGGTCTGCGGGACGTGCGAGCGGCAGCCGAGCAGCCACGACAGCGACGCCTGCTCCCGCAGTACGACGGTGGACACGCCGAGCTCACGGCCGAGCGCGGTGAGCCGGTCGAGCTGCTCGGTCAGGTCAGCACCCATGCCGCACGACCGTCCCCGTGATCGGCTGCACGCCCGTCGCGCGGGCCGAGTCGCCGTCCACCTCGACGCGGGTGGTGCTGCCGTCGAAGCCGAGCAGCTCGTGCGACCCGTCCGCGTCGCCGATCACGTGGAGCGTCCAGGGGGCGTCGAGGAGGTCGTCGGTGCGCCGGACGCCGTCGCCGACCTCGACCCGCGGCAGCACCGCGCCGACCCGTGCGAGCAGCGGGATCCGCTCCAGCGGCACCTGCACCTCGTGGAACGCCGGGCCGTGGAACGCGGCCCCGGTGAGCAGGTCCACCCAGTCGCCGGCGGGCACGTAGAACCGGCGGGTGACGGTGTCGAGCCCGTCGTCGAAGACCGGCACGACGAGCAGGTCGGAGCCGAGGAGGAACTGCCCGTCCAGGCCGGGCGCCACCGGGTCGGTGGGGTACTCCAGGGCGAGCGGACGCAGCACCGGCCAACCGCCCCGAGCCGACTCCGCGGCCACCTGCCACAGGTGGGGGAGCAGCGAGTAGCGCAGCCGGATCCAGTCGCGGGCGACGGCCAGCGCGCGCTCGCCGAACTCCCACGGCTCCCGCGGACGCAGCCCGTGCGCGCGCATCAGCGGGGACAGCGCGCCCAGCTGCGTCCAGCGCACGTACAGGCCCGGTGTCAGTTCTGGTCCGAAGAAGCCGCCGATGTCGTGGCTCCAGAAGCCCGGGGCCGACATGGCGTAGGACAATCCGCCGCGCACGGTCGCCTGCATTCCCGCGACCGTCGACTCGGCGTCGCCGCCCCACTGACCGGGGTAGCGCTGCGACCCGGCCCAGCCGCTGCGCCCCCACACCAGCGGGTTGCGGCCGGTCCGGCGGGCGATCACGTCGCTGACCGCGCCGTTGTAGCGCAGCGGGTAGAGGTTGTGCGCGTGGTTCGCCGGCGTGCCGTCGGCCAGGGCCACGTCGTCGGGGAGACCCTCCCCGAAGTCGGTCTTGAACACGGCCACGCCGTCGTCGAGGAACGGCTCGTGCATCCCCTGCCACCACGCGCGCGCGTCCGGGTCGGTGAAATCGACCAGCGCGCGGTGACGCCCGTCCGGGGTGGGGGTGCCGCGCACGTGGGCGGCGGTCGACCCGTCGGAGCGCCGGACGAGGTACCCGTTCGCCTCCGCCTCCGCGTAGCGCGGCGATGCCGGGTCGAGGTAGGGCAGCTCCCACACCGAGAGCCGGCATCCGAGCTTCTCCAGTGCGGCGACGAACTCGCGCCGGTCGCCGAACCGCTCGGTGTTCCAGATGAAGTCGGTGTTGAGCCGGTCGACGACGAGCCAGTCCGGGTCCAGGTGCAGCACGTCGCACGGCACGCCGTGGTCGCGCATGCCGCGGGCGACCTCCTCCATCTCCTCGCGGGAGTGGTAGCGGCAGCGCCCCATCCAGTAGCCGAACGCCCACAGCGGCGGGAGCGCGGCCCGCCCGGTCAGCGCGGTGTGATCGGCCAGGCGCACCTTCGGGTCGTCGGACACGGTGACGAACAGGTCGATCGCCTCGTCGGCGACACTCAGCCCCAGCACGCTGGGCCGGGTGTGGCCGACGTCCGCCGTCACCGTGGCGCCGGTGTTGAGGAAGCCGGTGTAGCCGAGGCCGGAATGCCAGACCGGGACCGGCTTGTAGGCCATGCCGGTGCCGGTGCCCAGGGCGTCCTCGACGCGCAGGACCAGCTGTTGGCCGTTCTTGACCAGCCGGCCGAACTGCTCACCGAAGCCCAGCACGTCCTCGTCGGTGTCCAGCTCGAGATGCAGGGTGGTGCCGCGGTCGTCGGCGAGCACCGGCGGAGCCATCGGGAAGCCCGCGACCTGTCGCAGTCGCTCGGCGGTGCGCAGCACCGTCCGTCCGCTGCGCAGGTTCTCCACGCGGAGCGCGAACGGGTGGGTCCCGACGTGGACCCGGATCTCCGGCCCCGTGACGCTCACGCCCGCCTCGTTCTGCTCGACGTGCAGCTTCGCCGCATCGGGCCGCGGGTCGGTGACGATGCCGAGCCACGTGGCGTCCTCGTGGTGCACGCGGGCGTCCGGGCGTGCGATGACGATGCGCGCGGTGCGCGGCCCGGCCAGGCTGATGCGTACCTCGAACGGCTCGTCCTCGACGTTCGGCAGTGCGAGTTCGCGCGGCAGGTTCGGCATCTCCACCTCGACGCCCTGCTCGCGCAACGGCTCCCCGGTGAGCCAGCCCGGGGTGCCCGGCAGCTGCACCGCCGGCAGCGCCCGAACGCTGATCCGGACCTCCTCGCCGTGCTCGTGGACGTCGGTGACGTGCCGGAGGACGTAGGCGCTCTGCGTCGATGATTCGCTCGCAAGCTCGCTCACCCCTTCACCGCCCCGGAGGTCATCCCGGCCACGAAGTAGCGCTGCAGCAGCACGTAGGTCAGGACGATCGGCAGTGAGGCGATCACCACGCCGGTGAACAGCAGCGGGTAGTCGGTGAGGAACTCGCCCTGGAAGTCCAGCAGCGCCACCGGCAGCGTCTTGAGCTCCGGGGACCGGATGAACAGCAGCGGGTAGAGCAGGTCGTTCCACTGGATGACGAACAGGAAGATCGCGGTCGCGGCCACCGAGGGCAGCGACATCGGCATGATGACCGAGCGGTAGGTCCGCCACGGGCCGGCACCGTCGACCGCGCTGGCCTCGTAGGCCTCCCGCGGCAGCGTCTTCATGAAACCGCCGAGGATGAAGACCGCAACCGGCATCCCGACGACCACGTTGATCACCACGAGACCGATCCGGCTGTCGAGCAGCCCGAGCTGGTCGAACAGGACGTACTGGGGGATCATGTTCGCCTGCGCCGGGACCGACATCCCGAGCACCAGGAATCCGAAGATCAGCCAGCCCTTCCAGCCCGGTGTCCGGGCGATTCCGTAGGCCGCGAGGCTGGCCAGGAACAGTGTCAGCGCGACGGACGCGCAGGTGACCAGCACGCTGTTGAGGAATGCGCGGTCGAGGTTCTGCTCGTTCAGCACGATGTCGTAGTTCTGCAGGGAGAACGACGACGGGAGCCCGAACGGCGAGTCGAACAGCTCCGGTGTGGTCTTGAACGTCCCGAAGACGACCACGGTCAGCGGCACGACGATGAGGACGGCGTAGACCGCCAGGATGATGCCGCGGGTCGGGTTGAAGCGCATGAGAGGCCCCTCAGACGTCTTTCTGCGTGAGCTTGAGGACGCGGCGCTGGGCGACGACGATCGCCGCGATGACCGCCATGAACACGAGCGACTCGGCGGCGGCGTAGCCGAACTCGGAGTTCGCGAACGACGTGTAGATCCGGGTCGACAGGATGTCCATCGAGAACTTCGGCGGGTTCCCACCCAGGCCCAGGATCAGGTCGAACGCCTTGAACGACTGGATCGTGGTGTAGGCGACGACGATCGCCGTCGCGGGGGCGATCATCGGCCAGGTGATGTGCCGGAACTGCGTCCACTTGCCCGCGCCGTCCATCTCGGCGGCCTCGTACAGCTCCGCGGGGACGGCCTGCAGGCCGGCCACGAAGATCACCATCATCTGGCCGGCGTGGAACCAGACCTGGGTGACCGCGACCCAGTAGATCGCGGTTGCCGGGTCGCCGAGATACGACAGCTGCATGCCGTCCAGACCGACCCCGTCGAGCACCCGGTTGCCCAGGCCGAAGTTGGGGTCGTAGATGAACTTCCAGATGAAGGCCACCGAGACCGAGGACAGGATGGTGGGGAAGAAGAACAGCGCCCGCAGCAGCACCGAGCCGCGCGAGTTCTTCACCAGGAAGACGGCGAGCAACAGGGCGAAGAGCGTCTGGAACACGACGACGATCAACATGAACTTCAGGTTGTTCGTCAGGGCGTTCATGAAGAGGTCGTCGCCGGTGAGGATGCGCCGGAAGTTGTCGATTCCGACGTTCTCGAACGTGGCGCTGAAGCCGTCCCAGTCCGTGATCGCGTACTGCACCGCCTGCACGGTGGGGATCGCGAAGAAGATCACGTAGATGACGAGCGCCGGCAGGGGGAAGAGCAGGAGCGCCGGGTGGGCGCGGGTGGCGCCCCGGCGCCGCCTTCGGCCGCGCAGGACCCGGGGCAGCGCGTGGGCCTTCCCTGGTTCCACTGTGGTGGTCACGGGGACTCCTGGGGGTGCGGGGTCAGTTGCCGACGCGCTGGTCGACGATGCGCTGGGCGTCCTCGGCGGCCTTGCGGGGCTCGGTCCCGCCGATCACCTGGATGCACGAGTTCTCGACGGCGTTGCGGATGTCGAGGTCGGTGAACTGGAACCGCGGGGCGAGCAGCGTCTTGCGGTCCAGCCAGTCCGCCGTCGCCGCCAGGTCGGGGTTCTCGTAGGTGACGCCCTTCACCGTTAGGTGCTGGCCCGTCCCGTTGGCGTAGACGGCCGCGTTGGCGGGGTCGCTGAGGAACTCGACGAACGCCAGTGCGGCGGGGCGGACGTCCGACGCGGTGTTGACGCCGAGGATGAAGGTGGCGTTGTGAATGCCCTCGTAGGTCGCCTCGGCCGCGGAGGTGGTGATCGGCGACAGCAGCCCGACGGGGAACTCCGCACCGAGGGCGCGCACCGCCGCGATGTGGTAGGACCCGGTGGCCAGCAGGGCGGCCTGTCCCGTCGCGAACAGCTGCTGGGCGGGCTCCACCGCGGTGCCGGTGGCGTTCGGCTGCACGTAGGGCCGCAGCTGGGCGTACTGCTCGAGGGTGCGCACGAACCAGTCGTCGGTGCACTTGTACTCGCCCGACTCGATCTTCGTGCACATGTCGGGCGACGGCGCGTTGTTCATGACCATCGAGTTGAACAGCTGCCCGGCGTTGCCCGGCTCGCCGCCGGGCCAGGCCATCGGTACCAGCCCCTTGCCGAGCACGGCCTCGCAGAACGCGAGGAAACCGTCCCAGTCCTTCGGCTGCTCGGTCACGCCCACCGACTCGAGCACGTCGAGGTTCGACACCGGCATGTTGAACACGAGCTGGTAGGGCAGGCCGTACTGCTTCCCGTCGGCCGCGCCGGGCTCGATGAGCGCCGGGGCGTAGTTGCCGACGACCGGCAGCCCGGACAGGTCGGAGAACAGGCCCGCGCTGACCATGTCGGTGAACTGCGCACCGCGGAAGGCGGTGAACACGTCTCCGACCGCGCCCCCGCGGATCCGTTGCAGCGCGGTGCTCTGGTAGTCGTTGGACGGGGCGATGTCCTGGCGGACGCTCACCCCGGCGTGCTCCCCGACGAACCGGGCGATCAGGTCCTCGAAGACCTTCTGGTCCTCCGCGCGCCAGTGGGCGAACGAGATCTCGCCCTCGACGGGTCCGGCCGGAATGGGGTCGACCTCTGCACCGCCTCCTGCACCGCCGCCGGAGCCGGGGCCGGCGCACGCCGCGGTGGCGGCCAGCCCGGTGAGCCCGAGGAGCTGGAGCAGGCGCCGCCGGTTGATCGGCTGACGGCTCGCTGCATTTCCGATCATGGTCTGTTCTCCCTTGAACGACGGCTGGGGGTCACCACTCGGTGACGGGGATTCCGAGGAGGTCGGCGGCCGCCCGAAGCTCCGGGCGGACGTCGGTCCAGGCGAGGACCGTGTGGTGCGGGAAACCGCCGGTGACGAGACCGTGGACGAAGGTCGTGGCGTCGGCGTCCAGACGCACGTCGGCGGTGTTGCCCTGGAAGCGGTTGACGGCGGGCAGGGACTCGCCGGAAGCGATGAGCAGGCGCAGGCCGCTGCTCCCCGCACCCGACATGTCCTCGGTCAGCCGGGCCATCACCACGCGACCGGGCCGCAGCGGGAAGTTCCCGGCGACCCCGATCTTGCGGTTGCAGTGCACGAACTGGGTGGCCCGGGCCGGGTCGGCGGCGAGCTCGGTGGCCGCCGAGCCGCAGTGCCACAGCCGCACCACGTTCTGCTCGGCGTCGAGCTCGACGGTGTCCACGAGGTACGTCGTGCCGGACCCGAGAGCCTCGAGCAGGAGCATCGTCACCGCGCCGTGGACGTCGCGTTCGCACTGCGTCGGAACGCCTTCGTCGGCCAGCCGGGACAGGGAGGAGCAGGGGCACACGCCCATCTCGGTCGGGAACTCCGGCCAGCAGCGCACGGCGACCGCGGACAGTGCATCGTGGACCGACCAGTCCCGCAGGGCCGAGGTGACCGCGGCGTGCCGGCCGACGACGTCGCGATCGAGGTCGTCGAGGCTCGATTGCCGGGCGGTGGCCTCCGCGAGCTCGCGGTCGCGGTCCCCGTCCCCCACCGACCGCACCCGGTCGAAGATCTCCTCGACCGTCAGCGGCTCGACGGTCAGGCCGAACAGCGACTCCAGCAGCTGCGGATCGAACTCGCTCGGGGTGAAGCCGGGCGGGGCGTCCCCGATCGCGCCGATCCGCTTGCCGCGCAGCGAGTCGACCGCCGCACGGGCTCGTTCCCGATCGCCGCGGGCACGACGGCGGTCCGGCAGCTCCGGAGCCGGCGGCAGCTCACCCGCCAGCGCGGCGCGCAGTGCGTCGGCGACGTGGCGCTCGTCCGGATCGCCGTAGACGAGCCGGACCTGCCCGCCGGCGCGGACCAGCGCGTGCCCGAAGAGGTTGGCACCGCACAGGGAGTTGAGCCACAGCCGGTCCCCGACCGGGCCCGGCTCGCGGAACGACCACAGGAGCACGGGCCGGTCCAGGTCGCGGTAGAGCCGCAGGGCGGGGTTGGCGTCGGAGAAGGAGGCGCAGACGTTCACCACCAGGTCGGCGGCGCCGTCCAGGTACGTCGCAGCCTTCTCGACGTCGTCGGCCGTCATCACCAGCTCGTCGGGGCCGGTGACCTCGGCGCCCAGCTCGGCCAGCAGGGCGCGGGCCGCGTCGGCCCGCTGCCGGGCGACATCCACGACGAACGTCGGCCGCGCGGTGGCGATGACGACGGCTCGACGCACCGGGGCGCTCACTTCGCGACCGCCGCGTCGACGACGTCGCACAGCCGCTGCAACCGGGCGACCGCGGACTCCCGCAGTTCCTGCTCGACGTCTCCCGCGCCGATGCACGACGCCCACACGGCGCGCCCGGCGAGGAACCCGGAAGCACCCGCGGAGCAGGCCAGCTCCACGGCGGACGGGAACACGTCCTGCAGAACACCGGAGGAGAGCACGACCCACGGCGAGTCGACGGCCGCCGTGATCTGCGCACAGCGCCTGCGGATCTCCTCCGGGTCGCCCTGGCCGCGCAGCGGCACCTCGGCCTTGTACAGGTCGGCGCCGCGGGACCCCAGCTCCTCGGCGGCCGCGAGCACGCCGGCGTCCCAGTCCCAGCCGCCGCCGCCCAGCGGGGCGCGCGAGACCGGCTCGACGATGCTGAGCAGGCCAGCGCCGCGGCAGCGCTCCACGAACTCCTCGACCATCGCGATGCGCTGCTGCGCCCCGCCGTCCGGGCGGTACAGCACGAGGAGCTTCATCGCCACGGCGCCCTGCTGCCTCACCCGGAGCGGGTCGACGGCCCGGTCGATCTCGACCTCGCCGACGAGCTCGCCGTGTGCGGAGATGAAGTGGTCGGCGGCGGCGATGAGACCACAGCCGGGCGCCACGGCCGACTCCTCGACGACCCGGTCGAAGGCGAACTGCCGGTCGACGAGGACCGCCGACGCGTACGGGGTGAGGATCCGGGTGGCCGCCAGCTTGAACGCCATGACCTGCTCGTCGCCGACGGGCTCGGCCTGGTGCTCGGCGAACATGGCACGCATCGCCTCGCGCTGGTCCACGGCCAGCATGGCGTAGCCGCCGGACGGGCGCTGCAGGGCGGACAGGGCCGGAGCGGGGGCCACGGGTCCAGAACTCACGAGATCTCCTCGGATCGAGCGGACGAGGTGCTTGCGACGGGCACGGCGGCCAGCACCTCGCGGTGGGTGGGAATGGCGGACCGGCCGTCGAGGCCCCGGCAGGACAGGGCGGCGGCCACGTTGGCGTAGTGCAGGCAGGCCTGCAGGGGCATGCCGTGGGCGACGGCGGCGAGCAGCGCACCGTGGAAAACGTCCCCGGCACCGAGGGTGCTGACCACCCGGACCGGGTGGCCGGGTGCCTCGACCCGCGTCCCGTCGGCGGTGGCCGCGACCGAGCCAGCGCCGCCCCGGGTGGCCACGACGGTGTCGGCGCCATCCCGCAGCGCCGCGTCGAGCAGATCGTCGACCGCGAGATCGCCGTAGGCGCGTACCAGCGCCTCGACGGTCGGGACGTACAGGGCGACCCCGACCGGGCGGAAGCCCGCGATGGGGTTCCCGGCATCGACCGAGATCCGCGGGCGGGACGGCCCGGCGGCCGAAGCGATCCAGTCCTCCACCGGCTGCCAGCCCAGGTGGTCCACGTGCACCCACGCGGCGTCCGCAAGCAGCTCGGCGGCGCGGCCCGCGGCCGGGATGACCAGCGGCGGCACCGGGCGGGTGCAGATCGCCCGCGTACCCCGACCCGCGTCGACGATCACGACGCTCGCTCCGGACGCGCGGTCGGGCACGACCTGCACCCCCGAGACGTCGACGCCCTCGGCCCGCAGCGCGGCGAGGATCTGCTCGCCCTCACCGTCCGCACCCACCACGCCGACCAGCGCTGCCGGCACGCCGAGCCGGGCCGCGGCCACCGCGGCGGTCGCGGCGGGACCGCCGCCCGCATAGCGGACCGCGCGGGCGATCTGACGCTCGTCGACCTGGGGAAAGTGATCGACGAGCGCGATCGCGTCCAGCGTCACCGCACCGACGAAGACGATGCTCGGTGTGTGCCTCGACGCCATGGACCCTCCGGACCTCGCGCTGCTACGTTGGTGGGTAGTAAACACGAAATGTTGGAAACTCAACACCCCCTGTTGGAAGGTGCTCTGCGATGACCGAGACCGGGCTGCCTGCCACGGGCGTGCGGGGAGGCGCCGCACGCCGGGAAGAGATCATGCGGCGGCTGCAGGCGGCCGGGTTCGTGTCGGTGACCTACCTGACCGGCGAGCTCGGTGTCTCGGACATGACGGTGCGCCGCGACCTGAAGCAGCTGGCGAAGGCCGGGGAGCTGCGGGTCGTGCACGGCGGGGCCAGCCTGCCGCACGGCACCCTGCGCACCGCCGATTTCGCCAGCAGGGCCGAGCACGAGCGGGAGGCGAAGCGGCGGGTCGCGCGGCAGGCCGTGGAGCTGGTCGGGTCGGGTGCGACGATCGCCATCGACGCCGGCACGACCGCGTTCGAGCTCGCCGCCACACTTCCCGACGACTTCCGCGGGTGCGTGATCACTCACTCCGTCCCGGTGCTGCAGCACATGCTGCACCGGCCGGACGCGCGGGTGATCGGGCTCGGTGGTGAGCTCCTGGCCGACAGCCAGGCGCTCGTCGGAGCGCTCACGATCGAGGCACTGTCCGGGCTCCACGCCGAGGTCGTGTTCCTCGGGGCCGCCGCGGTGAACGAGCGCGGGATCTACGTCGCGACCGATCTCGAACGGCCGACGAAACAGGCCCTGATCGACGTCGCGGACCGGGTCGTCCTCCTCGCCGAGCGCTCCAAGTTCACCGTCTCGGCCCCGGTCCGGCTCGCCCCGCTCGACGCGGTCGACATCCTGGTGAGCGACGGCGAGCTCCCCGCGGGGATGGCCGACGTGCTCGCCGCCGCGGGAGTCGCCGTGCACGCTGCTGGACCGGTCGTGGCATCAGGAGACGGCGACGCGGGGGACCGCGGCTGAGTGAGGCCCGCCGTCGGGTCATGGCGTCGAAGTGGCGCCGGGCGGCCGTGCGGCCGGCCGGCGAAGATCACCTCGGACCGGTGACCGGTGCGACGTATCTCCTCGACGGCCGATCACCGAGAAGGCCGTGGATCAGCTGCTCGGTGGCTCGGGCGGTGATGGCCATGAGGGTCAGGTGCGGGTTGATCCCGGTGCAGGTGGGGAAGGTGGCGCCGCTGAACACGTACAGGGCCCGGGGTGTCGTGCACCTGCAGGTCTCGGCTCACCACCGAGCTGCGCGGATCGTCGCCCATCCGGGCGCCGCCGAGGTCGTGGCTGCTGGCGACGCCCCGGAAACGCGGCCCGTTCCACGTCTGGACGGCCCCCATGCGCTCGAGGATCCGGGTGCACTGTTGCTGCATGTGGTCCTGGAGCCGGTGCTCGTTCGGGCGCATGTCGGTGGTGACCCGCAGCACCGGGATGCCGAGCCCGCTCCGGTCGCGGTAGCGAGGGTCGAGGTCGAGGTGGTCGGTGGTGTAGGACAGTGAGTCGGGCTGGATGCGCACTGCCATGATGTGCGGCCAGCGGCGGAGGTGCTCCTGGTAGGGGCGCCTCCAGGCGGCGACGTCGGGAGGCACCGGGTCGCGGGCGATCTGCAGCGGCAGCTGCTGGTTCTCGACGTTGAGGCTGGCCCCGCCGACGAAGCCGTTGGCCACGCAGTCGAAGTCGGCGGCGTTGAAGTCGTCGAGGGTGACCATCTGGGCGGCGGGGCCGGTGTGGGCGTTGAAGACGGTGTCGGGGAAGTGGGCGTACACGTCGCCCCACTGTTTGACCATGAAGTGCTTGCCGAGCTGGCCGGTCGCATTCCCCAGCCCGCCGGAGAGCAGCAGGAGCCGGACGGTCTCGAAGGTGTAGCTGGCGACGATGACGGTGCGGGCGTGGTCGGTGCGTACCACGCCGAGGGGGTCGACGTACTCCACGCCGTCGGCTTGGGCGTTGCGCTCGGTGAGGATGCGCAGGACCCGGCAGTGGGTGCGCAGGTCGCTCCGTGACCGCGGTCACGGGCACGGCGATGGCCGCAACCTCCGCGTGGGCTACGACCACCGCCGCTGCCTCCGGGGGGGCGGCGGCGGAGCCGACACCACCGTCCACATGAGACCTGCGGGGGCACATCGGGGGCACATGAGACCGAAAAACGGCGATTGACGCTGTGAGACGCCGGAAGGCATTTCCGCAGGTCAACCGTCGTTTCCGAGGTTGCCGACCAGGTCAGCGACGGGTGTGGATCACACGTCGTAGTACAGCGCGAACTCGTACGGGTGCGGGCGCAGCCGCAGCGGGTCGATCTCGGTCTCCCGCTTGTAGTCGATCCACGTCTCGATCAGGTCGGGGGTGAACACGCCACCCTCGAGCAGGTAGTCGTGGTCGGCCTCGAGGCGGTCGATCACGGCGTCGAGGCTGCCCGGGACCTGCGCGATGTCCTTGGCCTCCTCCGGCGGCAGCTCGTACAGGTCCTTGTCGATCGGGGCGGGCGGCTCGATCTTGTTCTTGATGCCGTCGAGACCGGCCATCATCATCGCGGAGAACGCGAGGTACGGGTTGCCCGAGGAGTCGGGGCAGCGGAACTCGAGGCGCTTGGCCTTCGGGTTGTTGCCCGTGAGCGGGATCCGGATGCAGGCCGAGCGGTTGCGCGCCGAGTAGACGAGGTTGACCGGGGCCTCGAAGCCGGGCACCAGGCGGTGGTAGGAGTTCACCGTCGGGTTGGTGAACGCCAGCAGGCTCGGCGCGTGGTGCAGCAGGCCGCCGATGTAGTAGCGGGCCAGGTCGGACAGGCCGCCGTAGCCGGTCTCGTCGTGGAACAGCGGCTGGCCGTCCTTCCACAGCGACTGGTGGGCGTGCATGCCCGAGCCGTTGTCGCCGAACAGGGGCTTCGGCATGAAGGTGACGGTCTTGCCGGCGTGCCACGCGGTGTTCTTGACGATGTACTTGAACAGCATGACGTCGTCGGCCGAGTGCAGCAGCGTGTTGAACCGGTAGTTGATCTCGGCCTGGCCCGCGGTGCCCACCTCGTGGTGGCCCCGCTCGAGCTTGAACCCGCTGTTGGTCAGGTTGGTGGCCATGTCGTCGCGCAGGTCGGCGTAGTGGTCCACCGGCGGCACCGGGAAGTACCCGCCCTTGAACGGCACCTTGTAGCCCAGGTTGCCGCCTGCCTCGTCGCGCCCGGTGTTCCACCAGCCCTCGACCGAGTCGATGTGGTGGTACTGCTGGTGCGGGTCCGACCCGAACTTCACCGAGTCGAAGATGTAGAACTCGGCCTCCGCACCGAAGAAGCACGTGTCGGCCACGCCGGACGCGGCCAGGTACTCCTCGGCCTTGCGGGCGACGTTGCGCGGGTCACGGCTGTAGGGCTCGCCCGTGATCGGGTCGTGCACGAAGAAGTTCAGGTTGAGCGTCTTGTGCTTGCGGAACGGGTCGAGCCGCGCGGTGGCGGCGTCCGGGAACAGCGCCATGTCCGACTCGTTGATCGCCTGGAACCCGCGGACCGACGAGCCGTCGAACGCGACGCCGTTGTCCAGCAGGTCCTGGTCGAACGTGGACGCGGGGATGGTGAGGTGCTGCATCACGCCGGGCAGGTCGCAGAAGCGGATGTCGACGTACTCGACCTGCTCGTCGGCGATGTACTTCAGTACCTCGTCGGAGTTGCTGAACACGCGCGTTGACTCCTTAGATCCGTCACGTGGCTTGGCAGCGACGGTATGGCGGTCGTGTTGCCCGGTCGTCACTCGTCCGTTTCACAGAGGTTAACGGGCCCGCGGCCCGAGGGCATCGCCCATGCGCGGCATAAGCTGACGTCATGGCCCGCTGGATCGAGTCGTGGATGCCCGGAGCGGCCCCGGTGGGCGGGGGCGACCCGCAGGACCACCCCGGCGAACGGCTGGGTCTGCCCGCCGAGGGCGTCAGCTCGGTGGCGGGCCTGGGCAGGCGCTTCGCGGCACTCGCCGTCGACTGGATGCTCGGCTACCTGATCGCGCTGCTGCTCACCGGCCCGGACGCGCTGGGTCGACCCAACTTCTCCTGGACCGTGCTCGGGGTCTGGTTCCTGCTCACGGCCGTGCCCGTCGCGGTGTTCGGGGCCAGCGCGGGCATGACGGTGCTGGGCATCCGGGTGGCGTCGCTCGGGTCGGCGTCGGTCATCGGGGTGCCGCGGGCGCTGCTGCGCACGGCCCTGATCGCGCTCATCGTGCCCCCGCTCGTCCGTGACGCCGACGGGCGCGGCTGGCACGACCGGGCCACCCGCACGGTCGTCGTCCGCACCCGGGCTTGACCCTCCCCGTGGGGGAGAGCGGAGCGTTCCGGTCATGGACATCGACCCCATGACGCTCGACACACTCACCCCCGCCCTCGCCGACGTGCCCGCCCGCAGGGTCCTCACCGCCGACGGAACGGGCGCCCCGGAACACCCGTCGTTCGGCGCGGCCGTCCGCGCCCTGTTCGCCGTGCGCGCCGCGCTCGGAGCGCACGAGGACGTGCCGCTGGAGGGCAGCTACCAGTCCGGCGACGACCCGCTGCGGTTCGACCTGCACGCCCCGCACGGCTGGCGGTGGCGGCTGCTCGTCCCCGCCCCGCCGCACGCCCGGGCGGACGCCGTCGCCACCGCAGCGGCGCGGTTCGGCGCCCCGGTGCACCTGCGCGTGCCGGCCGCGCAACGGGTGGCGCGGCTGCTGCACCACGGCCCCTACGCCGACGAGGGCCGTCGCTCGCGGCGCTGTACGCGTTCGTCACCGAGCAGGGGCTGGTCCCGGCAGGGCCGCACACCGAGATCTACCTCACCGACCCGGGCTCGACGCCGCCCGCCGAGCTGCGGACCGTCCTGCAGGTGCCGGTGGGATGACGGGCGGGCTCATGCCGATCGGCGCGTTCGCGCGCCTCTCCCGGCTCACGGTCAAGGCCGTGCGGCACTACGCCGCCGAAGGCCTGCTGGTCCCCGCCGAGGTGGACCCGCATTCGGGCTACCGGTACTACCGGGCCGACCAGATGCGCACCGCCACCACGATCGCGCTGCTGCGGGGCCTCGACGTGCCGCTGCCCGTGGTGCGCGACGTCCTCGCCGCGGACGACGACGAGGCGGTGGCGGCCGTGCTCGCGCAGCAGCGCGACCGGATGCGCGCCGAGCTGGCGCATCGGGAGCAGGTGCTGCGGTCGCTGGAGGGACTGCTGCGCTCGCCCGAGCGGGTGCGCTACGACGTGGTGGTGGCCGAGCGGGCGGCGCGACGCCTCGGCGGGGTGCGCGGGCCGGTCCGCGCCGACGCCCTCGACACCGGCACCGCGGCGCTGTGCCGGGCAGCACTGCGGTCGGGCGGCGTACCGGGGCGCGAGCCCCTCGTGGCGGTGTTCCCGCTCGACCTGACCGAGGAGTTCCCGGTGACCGTCGGGGTGCCCACACCCGACGGGGACGTCGTGCTCCCGGCCGGGCCGTGGGCGAGCACGCTGCACGTGGGGCCGTACCCGCAGCTGCCGCTTGCCTACGCCGCGCTGCTCGAGCACGTGCGCGAGCACGGCCACGAGGCCCGCGGACCGGTGACCGAGACCTACCTGACCGACCCCGGCGTGGCCGCGCCGGAGGAGCTCGTCACGCGGCTGGCGGTGGCGCTGGCCGAATAGTGGCGCCTGCCGGCCGGCGGCACCGGCGGTCGGTCGTGGGTGGGGACAGCGCGGAGGCGGCCGCTCAGCGCCGGCGGACCGTGCGCTGGACGCTGCGCATCTTCGCGCCGGCGGGCATCGGGCCCTTCGGCATCGCGGCGGCGCGGGAGCCCAGCGCGGCGAGCTTCGCCTCGACGGACTCCATCTGCGCGCGGTCGATGTTGCGGGGGAGCTTCATGAGGTGGCGCTGCAGTTTGGACAGCGGCACCTGGCCCTCCTCGTTGCCGACGATGACGTCGTAGATCGGCAGCGAGCCGACCACTCGGGCGGTGCGCTTCTTCTCCTGCGCCAGCAGGCCCTTCACGCGGTGCGGCGCGCCCTCGGCGACGAGGACGATGCCGGGGCGGCCGATCACGCGGTGCACGGCATCGAGGTGGGTGGTGCCGGCGACGCCCGGTGTGACGCGCCATTGGCCCTTCATGTTGTCCAGCGCCCAGCCGGCGGCGCCCGGCTGGCCGTCGGCCTTGGTGTACACCGACCGCTGCACGCGGCGGCCGAACACGCTCACCGCGGCGAGCGCCCCGATCGCGATGCCCACCGGCAGCAGGATCCAGTGGATGTCGAAGATCAACCCGATGCCGAAGACCACGACCACCGACAGCAGGAAGACGCCGAGCATCCACGGGATGAGCGCCTTGTCCTCGCGGCGCTGCATCTTGAACGCCTCGAAGATCTGCCTACGGCGCGCCTTCGCCGCCTCGCGCTTCGCGCGCTTGGCTTCCTGCTTCGCTGCCTTGTCGGGCTTCCCACCGGCCATACGGCCAGGATACGGGCCGGCCCATCAGAGTGCGGCAAGCAGCCACGGCTCGGGGCGGTCGGGGAAGCGGATGTCGTAGCGGAACCGCCGCCGCATGCGCGCCGACTCCCATGGTTCGGTGAACTCCGACCGGTAGTTGCACTCGAGGACCGTGTCGTCCCGCGACGTGACGATCCGCGAGACCGTGACGCGGTCGGGGTGACCGAACACGTGGCCGCTCGTCGAGAACAGGAAGCGACGGCAGTCCACGAGGTCGAGGAGCTCGGCGCTGAGGTTGTGCCGCGAGCCGTGGTGGGGCAGCTTGAACGCGTCGACGGGGACGGTCGCGACCCCGCGCTCGGCCGCGAGCCTGCGCAGCCCGTCGGCGAGGACGCCGGCGTGCGCATCGCCGGTCAGCAGGAGACTGCGGCCATCGAACTCGGCGAGGAACGCGATGCTGGAGCCGTTCGCCGCGGAACCGTCCTCCTCGAACGCCTCGCCGGCGAGCGCCTCCGGGTCGAGGGCCCCCGCGCCCAGCAGGTCGGGCTGGCGGGCCCGCTCCTCCTCGGCCGCGGCGCCCGGCACCAGGCCGGCCTTCTCGACCTCCTTCTTCCAGACCGGACGCAGGTCGGCGAGGGCGCGCCGGGTCGGCGACAGCAGCGTGAGCCGCATGCCGCCGGGCAGGTCCACCACGGGCAGCGGGCCGTCGTCGGGCAGCACGACCGCCGTGCCGGCGAAGTCGGTGTTCCACGGCAGGCCACGGGCGACGATCGCCGCGCCCAGCCGCTCGCCCTGCTTCGCGCCCAGGAGGTCGGCGGGCAGGTGCTCCCACCCGTTGAACCAGACCTCGCGCGGACGCAGCCCGATCGCCCGGTTCTCGAGCAGGCCGAGCACGCCCGTGATGTGGTCGGCGTCGATGTGCGAGACGACGAGCAACTCGACGTCGCTCCCGCGCTCGGCGACGAGCCCCTCGATCGCGGTACGCGTCACCGTGCTGCGCGGGCCGCCGTCGACGAGGATGCGATGCGGGCGCCGCGGGTCGCCGTACTCGATCCAGAGCGCGTCACCGTGCCGGGCGGGCAGCAGCTCGATCGTGAACGTGGACGTCACGGCGCCGCTCCCGTCACGAGCCAGTCGGCGTCACCGAAGACGGCGAGGGCGAGCACCATCGGCACCCCGTCGGCGAGCAGCCTGCGCCGGAGGCGGACCATGACCTCGCCGATGCCGTGCGGCTCGTCGGCGCAGAACGTGTAGAGCTCCTGCACGAACCGCTCGGCGACGGGCGCGGCGTGACGCCCGAGCACCTCGGTGAGCGTGGCGATCACCACCTCGGCCCCGGCCCGGCGGAGGATGCCGGGGAAGAACTCGTACCCCACCTCGCCCGCGCGGGCGGTCTCGCAGCCGAGCAGCGTCACGATCACCGGCCGGTCCTGCGGGACGAAGCCGTCGATGAGCTGCGCAGCCCACCGCCGCGCCCCGCTGCCGATCTCGAGGCCGAACACCTCGTGCCCGTCGTGGAAGACCGTGTGCGGCAGCAGCATCAGCAGCGCCGGGCGGGTCGCCACCGCCGCGGGCCAGTCCTCCCACACGGCCACGCGGCGCGGGTCGCCCCCCGCCATCTTCAGCGACGTCACGACGCGGTCGATCGAGCCGGCCGCGAAATCGTCGACCTTGTCGCTGGCCGCGAGGACGGCCGGACCGAGCGGGATGCGGTTGCGGTCCCGGGTGGGTCGTCCGCGCAGCAGGAACGCCCCGGACACCTGCGTCTCCGGCTGGAACGCGTGCCGCTCGATCACCCGGGTGAGCCCCCAGAAGCCCAGCGGGCACACGGTGCCCGGCCCGTGCGCGCCGGGGCATCCGGCCTCCAGGTCGTCGGCGGTCAGCGCGGCCCGCGCCTCGGGACAGAGCGTGAGGGGGAGGTTCGGATCCGGCGGCGGGAAGTCGTAGGCGAGTTCGAACGGGAAGAACGCGTCGGCCTTCGCCGACACGATCTGCAGGTAGCGCGACCCCGAGAGGACCTGAGCGAGGTGCGTGTCCTTCACCAGCACGTCACGCATCAGGGCCCCCCGGGTGGCCAGGAAGCCCAGCAGCTCGACGGTGCCCGGGTCGTCGAGAGCGGCGAAGTCACCCGGCCGGTCGGCGATCTCGGCGAGCCGTTTGGTGATCTTCTGCACCGCGGAGGCGAGCGTGACGTCGTCGAGCTGCACGGTCGCGGTCGCGGTGCCGGCGACCGCCGTGATCGCGCCGCCCGCGCCCGTGTCGACGACGAACGCGGCGTCGAAGGTCCGCCGGTCGGCGAGGTCCCCCGCGGGCGGGGCGACGACCGTCTCCACGTGCGCGACGCTGCGCCGTGCGAACCGGGCCACGGGGTCCCGGCCCCACCGCTGCCCGCCGGGCGTGGCGACGGTCTGCGGCAGCCGGGCCGTCTGCAGCACGCGGTTGCCCGACAGGACGATGATCCTGGCGTCGACGCGGACCGTGTCGGACCGGGTGACGAGCGGGAACACGGCCACGGTGCTCGGGCCGTCGACGGGCAGCTCGATCTCCCGGGTGACCGGGCGGGCGAGCAGGTGCGGTTCGGTGAGCACGACGGTGAGCCGGTGCGGCCCCGTCGGCGGCAGCCGGTCCTCCGGGAAGGGCGCCGCGGACGTGAGCCAGTCCGCGCCGCCGGCCGCGATGCGCACCGCGACCCGGTGCTCGGTGGCGGGGTGGAACCCCGTCAGCGCCGTCTCCGGGTCCTCCGCCGTGGTGATGCGGGCCTGCAGCCTGCGGGCCACGGGCGCCTCCTCGAGCAGCGGCGCGGCGCGTCGCTCCAGCTCGACGGCCTCGCTCGCCTCGCCCTCCTCGCTCTCGAAGACGTCGCCCGCCGCGATGGACTCGAACCGGGACGTGAGCTCGTCGACCTCGGGGTGCGGCAGGAGCGAGGGGACGACCCCGCGCAGCGCGTCGGCGACCGACCGGGCGCGGCGGGCCATCCGCTGCTCGCCGACCACGTCGGCGCGGGCCGCGAGCACGCCGCCCCACCGGGCGGTCGTCCGGGTGAACGCCTGGTCCAGCGAGAGGTTGTGCGACAGCTCGCGGGTGAGCTCGACCAGCCAGGCCGCCTCGTCCGGGACGTCGGAGAACCCGACGGCCCACGCGCCGGTGGCGGCGACCAGGTCCTCGGCGAGGTCGCGGTCCCATGCATCGATCCCGCGCATGTCGAGCACAGCCCCTGCACGCACCTCCCGGATGCCGCGCAGGACGTCGAGGACGTCGTCGGGGCGGTCGGTGAGGGCCAGCAGGTCGCACGTCACGCGCTCGCGGCCGAGGACGACCGGCTCGATCAGTCGCGCCCGCCACGCCGACCCGGCGAACCGGTGGACCAGGCCGTCGCGCAGCGCCCGGTCGAGGACGCCGATCCGCAGCGGGAAGCGCCACGGTGCAGCGGCGGCGGCGCGCTCCAGCACGACGAAGGAGCTCGCGTACACCGGGGGCCGGGCGAGCGTGGCCGTCAGCCACTCCGCCGACGGCTCGTCCGGCCGCAGCTCCAGCGCGAACCGCACCGGCCAGGACGTCCCGACCTCGGGCCAGACCGAGGCCCAGGTCGCCGCCGCGGAGGTGGTGGCCGGGTCCCACGTCGCGACCAGCTGCGGATCGCGCCACGGCAGCGCGGCCCCCGGCTCGCGGCCGGGCAGCGCCGCGCGGAGCCGGTCGGTGAGCTCGCTCGCGGGGCGGTCGTGGCGGAGCATCTCGGGCGCGACGGCGGCCGCCACCCCCACCGCGGCGAGGGCACCGGCGAGGACGTCGTCGGCGACGCCCTCGCCCCACGGTCCGAACCGCTCGCGACTCATCGCACGGCCTCGCTGGCGCTCGGCCGGCGCTTCGCGCGGGCGCTGTGACACTGATTCGCTCGCTGACGCTCGCTCATCGCACGGCCTCGCTGTGCTTACCCACCCCGCCGGCTCCGCAGGCTCCGCCGGCTGCCGTCCCCCGGGTGCTCGGCCGGCGCTTCGCGCGGGCGCTGTGTTGATGATTCGCTCGCCGGCGCTCGCTCATCGCGACACCTCCGGTGTCGCCGCGACCGGGGGAGCGGGGACGGCGGGCCGGTACGGCCGGTCGTCGCCCCGAGTCGCCTCGATGCGCTCCCGGACGCTCGGGTGGATCTCGTCGGGCTCCAGGACCCGGCGGCGGTGCCAGCCCAGGACGCCCCACACCGATCGGTTCCGATGAATGCGACCCAACGCGCGGTCCGGCGGCAGCTCCTCGCCCGGCCGCACCCCGACGTGCCGCTCGTAGGCGTCGGCGTCGATGACGAGACCCGCCGCGGCCGCCTCGTCGAGCATCCACCGGAGGGCGATGTCGGACAGCCGATGGTCGTCCGGGAAGGTGCCCCCGACGTCGCTGTGGACGCCGGCGAACCACATCTCCCGCAGGCGCCCATCGGCTCGCGCCGGATCCTCCTGGTCGAAGCGGTACTCCCGGTACGGGCGCCGCCGCTCGTCGATTGCGAGCGCGTGCCGCCCCACGCGCACGTTCGGGAGCTTGCGCGTGAACGGCCACCGCGCCTGCTCGAGCTGTGCCCGCCAGTTGAGCCAGCCGACGGACTTGACGGTGTCCCACACCCCGAGGAACTCGATCTGCGGCTCGAACCGGCCGGGGAACGCCGGGTTGCCGAAGCTGTCGGCGAACTCGGCGCGCGGGCGCCAGAACGCCTTCTCCTCGTCCGGGCTCGCATCCCGCTCCCCGCTCCGGGCGTACAGCTTCAGGGCGTACGGAACCAGGTTGTCCGCGCCTGCGCGCAGCAGGCCGACGGTCCGGAGCATCCCGGCGAGCGCGCGTGCGGTGTAGGCACCCCGGCTGAACCCGAAGACGAAGATGCGGTCGCCCGGCCGGTAGGTGCGCATGAGGAAGGCGTAGGCCTCCTCCACGTTCTCCCGGACGCCGTGGCCGAGGACGAGGCCCGCGACCCGGGTGAGGGAGCGGCCCACCCGGGTCGTCGCGCTGCGGGCGCCCATGGTCCCGACGCCCGGGTCGTAGTAGACGATCTGATGATCGTCCTTCACCGCCACCTGGTAGAGGCGCACGACGTTCGTGCGTCCGGTCTCCGGCTCGTTGCGCGTGCCGTCGAAGCAGACGACCAGATTGCGGTTCACGGTCCCTCCCCACCTCCAGGTGTGGGGACGGTCGCAGCGCGTGAAGAGCGTGTTACCCCTCGCCGCGCCGCTTCACCCGCTTGCGGCTACCGCGCCAGCAGCGAGCTCGCCTCCTGCGCGGCGGCGCCCTCGGTGCCCAGGTGCTCCAGGCCCTCGGGGAGCTCCTCACCGCGCTTGCGCACGGTCTGGGCGTACAGCCGCCCGGCCCGGTAGGACGAGCGGACCAGCGGCCCGGCCATCACCCCGGCGAAGCCGATCTCCTCGGCCGCCTGGGCGTGCTCGACGAACTCCTCGGGCTTGACCCACCGCTCCACCGGGTGGTGGCGGGCCGAGGGGCGCAGGTACTGCGTGATCGTGATGATCTCGCAGCCGGCCTCGTGCAGGTCGCGCAGCGCGGCGGTGACCTCCTCGGGGGTCTCGCCCATGCCCAGGATCAGGTTCGACTTCGTGACCAGCCCGGCGGCGCGGGCCTTCGTGATCACCTCGAGCGAGCGCTCGTAGCGGAACGCGGGCCGGATCCGCTTGAAGATCCGCGGCACCGTCTCCAAGTTGTGCGCGAGCACCTCCGGGCTGGACCCGAAGACCTCGGCGAGCTGGTCGTCGCGGGAGTTGAAGTCGGGGATCAGCAGCTCCACGCCAGTGCCCGGGTTGAGCGCGTGGATCTGCCGCACGGTCTCGGCGTACAGCCACGCCCCGCCGTCGGGCAGGTCGTCGCGCGCCACGCCGGTGACGGTGGAGTAGCGCAGGCCCATCGTGTGCACCGACTCCGCGACCCGGCGCGGCTCGTCGCGGTCGAGCTCGGCGGGCTTGCCCGTGTCGATCTGGCAGAAGTCGCAGCGGCGGGTGCACTGCTCCCCGCCGATGAGGAACGTGGCCTCACGGTCCTCCCAACACTCGTAGATGTTGGGGCAGCCGGCCTCCTCGCACACCGTGTGCAGGCCGCCGGAGCGCACCAGCGACTTCAGCTCGGTGTACTGCGGCCCGGTGCGGGCCTTGGTCCGGATCCACGGCGGCTTGCGCTCGATCGGGGTCTCGCTGTTGCGGACCTCCAGGCGCAGGAGCTTGCGACCTTCGGGTGCGATCGTCACGTCGCCCAGGCTACGCCGCGGCATTCACGCCGGGTCGGGTTGGACCGACGTCGCGGCGGCCGTCACATCCCACAGCCGCCGGGCCAGTTCGACATCCTGGGCTGCCGCGCTCCGCCTGGCCGGGGCGGGGTACCCGCGGGTCTCGGCGAGCCGGCCCGGACCGATGTAGTCGCCGCCGCGGACCTGCGGCGCCGTCGCCGCGTAGAGCTGCGGCAGCACGCCGATCCGCAGCGGCTGCGTCGCGAGCCGGTTGACGGCCGCGGCCGCTCCTGCGAGCCACGCCCCGCTGCGGCGGCGCATCGAGTTGGCCAGCAGCTCGGTGTCGGTGAGCCCCGGGTGCGCCGCCACCGAGATCACGTCGTCGCCCGCCGCCCGCAGCCGCCGGTCGAGCTCGGCGGCGAACAGCAGGTTGGCGAGCTTCGACTGGCTGTAGGCCCGCGCGGCGAGGTACGGACGCCGGGCGAAGTGCAGGTCGTCGACGTCCAGCCCGGGGCCCCGGTGGGCGAGGCTGGACAGCGTGACGACGCGGGCCGCGCCCGCCGTCCGCAGCGCGGGCATCAGCAGCCAGGTGAGCGCGGCGTGGCCCAGGTGGTTGGTGCCGATCTGCAGCTCGAAGCCGTCGACGGTGACCGCGGGCGGGGTGCCCATCACGCCGGCGTTGTTCATCAGCAGGTGCAGCCGGTCGCCGGTGCGCGCGCGGACGTCTGCGGCGGCCTTGCGGACCGACTCCAGGTCGGCGAGGTCGAGGTCCACCAGCTGGGCAGCGGATCCGCCTGCGGCGCGCACCCGCTCCAGCGCGGCCCGTCCGCGAGCGACGTCCCGGGCCGTGAGCAGCACGGTCGCCCCGGCCCGCGCGAGTGCCACGGCCGAGGCGAGGCCGAGCCCGGATGTCGCGCCGGTGACGAGCACGGTGCGGCCGGACTGGTCGGGCATCGCGTCGAGGGTCCACGGCATGATCGGATTTCTACCGCCCCGCGCGGCGGCGCGCCAGTCGTCCGACTAGCGTTGACGGCCGTGGACCTGCGGATCTTCACCGAGCCCCAGCAGGGGGCCAGCTACGACGACCTGCTGCGCGTCGCCCGGGCCGCGGAGGCGGCGGGCTATGACGCCTTCTTCCGGTCCGACCACTTCCTCAAGATGGGTGAGGTCTCCGGGGAGCCCGGCCCGACCGACGCCTGGCTGACGCTCGCCGGGCTGGCCCGCGAGACGTCCCGCATCCGGCTCGGCACGCTGGTGAACTCGGCGACGTTCCGGCTGCCCGGCCCGCTCGCGGTCGCCGTGGCCCAGGTGGACCAGATGTCCGGCGGGCGCGCCGAGCTGGGCCTGGGCGCCGGCTGGTTCGAGGCCGAGCACACCGCCTACGGGATCCCGTTCCCCGGCCTGGGCGAGCGGTTCGACCGGCTCACCGAGCAGCTGGAGATCATCACGGGGCTGTGGGGCACGCTGCCGGGGGAGCGGTACTCCTTCGCGGGCAAGCACTACACGCTCACCGACTCGCCCGCCCTGCCCAAGCCCGTCCAGCAGCCGCACCCGCCGGTGATCGTCGGCGGGCACGGCAAGAAGCGCACGCCCGAGCTGGCCGCGCGGTTCGCCACCGAGTTCAACGTCGGCTTCTCGTCCATGCAGGTCGTGAGCGAGCAGTTCGAGCGGGTCGACGCGGCCTGCCGGGCCATCGGCCGTGACCCGGGCGAGCTGGTGCGCTCCGTGGCGCTGGTCATCGCGGTCGGGCGCGACGACGACGAGGTCGCCCGCCGCGCCCTGACGATCGGGCGCGAGGTCGACGAGCTGCGCGCCAACGGGATCGCCGGGAGCCCGGCCGAGGTGGTCGACCGACTCGGCGAGTGGCGGGAGAAGACCGGGATCACCCGCATCTACCTGCAGCTGCTCGACCTCGCCGACATCGACCAGGTCGAGCTCATCGCGTCGCAGGTCGCGCCGCAGCTCGGCTGAGCACGGATCACCCGAGGAGCGGATGACGTATGGCGGACCGGAACGGTTCGAGCCTGGGCATCGGGATCGCGTTGGGGCTCGCGCTCGGCGCCGGGATCGGGACGGCACTCGACAACCTGTCCCTCGGCATCGCGCTGGGCGTCGCGCTCGGCGTCACCGGCGTGTTCGACCGGCGCCGCTCCGACGGGGACCGGCCGGGTCCCGACTGACGGGTCCGCGCCGGCCGGGCCCAGCAGGGCGCCGGCCGGTGGCGGGACCGGTGGTCAGCGCAGGGCCGGGTGCAGCTGCAGGTCCAGGCCGGCGGGCGCCGCCGCCCGCGCGACGACGTGCTCGGCCACCGGCAGCGTCCCGTCGAGCGCGGCGGTGACGGCCGCCGGCGCCGCCTCCCCCACCTCGGCG
>NZ_JAHKRK010000260.1 GCF_019396355.1 Pseudonocardia nigra
GAACATCGAACCTCCCGAGACGCCGCGTGCTGGACGGCGAGAGATAACCACGTCCACCAGGCAGAACCCGGGACCTCACAGCCTCGTCAACGACGTCCCGGACACCCCGAGAGCGACTCCAGATAACGATCGAATCGGTGAACGCCCGGATCCGCCGCGCGGTCACGGCCCGCGGGCACTTCCCCAACGAGGCCGCCGCCCTGACGTGCGTCTACATGGCGATCATGAGCTTGGACCCGACCGGGACCGGGCAACGCCGCTGGTGCATGCGCTGGAAGCCCGCCCTCAACGCCTTCGACATCACCTTCGACGGCCGCCTGTCCGCGAGCCGTCGCTAGACCCGACCACCAACAGTGACACCGTTCTCTTGACAGACCCGGAGGCGCGCCGCCACATCCCCCAGGTCAGAAGTCCAACGGGGCGCGACTTCTTCAGGTCGAAGTAGCTAGGCGCAATTGCCGTTCAGTTGACGGGGTCGGCGTCCGGTCAAGGATGTTGATCGGTGTTGCAGCCGGCCTGCTTTTCGGCGAGCACCTTGTTCACCGCTTCGGCGGTGGCGGTGACCGTGACCTGGTTGGGGGGGATCCCGCCTTGTGGAGCTGGTCGTTGACCACGTTTGATCCCCTCTGGTCGCCGCCGTACAGGTATCAGTTCACGGTCTGGCCGCGGGCCGCGTCGAGCACCGCCTGCCAGTTCGACGGATCCGGTTCGCGCCGGCGCCGGTGCCGTTGCCCGCGGTGGGCGCGGCACCATCAGCGCAGGCGGTGGCAGGGCGGTGAGGGCGAGGGCCGGGCGCTTCCCGGGTCGGGTGGAAGCGGTACACCCCCGAGCGGGTTGCAGGTCACCCTGAAGGAGCGGGGCCGGTCAACGCCCAATCTCGTTCGTCGCTTCCAGCACCACCTCCGGGGACTCCCCGGCGCGCGCCATCACCTGCCGCAGATACTCCGGATCGTTGGAGATCCGCACCGTCTCCAACCGCTCGCCCTCCTCGGTCATCCGCACCAGCACCGACCGCCGCCGGTGCAGATCCATCCCCACGAACTGCCGTCCCGCGTACTGTTCGCTCACAGGGGCCTCCTCGAATCGTTGGACGTGAGCACCCCGAGCATGAGCCGGGAGTCACGAGGAGCGGAGGCCCCGCTCCTTCATCGCATCAGTGCGAGGCTTGGGACGGCCCGGCCGCAGGACGGAGGTGGCGTATGCGGGGACCGTGGCTGCGGGCGGCGCTGTTGCTGGCGCTGCTCGCCGCGGGCGTCGCGGGCGCGGTGCGGGTGGGCGTCCCGCCGGTGGCGCAGCTGCGAGCCTGGGTCGCCGCCGCGGGATGGGCCGCCCCGCTGGCGTTCGCCGCGCTGTATGCGGCGCTGGGGCTGACCCCGGTGCCGCTCAGCGTGCTCAGCATCGCCGCCGGGCTGCTGTTCGGGCTGCCGGTGGGCCTGGCCGCTGTCATGGGCGGGGCGATCGGGGCCGCCGCAGCCGGATTCGCACTGGCCCGCGGGCTGGGGCGGTCCGCGGCGCAGCGGCTCGGCGGCGCCAAGCTCGCGCGGGTCGACGCCGTGCTGCGCCGCCGCGGCGTGCTCGCGGTGGTCGCGGTGCGGCTGGTCCCGGTGCTGCCGTTCACCGCGCTGAACCTCGCGTGCGGGCTGGCCGGGGTCCGCACCCGCGACTACCTCGCCGGAACCGCGGTGGGCATCCTGCCCGGCGCCACCGCGTACGTCGCGATCGGCGCCTTCGGCGACCGGCCCGGCTCGCTGCCGTTCTGGCTCGCCGTCGGCGGGTTCGTCGTACTGGTCGTCGGCGGGATCGCGGTCGGGCGCCGGCGGCGGCGCGCCGCCCGCCCCGCCTGAAACAGACGATGCTCGACGCCCCGCTGCGCCGGGCCCTAAACCCGCCGTGCTGGACCGGGCCTCGATCTCCCCCGACCGGCTGAGCGTCCGGTAGCCCGCTGGCCGCCAGCAGCGGCGGCCGCCGAAGCACCGCAGCTCGCTGCCCGTCGCCGTCTGCCGGGTCGCGGTCTGCAGGGCGGTCGGACTCGCCGAGCCGGCCGGCGGAAGCCACCTGCCGGTTTCGCGGGCACATGGCTCCGAAAAGTTCCTGAGAGGGTCCTCTTGCCGCCGCCGTCGAGCAGGCCGGCGTAGCGGGTGGAATCAGCCGTCGCTGGAGGCGGGTTCCTCACACCGACAGCGGCCGCGGGCAGCGGCTGTCGGACTTGCGGGAGGACGCGCGGGTGGACGAGGCAGTGGAGCATGCGCCAGGTGCGCTGGCGCCGGCATCGGCAGGTATCGAGGTGTTGTGGCGGCCGGGTTGTCCGTACTGCTCGCGGCTGCGTCGCGGGCTGGCGCGGGCGGGTATTGCCACCGTCGAGCGCAACATCTGGACCGACCCGGCTGCCGCGGCCCGGGTCCGGGCGGCCACCGGGGGTGACGAGACCGTCCCGACGGTCGTCGTCGGCGACCGCGCCCTGGTGAACCCGTCGGTCGCCGAGGTGGTCTCCGTGATGCGGGCCGAGAAGATCTCGAAGGACGCCGCGGTGCCGGCGGGCTCGGGGTCGGCGAGCGGGGTCCGGTCGCTGGTGGGCGGCGCGGTGTGGGCGGCGGTGGTCGCGCTGGTGTGGGTGCTGCTGGCCGTATGGCGGCCGACGACGACCTGGCATGTGGCGCCGGCGCTGCTGGCCGCGGCGTGGCCGTGGGTGGTCGCGCAGGACCTGCGCGGCGGCGACCGCGCCGGGGTGGGCCGCCTGGTCGGGGCCGGGGTGGGCAGTGTCGCGGTCGCCGCGCTGGTCACCCTCGGGCTGGACCGGGCGGATCTGCTGCGCGGGCCGACGGTGCTGGGACTGGCCTCGGCGACGGTCGAGGCGCTGATGCTGGCCGGGGCGGCCGCGGTCGTGGTGGTGCTGCTCGGGCTCGGCACGGCGCTGCGCACCTCCGCGACCCGCTCGGCGTGGGTCAGGTCGCAGTAGATCGCCGCGTCCGGGGACGTCGTGATGGTCGAGGGAAACGCGTATTTCCTGATGTCCTCGGTCCGGCCCGGCACCCTGACCTCGAGCTCCACCAGATCGGTGTGCCCGTGGAAAGGCGTGGCCCGCTACTACACGCTCACCGTCGACGGGGCCCAGCTCCCCGACGCCGCCTGGTCATACCCGCATCCGCTCCCGTTCGCCCGGCGGGTCAAGGGCCGGGTCGCGTTCGGGGGTGCCGTCGAGGACCGGCCGAGGTGACGCGGTGCCCCCCGCGCCGAGTTTGTCCCTGATGTCTGGCCGGGTCATCGCCTGGCTACGAACGTACGTGGAGGAGCAGCATGGCCGACACAACGAGTACGACAGCGGCCCGCACTGGCGCGGCGCCGGCCGCCCGGTGGTTGGGCTGGGGTTTGGTGTCCGGTTTCCTGGCCGGGGTGGTGTTCATGGCGCTGAACTCGTGGTTCGCCGGGAGTATGGGCAACCCCGCGCTCGCCCCGTTCAAGGTTGTCGCCACCCTGGCGCAGGGCCCGCCACCTCCACAGGCGACGGTGTGGGTCGGGATGGCGATCCATTCGGTGCTCTCGGCACTGCTCGGGCTGGTGTTCGCCGCACTCGTCGCGCCTGCTCTGATGCGCAACCGGTCGGCCGGTTGGCTCGTCTGGGCCGGCCTGATCTATGGCGGGCTGGTCTACGTCGTGGACTTCCAGATCCTGTCCCGGTTCGTCGGGCAGTTCTCCGCCTTCCTGGCCGCGACCAACCAGCCGCTCGAGCTCGCCGTGCACCTGGTGTTCGGGGCGGTGCTCGCGGCGCTGCTGTTGCTGGCCAAGCCCGGTCTCAGTGCGGCGCGCAACCCGAGCCCGGTCACTCAGGCCGGCGCATGAGTTTTTCGGCGCGGTGCCACTGCTCGACCGCGTTCCTTCCGTTGCGTTCGAGGCGGGCGACGAAGGCGTCGCGGGTGAGGTCGCGCAGCTCGAGCTGCTCGGTGTAGTAGGGGCCGCGCGGGCGGCGGGGGCGCGGTCGCGGCACCGGACGGCGCTGCCACAGCTGCGCCATCTGCACCGTCGCGCCGTCGTCGAGGCGGGTCAGCGGGAACGACGGGGCTTTCGTGCCGGCGTGCAGCCGGTCGGTACTCGGGCTGCGCCGTTCGACGGCCTCGACGATGGGCAGGTCGTCACCGATCACGTCCACCCGACTGGTCGCCCTACCCGAATCATGTCTGGGTCTCCTCAGGGTCGGTTCGGGCCGGAGCGGGTGGCGAGAGCGGCGAGGACCCACTCGTCGAGCGGGGTACCCCGCAGCCCGCGGACAACCCGGGTGCGCACCTCCGCTGCGACACCGGCGCGGGCCAGCAGCCGACGCAGGTGAGGCAGGTGGCCCGTGCCGATCGGACAGCCCGGCACGTGCCACAGCTGGGCGGCCGGGGACGTCACCGGGACCGGCGCGCGACGCAGATGGACCCGGACTTCGCCGAGCACGTCGCGTCCGGTGGGTTGGCCGGGTTCACCTCGTCATCGCCCAGGCGCCCGCCACCAATCACGCCCGCGATGCGGGCGCTCGCCCTTCTCATCAGGTGGTGTTACATCTCGTGGTGGCCCGGCCGGGCGGATCCGACGCGCCCGGCGACCGAGTGGTCGTGGAGCTCCGGGCTCACGTCGGCGCCGCGGTAGGCCTTACGCCAGCGCCGGTCGTCCCCGAGGTAGGCGGCGGGCTCACCGGCCAGGGTCAGCGCCATGCCGTCGCGCAGCATCCGGTCGAACCAGCGTTCCAGCGTCGAGGCGTGCAACCCGACCTCGACGAACCGGCGCCGCAGCGGCTCCAGCGAGATCAGCGTCTCCACGACGTCGAACACGACGGTGTGCGGGCGATGGACCACGACGGGCTCCTCTCCAACAGTCTCCAACAGCGCAACCGGATATCAGGGCCCGCCCGGACGCTACGGTGCACAGCCGCGGCCGGCGACGATGACACCCGGTGCGGCACCGCGACGGCGAACACCGCCTCCGGCAGCGACGGCGCCGCGGATCCCAGCGCGGGCAGCACCAGCAGCGCGAGGGTGGAGATCGCGCAGGCGCCGCTGGTCGTCTGCATCTCATCCCTTCCGCCAGGGCCGTTCGACCCCGGCTGGCAACCCGCGGCGGGAGACCACGAACCGGGAACTGTCAGCGAGATGACACCATCCGGGGTGAATGTCAGCCGCTGGCCCGGCGCGCTCCGGACGACCCGCACCGGATCGGTGACCGACGACGCGCCGATCCGCGACGCCGCGTGGGTCGCGCGCTGCGTCGGGCGGGGAGCCGCGGCGCCGTTGGCATCGGGTGACGTCGCGGCGCTGGCCCAGACACTGCGCCCGATCGAGCTGCGCGCGGGCCAGCCGCTGTTCGGAGCGAACGCGGACAGCAGCACCGGGGTCTGGATCATCCGGTCGGGCCAGGTCGAGCTCAGCGTCGCCGCCGGCCGCGGCCGGGTCGTAGTCGGCGTGCTCCGGCCCGGGGACGTCGAGGGCGACATCCCGCTGCTGCTCGGGCTGGCGCTGCCCTACACGGCCCGTGCACTCGACGCCGTCACCTGCCTGCACCTCACCTCGTCGGACTTCGAAAGGCTGCTCGCCCGCCACCCCGCGATCGCCCGCCGGTGGCTCTCCAGTGTTGCGCAGCGCCTCGCGACCAGCCAGGAGCGGCTCATCGCCCTGCTCGGCCGCCCACTGCCCGCCCAGCTCGCCGGGCTGCTGCTCGACGAGGCCGACCCTGACCCTGACGGCGGTGTGGTGCGGCTACCGCAACGCACCCTCGCCGCGATGCTCGGCGTCGCGCGGCCCTCGCTCAACAAGATCCTCAAGGACTTCGAGCGTCACGGACACATCGAGGTCGGCTACGCCTCGGTCCGGGTGCTCGACACCGCTGCGCTGGCGCGGATCCGTTCACACTGACCGATGCCGGCCGGATCCTGACCGAATTCGGGAATGCGGTGGGAACCCGCCGGATTCCCCGACCCGGCAACCGAAGGAGCGAACCCGGATGACCGACAACGGCTACAACTACGCGGACTTCGCCGAATACATCGGCGGCGCAGCGATGGGCGGGTTCGACGAGTTCAGCGCGAGGCTGCACGCCGGGGAGAAGGCGCCGTCGTTCCCGCTCACCCGCCTCGACGACGGCGTGACCGTCGAGCTCGCGGACCTGTGGCGACGCACCCCAGTCGTGGTGGAGTTCGGGTCCTTCACTTGACCGTACTGCTCAGCAGAGGGTCCTCTGCTCGATGACCTCGCCACCCGCTACCCCCAGCTGAGCTGGGTGTTCGTCTACACCCACGAGGCCCACCCCGGCGAGCGGGTCCCGCACCACGACAGCTTCGCGACCAAACTGGCGCACGCCCGGCTGCTCCGCGACGAGGTGGGCATTCGACGCCCGATCCTCGTCGACGACCTGGACGGCTCCGCGCACCGCGCCTACGGCGGGCTGCCCAACATGACGTGGGTGATCGAGCGCGGCGGCGCGATCGCCTACAAGGCGAGCTGGACGGTGGCCGCCAACGTCGAATCCTTCATCGCCCGCTATGTGCAGGCCCGCCGCAACCGACAACCCGGCCGGCAGATCGGCCCCTAATACACCGAGCAGCTCGAACTGCGCGACCTGCGCCGCGACGCTTTCCTCGCCCGTCTGGAACGCAACGGACACCGGGCCGTGGAGCAATGGGACCGGGCGGAGCGGATCATGGGTCGGGGCCGCGGTCGCGACGGGTGAGGCCGCCGCTGCAGGTCCGGGTGCGGCCAAGGTCAGGTCCGGGCTGATCCGGACCCCGGCCAGGGCCACGAGTCCACCGAGGGTGGATCGCGACCGAACGGGCCGGCCGCGCGGCGGGGCGGCAACTGTGTTGGGTTGCTGACAGTCCCGGCCGATCACCCGGCCAGGGCGGGTTATCCCCCGGGTAGGAAGAGCGAGATCGACGATCAAGGAGTCCTGCGATGCCCCGCGTTCCCGTCCACACCCTCGACGACGCCCCCGAGCAAACCCGCCCCACGCTCGAGGCCCTGAGCAAGCGGATGGGCAAGCTGCTCAACATCCACGCCGAGATGGCCCACTCCCCCGTCGTGCTGGGCGCCTACGCGGGCATGCAAGAAGCGATCGCGCGGCACGGCACGTTCGACGGCCGCACCCGAGAGGCCATCGCGCTGGCGGTCGGCGCCGTCGACCACTGCGGCTACTGCCAGTCCGCGCACACCCTGGGCGGCAAGGCCGCCGGCCTAGACCCCGAGCGGATGCTCGCGATCCGGGCCGGACGACCGACCGGTGACGACAGGCTCGACACCCTGCTCGCCGTGATGCGCGAAGCCGCCGGCGAGGTGGGCACCGTGCAGGACGACACCTGGAAGCAGGCCCAGGCCGCCGGCTGGAGCGAGGAGGAACTCGGCGAGGGGTTCGCCCACCTCGCGGTCAACCTGTTCACCAACTACTTCAACCACTACATGAGAACCGAGCTCGACCTGCCGCCCGCCCCGGCCCTCGACGCCTGAGACCCCGCCCGCGCCCGCCCATGATGCGCCGTCTTCGGGGCCGGGTGACGGCGCGGTCGCCGACCCGAAACTGTCACCGACCTGATAGCGCCACCCGCGACGGGACGGGCCGGGCGGGATTTGTCCCGACGGGGTCACCCACCGGGCGCAGGACACCGCACACAGCGAAGGAGTCGGAGAGCGATGGGTATGCAGGAGTACGACGTCATCGTCATCGGAGGCGGATCGACCGGGGAGAACGCCGCCTGGTACGCCCGCGACAACGGGCTGACCGCCGCGGTGGTGGAGAACGAGCTGGTCGGTGGGGAGTGCTCGTACTGGGCCTGCATGCCCAGCAAGGCGCTGCTGCGCCCCGGCGAGGCGCTCGCCGCCGCGCGCCGGGTGCCGGCCGCCGCGGGCGCCGTCACCGGATCACTCGACGTCGAGGAGGCGCTCGCCACCCGCGATGGCTTCGCCAGCGGCTGGGACGACGGTCCGCAGGCTAGCTGGCTCGCGAACATCGGTGTCGACGTCGTCCGTGGAAGCGGCCGACTTGCCGGGGTCCGTACCGTCGAGGTGACCGCGGCGGACGGGACCACGGTTGCGCTCACCGCGCGGCGTGCGGTGGTGGTGGCCACCGGCACCGCAGCGGCTGTTCCCCCGGTCGACGGTTTGCGCGACATCTCCGTCTGGGACAACCGCAACGTCACCGCGGCCAAACAGGTGCCGCGCCGGCTGCTGGTGCTCGGTGGCGGCGTGGTCGGCACCGAGATGGCTCAGGCCTACCGGTGGCTGGGCGCCGGGGAGGTCACGATTGTCGAGCAGGCCGACCGGCTGCTGCCCCAGGAGGAGCCCTTCGCCGGCGCCGAGCTGGCCGCGGCACTCACCGAGCTGGGGATCACGGTCCGGACAGGTCACGGCGCAACGACGGCCGTGCGACCCGCCGCGGACGGCCCGGTGACGCTGGTCCTCGACGACGGGACCGAGCTCGTCGCCGACGAGCTGCTCGTCGCGGCGGGCCGGCGGGCCAACACCGACGACATCGGCCTGGGGACCATCGGGCTGAGCCCGGGCGGGTTCTTGGACACCGATGACCGGCTTCGGGTGCGCGGGGTCGAGGGCGGCTGGCTCTACGCCGCCGGCGATGTCAACGGGCGCGCGCTGCTCACCCACCAGGGCAAGTACCAGGCCCGGCTGGTCGGTGACATCATCGCCGGCCATGACCGCGAGGCCTGGGCCGACCACGTCGCTGTTCCGCGGGTGAGCTTCACCGACCCGCAGGTCGCCGCCGTCGGCCGGACCGAGCAGCAGGCCCGGGACGCCGGATTCGCCGTCCGCACGGTGCGCTACGACTTCGGGTCGACCGCCGCGGGTGCGCTGGCCGGCAAGGGCGTGCACGGCACCGCCCAGCTGGTGATCGACACGGAGCGCCGCGTGATCGTGGGGGCGACGTTCGTCGGTCCTGGCGTCGGGGAGCTGCTGCACGCGGCGACGATCGCCATCGCGGGTCAGGTGCCGCTCGACACGCTCTGGCACGCAGTGCCCGCCTTCCCGACCCTGAGCGAGGTGTGGCTGCGACTGCTGGAGGCCGAGCGCGGCGTGTCCTGAGGCCGCGCGGCACACATCGGGTCGAGGTGCTGAGGCGGCCGGAGCAGGCCGCGGCCAACGGCCACCCACTTCGCCGCCATCGCCTCGGTGGCGAGCTTCTTCGTCTCCCGCGTCGAGATCGACAAGCGCCTCGACGCCATCGGCACCGACGCGGCGCTGGCGCTGCGCGGCAGGGCAGCCGTCGCCAACTCCCGGCTCGCCTACGTGGCGGTCCAGGGCCCCGGCGTTGTTGATCTTTGTCCGGTTTGGTCGGATTCAGTTAGATGCCGTACGCGGTGAAGACGTCGTCGCGGTTGAGGAGGTCTCGTCGGGCGTGGGCGATGTTGGCGCGGTCGGCGAG
>NZ_JAHKRK010000261.1 GCF_019396355.1 Pseudonocardia nigra
GACGGCGACGGGAACGAGCGGCGGGCCCGGTGCGCACAGCACCGGGCCCGCCGTCGTCGTGCAGGCGGACGTCCGCCGCGGCGCGGGTCAGCCGACGAGGGTGAACCCCTCGGCCACCGCTGCGGCCCGGAGTGTGCGGTCGAACGCGGCGAACCGCGCGACGTCGGGGTCCGCCGCCCGGACGGCGAGGGCGCTCGCCAGCTGCACGGCGTCGTACGCGCGAAGCTCGTGGCCGCCGGTGAGCCGGGCCGCGTTCTCGATGACGAGGGACGTCATCCGGACCACCGCGAGCCGGGGTGGGTCGGCGGCGAACCAGTCGGCCTCGAACTCGCCGACCAGCAGGCCCACCGCTGTCGCGCTCACCTCGCCCATCCGGTGCTTGCGCCACAGCGCGGCCGGCACCTCGACGCGCGCGATCTGCGCCACGAGCAGCTGACCGAGGGCGCGCACCATCTCGTTGCCGGGTTCGTCCGCGTAGAGCTTCACGACAGCGGACGAGTCGGCGAAGCGTTCACCGCCTGCTGTCGGCGACGATGTCGGACAGTGGAGTGCCGGAGCCTGCGGCGCGGCGCGCAGCGGCGACCGCGTCCGGATCCGGTCGTGGCCGGGGTGGGCCGGCAGGCACGAGCAGCCCGGCCCGGGCGAGCCGCTCCCTGGTTCGCGCCGCGTCGTCGCCCGCCAGATCCGGGTCCGTGGCCGCCTCGGCGAGACGCGTCAGGTAGTCGTTCACGCTGCGTCCCTGTTCGGCCGCGGCGGCGCGCACACGCTCGACGAGATCGTCGGGAGCGCGCCAGGTGACCTGCGCCATGCAGGCATGCTAGCAGGCATGCCTGCACTCGTGGCGGAGGCTATCGTGGCGTGGCCGCAGAACGGGACCTCCGCCCAGCGGGCTGAAGTACCGGACGTCGACGGCACCGGCTGCGGCCCCGGGCACGAGGAACGCCGTCTCCGAGTACCCGACCTCGGCTGCGACGCGCTGCATGTCGGCCGCGTCGGCCCCGGTGGCGTCGAGGACCACGCCTGCGGGGTTGCCGCGGTGTAGTGCAGGATCTCCACGGGGCAGGCACTACTCCGTGACCACCGGCGGCAGACTCGGCGCATGGGGAAGTGGGCGGCCGCCGCACTGCGGCACGTGACCGACCGGGCGTCCGCAGCCGGGGGCATCGAGCGGGTCCGGGCGGTACTGGGGCCGGACGCGCCGGTCGGGCGGCTCGTCGCCGGGGTCCGGCGGGCGCGTGTGACGCTCAACTTCCACCCGGACCGGCTGCTCGCCGACAGCCGGACCGTCGTCGTCGCCCTCGACGCCGACGGGCGCTACCGCAGCCAGTTCGAGACGGGATTGTCGGCCGGCAGCCTCACGGCGGTCCCCGGGGGCGACCGGGACGGCTGGGAGCAGGTGCTGTTCGGCGGGGCGTACCGGGACCGGTGGGTCGACCGCCCCTGCTACGGCGGACTGAACCTGCTCGCACACCCGGACGGAGCCTGCCCGCGGTTCGGGTCGTGCCATCTGCGGCTGCGCGCCGCGGTGCTCGACCGGTGCACGTTCTGCGCCGGGGACAGTCATCTCGGGCCGGTCGACGTGGGCACGCTCGCCGCATTCGAGCCGGTCCTGGCGGCACTCGTCGAGGCTGCCGCCGCCGGGGTCGTGCTCGGGTCGCGGGTGGATCTGCCCGCGTTGGCCCGGCTGCTGCTGACCGGCGAGCGGCCACCCGGCACCGGCGTGGTCCCGGGGCGGGCGCTGGATGACTACGTCGAGGCCCAGGTGCACGGCGGGGTGGACCTGACCACCGACGTCGAGGCCGTCGTCGCCGACCCGTCGTTCCGCGGGACCGACGTCGGCGCCCGCCTCGAGCGGCTCGCCGCCCGGCGAGGACTCCCACTGGAATGGCACCCGGGGTTCGAACTGGCCGCCGACGCCGTGCCGCCGGAGTTCCGCGGGCCGGCGGTCGCCGACTTCGCCCTCCGGGTACAGCGCGCGTTCGGCGTACCGGGCGCGGCGCTCGACGCCGCGCTGCTCGGCCGGACGGCTGCCGCGCTGCCCCGCGATCCGGAGACCCTGCAGCTGCTCAAGCGGCTCTGGCACGTGCTCGTCGCGTTCGGGAGACCGTGCCGCACCTGATCAGCCGGCTGCCGGGAGGTCCAGCAGCCGCGGCCGCACGTCGTCGAGCGCGGCCTTGACCGCGCCGAGCAGCACGCCCCGGTCGGCCAGGGTGGAGGGGACGAGCCGGGCGCGGGCGGCCGGGGCCGCGCGGGCGAGCTCCCGGGCGAGGGGGCCCATCAGGACGTCGGCGCCCTCGGCGACGGCGCCGCCCACGACGAGCACCTCGGGGTCGAGCAGGGTCGCCAGCACGGCCAGCGCGCGGCCCACCCGGCGGGCCACGGCGTCGACGACGTCGAGCGCGGCCCGGTCGCCGTCGCGGGCGACGGCGAACACGTCCTCGGCGCGGCCCGCCGGCCCGGTGACGCCCGCGCCCCAGCGGCGGGCCAGGTTGCCCACGGCGTCCGTGTCGCCCACGCCCTCGACGAGGTGCAGGAACCCCATCTCGCCGGTGGCGCCGTGGCGCCCGCGCAGGATCCGCCCGTCGAGGCACACCCCGGCTCCGAGCCGCTCCCCGGCGAGCACGAGCACGGCGTCGTCGGAGCCCGCCGCCACTCCGACCCATCGCTCGGCGCGGACCGCGAGGTTGGCGTCGTTCTCCACCAGCAGCGGCACGCCGACGAGCGGCGCCAGCGCGGTGCGGAGATCGACCGCCGCCAGGCCGGGCAGGTAGTGCTCGACGGCCACCGCGTGCCCCGCGGGGTGGACGGGTGCGGGCACGCCCAGTGCCCCACCGAGCACCTGCGCCGGGGCGGCCCCCGCGGTGTCGAGCACCGCGGCCACCGCCGCGCGCGTGGCGTCGATCCGTTCGTCCGCCGGAACGCGGTCGTGGCGGTAGGCCGCGCCGGTCTCGGCGACCACGTCGCCGCGCAGGTCGGCGAGGGCGGCCCGCACGGTCGTCGCGCCCATGTCGATCCCGAGGACGTACCCTGCCCGGGCGCGCGGCCCGTACACGCGCGCCCGCCGCCCGGGTCGCGACGCGTCGGCGGGTTGCCGGGCCGCGAGCTCGACGGCCCAGCCGCGGGCGATGAGCTCGTCGCAGACGGCGTGGACGGTCGGGCGGGACAGGTGCGTGGCGGCCATCAGCTCCGCGCCGCTCAACGTGCCCTCGTCGAGCAGGGCGTCGAGCACCGCCTGCGCGTTCATCCGGCGCAGCAAGGGCGCCGTCGCCCCGGATCCGTGCACCACACCACCTTGACCGTCCGCCAGTAACTGCCGAGGATAGCGCAGGAACTTTAATCAATCAGCCTGATCAATGGGGGAGCGTGCATGAGCACGGCCGAGGTCGCCACCACGAGGACCGACCAGAGCACCTGGTGGCGCGACGCCGTCGTCTACCAGCTCTACATCCGTAGCTTCGCCGACGGCAACGGCGACGGCGTCGGTGACATCGCGGGCATCCGGGCTCGGCTGGGGCACCTGCGGGACCTCGGCGTCGACGCGGTGTGGATCAACCCGTGGTACCCGTCGCCGATGGCGGACGCGGGCTACGACGTGGCCGACTACCGCGCGGTCGAGCCGGCCTTCGGTACCGCCGAGGAGGCCGCTGCGCTGGTCGAGGAGGCGCACGCGCTCGGGCTGCGGGTGATCCTCGACATCGTCCCGAACCACACCTCCGACCAGCACGCGTGGTTCCAGGAGGCGCTGGCGAGCCTGCCCGGTTCCGCGGAACGCGCCCGCTACCACTTCCGCCCCGGTCGCGGGGCCGACGGCGCGCAGCCGCCGAACGACTGGCGCAGCGTCTTCGGCGGCCCGGCGTGGACCCGCGTCGGGGACAGCGAGTGGTACCTGCACCTGTTCGACTCAGCGCAGCCGGACCTGAACTGGGCCGACGAGCGGGTGCACGCGGAGTTCGAGTCGATCCTGCGGTTCTGGTTCGACCGGGGTGTCGACGGCTTCCGCATCGACGTCGCCCACGGCATGGTGAAGAGCGAGGGGCTGCCCGACCTCGGCGTCGACGACGAGGCCATGCTCGCCCCGGTCGACCGCGCGGACCACCCGCACTGGGACCGCGACGGCGTCCACGCGATCTACTGCGCGTGGCGCAGGGTCGCCGACTCCTATCCCGAGCCGCGGGTGTTCGTGGCCGAGGCCTGGGTCGACTCGCCGGAGCGGCTGGCCCGCTACCTGCGCCCGGACGAGCTGCACACCGCGTTCAACTTCGACTTCCTGCGCACGTCCTGGGAGCCGGCGACGCTGCGCGCGGTGATCGACGAGTCGCTGGCGACCGTCGCGGAGGTCGGCGCGCCCACCACGTGGGTGCTGTCCAACCACGACGTCGTGCGGCACGTCTCCCGGCTCGGCAGGCCGCTCACGCCCGACAAGTACTCGCTGTCCGAGCTGCCGCCGGCCGAGACCCTCGACCGCGAGCTGGGCACCCGGCGCGCCCGGGCCGCCGCGCTGCTGATGTTCGCGCTGCCCGGCGGCGCCTACGTGTACCAGGGCGACGAGCTCGGGCTGTGGGAGGTCGAGGATCTCCCCGACGACGTCCTGCAGGACCCGACCTGGAAGCGCTCGGGGCACACCGACCGCGGCCGTGACGGTTGCCGGGTCCCGCTGCCCTGGTCGGGCACGGCCGCCCCGTTCGGGTTCAGCCCCGACGGCGCGAGCGGCGCGCCGTGGCTGCCCCAGCCCGCCGACTTCGCCTCGGTCACGGTGGAGACGCAGGACGGCGACCCGGGGTCGATGCTCACGCTCTACCGCGCAGCGCTGCGGATCCGCCGCGAGCACCCCGCGCTGGGCGACGGCGAGTTCGCCTGGCTGCCCGGACCGTCCGACGTGCTCACGTTCTCCCGCGGCGCGGGCTTCACGTGCGTCGTGAACCTGTCGGACGCCCCCGTCCCGCTGCCGGCGGACGCACAGCTGCTGCTGGCGAGCGCGGACCTGACGGACACGGGCGAGCTGCCGCCGGATGCGGCGGCCTGGCTGTCGGCCGCCTGATCGCTATCGGACCTCGAGGCGGACGGTCATGCGCGCGCAGTAGGTCTCGCCCGGGTGGAGCACCGTCGACGGGAAGTCCGGGCGGTTGGGGGAGTTCGGGAACGCCTGCGGTTCCAGGCAGAACGCGTCGCCCTGGCGGGCCGTGGTGCCGTCGCGCAGCACGAGCGTGCCGTCCAGCATGTTGCCCGAGTAGAACTGCACCCCGGGCTGATCGGTGCGCAGCTCCAGCGTCCGGCCGGTGCGCGGCTCGGCCACCCGCGCGGCGAGGCGGAGGCCGTCGGCGTCCGGCTCGCCGTCGAGCACGTAGGTGTGGTCGTAGCCGCGGGCGGCGCGCAGCTGCGGGTGATCCGCACGCAGCCGCGCGCCGAGCCGGGTGGGGGAGCGGAAGTCGAAGGGGGTGCCGGCCACCGGCGCCGGCGGCCCGTCGGGGATCAGGTGCTCGTCCACCGCGAGGAACTGCGCCGCGTGCAGGTGCACCTCGTGGTCCTCGACCGAGCCGCCGCCGGCGAGGTTCCAGTAGGCGTGGTTGGTCAGGTTCACCACCGTCGGTGCGTCCGTGGTGGCCTCGTGCCTGATGCGCAGCTCCGGGCCGTCCACCGCGTAGGTGACGGCGACGTCCAGCGTGCCGGGGAACCCGTTCTCCCCGGCCGGGCTGGTGCGCCGGAACATCACCGACGTGTCGCTCGCCTCGGTGCGCTCCCAGTCGGCAGCCTCGAACGCGGCCGGGCCGCCGTGCAGGGCGACGTCCGGCTCGTTCGTCGGGATCCGGTGCTCGACGCCGTCGACGGTGAAGCGGCCACCCGCGATCCGGTTGGCGAACCGCCCGACGCACGCCCCGAGGTAGGCGGTGTCGCGCCGGTAGGCCTCCTCGTCGGCCAGCCCGAGCGCGACGTCACCCCAGGTGCCGTGGCGGTCGGGCGCGCGAACCGCGACGATCCGCGCCCCGTAGCCGATCACGCCGACCTCGAGTGCCCCGCTGCGGAGCCAGGTGATGTCCACGGCCGACTTTCTACAGCGCGCCCGCCAGGCGGTGGTACGCCTGGTTCCAGCGCAGCTCGCGGGCGAACCGGCGCGGGGTGGTGTCGTCGTCTATCACGAGCAGCTCGGTGCGGGCGAGCTCGGCGAGGTCGGCGACCTCCTCGGTGGACAGCGCCGTGGACAGCACGGTGTGGTGCGGGGCGCCCGCCATGATCCACGTCTCGGCGGAGGTGCGGAGGTCCGGGCAGGGCTCCCACACCGCGCGGGCGACCGGCAGGTTCGGCAGCGGCTCGTCCGGGGCGACGACGTCGATCTCGTTGAGCACGAGCCGGAACCGGTCGCCCATGTCGGACATGCCGACGACGATCCCGGCGCCGGGGGCCGCGTCGAACACCATGCGGACCGGGTCCTCCCGGTTGCCGATGCCCAGCGGGTGGACCTCGATGCGCGGGGTGCCCGCGGCGATCGTCGGGCAGACCTCCAGCATGTGCGCGCCCAGCACCCGGCCGGCGCCCGGGCCGAGGTGGTAGGTGTAGTCCTCCATGAACGAGGTGCCGCCGGGCAGGCCCTGCGCGGCCACCTTGAGCGTGCGCAGCAGCATGGCCGTCTTCCAGTCGCCCTCGCCCGCGAAGCCGTAACCGTCGGCCATCAGCCGCTGCACGGCGAGACCCGGGAGCTGTCGCAGGGCGCCGAGGTCCTCGAAGTTCGTGGTGAACGCCTTCGCCCCGGTGCGGTCGAGCAGCGTGCGCAGGCCCAGCTCGATCCGGGCGCCGTAGCGCAGCGACTCGTGGCGCTCGCCGCCGCGGCGCAGCTGGGCCGCCACGTCGTAGCGGTCCTCGTACTCGCGACGAGCGCGTCGACCTCGGTGTCGAGGCTCGCGTGCACGGCGTCGGCGAGGTCGGTGACCGCGTAGCCGTTGACCGTGACACCCCACCGCCACTGCGCCTCAGTGCGGTCGCCCTCGGTGACCGCGACGTCCCGCATGGTGTCGCCGAAGCGGGCCAGGCGCAGCGAGCGCACCTCGGCCCACCCGAGCGCGGCGCGCGCCCAGGCGGCGACCCGGCTCTGCACGATCGGGTCGGACACGTGCCCGGCCACGACCTTGCGCACCACGCCGAGCCGCGCCTGGATGTACCCGAACTCGCGGTCGCCGTGGGCGGCCTGGTTCAGGTTCATGAAGTCCATGTCGATCGTGGACCAGGGCAGCTCCTGGTTGGCCTGCGTGTGCAGGTGCAGCAGCGGGGCGCGCAGCGCGTCCAGGCCGTGGATCCACATCCGGGCCGGGGAGAACGTGTGCATCCACGCGGTGACGCCCACGCAGTCCGGGTCGGCGTTCGCCTCGAGCGCCATCCGGTGGATGCCGTCGGAGTCGGTGAGCACCGGCTTCCACACGACCTCGACCGGCACGGTCGCGGCCAGCGCCTTGCCCAGCTCGGCGGCGATCTCCTGGGACTGCTGGGCCACCTGGGCGAGGCTGTCCTCGCCGTAGAGGCCCTGGCTGCCGGTGAGGAACCAGATCTGCTTCGTCGTCATGCGGGCGCTCCCACCTGCTGGCCGTAGACGTTCTGGTAGCGGTCGTAGAGCGCGTCCACGTCCTCCTGCGCGATCGGGACGAGCGGGCCGAGCTGCCGGGCGAGATGGGTCGAGCGGGCCACGTCCTCGCACATCACCGCGGCTTTCACCGCGGCCTTCGCGGTGGGGCCGATCGAGAACACCCCGTGGTTCTGCATGATCACCGCTCGCGAGCGGTGGTCGGTGAGCGTCTCGACGACGCCGCGGCCGATGGAGTCGTCGCCGATGCGCGCGAACGGGCCGAGCGGGATCGGGCCGCCGAACTCGTCGGCCATCGCCGTGAGCGCGCACGGGATCTCCTCGGCGCGCGCCGCCCAGGCACAGGCGTAGTTCGAGTGCGTGTGCACGACGCCGTTCACCTCGGGCATGTGCCGGTAGACGTAGCCGTGCGCCTCGGTGTCGCTCGACGGCGACAGCTCGCCGTCGACCAGCGTGCCCTCGAGGTCGCAGACGACCATCGACGCGGGCGTCAGGTCGTCGTAGGAGATCCCACTGGGCTTGATCACCAGCAGGTCGTGACCCGGGACACGGGCGGAGACGTTGCCCGCCGTCCACGCCACCAGGCCGTAGCGCACGAGCTCGGCGTGCAGGGCCGCGACCTGCTCGCGCAGCTCGTCGACGAGATCCTTCGCGGACTCCGGGATCACTCGGCTTCCTTCCTGCGGTTCAGGGCCTGCGCGCGGAGCGCGCGCAGGCGGTGCATGACGTCGTTGCCGCCACCTCTGCCGCGCCGGCCGAAGTGGTCGTGCAGGCGCACGTACTCGCCGTAGAGCGCGTCGTAGGCCCGCGCCCGGTCCGGGTCGGGGACGTGCACGGCGCGGTGCACGGCACCCATCGCCGCGGCGGCGGTGTGGATGTCCTTGTGGTGGCCGGCGGCGACGGCCGCGTGGATCGCCGAGCCCAGCGCGGGCCCCTGCTCGGAGACGATCGTGGACAGCGGCCGGTTGCAGACGTCGGCGTAGATCTGCATGAGCAGCCGGTTCTTCAGCAGCCCGCCCGCGACGACGAGCTCGTGCACGGGCACGCCCGAGCGCTCGAACGCCTCGATGATCGCGCGGGTGCCGAACGCGGTGGCCTCGAGCAGAGCGCGGTAGGTGTCCTCGGGGCGGGTGGCGAGGGTCTGCCCGACGATCAGCCCGGACAGCTCGTGGTCGACCAGCACCGACCGGTTGCCGGAGTGCCAGTCCAATCCGACGAGCCCGTGCTCGCCCACCTGCTGCTCGGCGGCGAGCTCGGTGAGCAGCGCGTGGACGTTGATCCCGCGCTCGGCGGCGCGCTCGTGGTAGCCCGGCGGGACGGCCGTGTCGACGAACCAGCCGAAGATGTCGCCGACGCCGCTCTGGCCCGCTTCGTAGCCCCAGAGCCCGGGCAGGATGCCGCCGTCGACCACCCCGCACATGCCCGGCACCTCGCCGAGCCGGTCGGACACCATCACATGGCACGTGGACGTGCCCATGATCGCCACCATCTGTCCGGGCTCGACGGCCTGCGCGGCCGGAACCGTCACGTGCGCATCGACGTTGCCGACGGCCACCGCGATGCCCTCGGGCAACCCGGTCCAGGCGGCGGCCTGCGCGGTGAGCCCGCCCGCGCACCCGCCGAGCTCGCCGATGGGGTGCTCGAGCTTGTCGGTGACGAACGTGGCGAACCGCGGGTCGAGGGCGGCGAGGTACTCCGGTGACGGGTACCGGCCGTCCTGGTAGATGCCCTTGTAGCCGGCGGTGCAGGCGTTGCGCAGGTAGGTGCCGCAG
>NZ_JAHKRK010000262.1 GCF_019396355.1 Pseudonocardia nigra
GGCCGACGCCGCGCCGGCGGGGGTGGTGCGCCGTCAGGTGCACGACATCCCGATGATCAGCCCGTGGGTGGTGGAGCACCGGTTGCACCAGCGCCGTTGCGGCTGCGGGCAGGTGACCGCGGCGCCGGCACCGCCCGGGGTGTCCGCGCCTGCGGTGTATGGGCCGAACCTGCGCGCGCTCGCGGCCTACCTGGTGGTGTTCCAGCACCTTCCGGTCGCCCGGGCCGCGCAGCTGATCGCCGATGTGACCGGGGCTCGCCCCTCCACCGGCTGGATCAGCTCGGTGCTCGGCCAGGTGGCGGGCGTGCTGGGCGACGTCGAGAAACTGATCAAGACACTGATCACCTTGGCGCACGTGATCCACGTCGACGAGACCAGCAGCAACATCAACGGGTCGCGGTGGTGGCTGCACGTCGCCTGCACCGAGACACTGACCGCCTACCACCTGCACCCCTCCCGCGGCCGGGCCGCGGTGACCGAGTTCGACGTACTGCCCGCGTTCCGCGGAACGGTCGTGCACGACGCCCTGGCCGTCTACGACGCCTACCCGATGCCCGGCACGCCCTGTGCGGCGCGCACCTGGCCCGCGAGCTGGTCGCCGCCGCCGAGGCCCACCCCGACCAGGACTGGCCCGAACAAGCCCTCCGGGCGCTGCACGGGCTCAACACTGCCGCCCACCATGCCCGCGAGCAGCGACAACACCAGATCCCGCCGGAGATCGCCGAACCGCTACTGACATCGTGGCGCCACGCCATCCTGGTCGGGCTCGCCGAACACCGACGCACACCCGGGCGCAAACAGTCCAAGCCCCACCATGCCAGGTGATCGTTGTGCGCGACGGCCGCGAAGAACGTGGCGTACAGCAGCACGATCGCGATGGCGAGCGCCCCGTGGCCGAGCCAGCCGACGAGTCGGCGGTAACGCCGCGGAGCGCGGAGGATCGCGCCGGCCTCGTCGAAGATGTCCTGTTTGACATCCAGGCCCGCCGCGCGCTGCAGGTAGGTCGGCGCTTCCATCAGTTGCGCGGCGACGAGCGCGGCGACCGCCGCGGCTACCGGGTCGATGCTCAAGGGGCAGGCACTTCCAGCTCGCGACAGGCCGGTCAGGCCGGACCGGGGCTGCATCCGGCCCGCCATCCTGTACAAGATCGGCTCACTCAGCCGGCGTTGCTCGGATCCCACGATGGTCAGCGTCAGGATCTTGGACCTCTCCTCGTGGCTCTCGAACTGCTTGCTCCGTTGACTGCAATTCCGGCCGGCTGAATGCCAGCGCGGTCGAACGCGACGGGTAGAGATTCGCGACCTCCTCGCGACGCGGGCCCAGCTTCTCCCGACGCTTCCCGCTCATGGGCCGCTCGCCCCACGGCATCTTGCTGATGAGCAGCCTGGGCGCGTCGCGTACATGGGCGACGACGAGGTGTTCGAGTACGTCTACAAGTTCGTCTCCGACGAGTGCATGCTCCGCGGCTCGAGCCGGCGTGTCCGCGAGCACAACCGCAAGCTCCTCGACTCCGGCACCCTCCCCTCTACGTGGCCAGGTTCGACGGCGACTCGCCGCCCGCGCAGATCGACGGGTCCGGCGCGCTACCCGCGGACGGCGAGTTCGACGGTACCGGGGAGTGGATCCCGCTCGCCCACAACGACAGGTCGTTCGTCGACGGCATGACCGCCGAGGAGGTGTACGTCTTCACCCGGCTGGCCGGCGACGCGGTCGGCGCCACCAGGATGGACCGCCCCGAGGACGTCGAGCGAACCCGTGGAGCGGGCGCGTCTACATGGCGATGACCAACAACGACGAGCGCGGGGTCGCCGACGGCGCCCCGGTCGACGAGGCCAACCCGCGCGTCGACAACAAGCACGGCCAGGTGGTCGAGCTGACCGAGGACGACAACGACCCCCTGGCGACCAGCTTCGCGTGGCGGCTGTTCCTCGTCTGCGGCGACCCGGAGGACACGTCGACCTACTTCGCCGGGTTCGACAAGTCGCAGGTCAGCCCGATCTCCTGTCCGGACAACCTGGCGTTCGACCGCTACGGCAACCTGTGGATCGCCACCGACGGGAACGCGCTGGGGTTCAATGACGGGCTGTACGGGGTCGCGCTCGTCGGGGAGCAGCGCGGGCACACGAAGCTGTTCTGCACCGTGCCGGTCGGCGCGGAGGCGTGCGGACCCGTGATCACCGAGCGGTTCGTGCTGGTGTCGCCGCAGCACCCGGGCGAGAACGACGAGGCGAGCATCGAGAACCGGTGTCGAACTGGCCGGACGGCGGCGGCAACCAGCCCCGCCCGTCGGTGGCCGCGGTGTGGCGGCCCGCCGGCGGCGAGATCGGCGGCTGACGGAGCCGATGCACCGGCCTGCCGGGCGAGGGCCACGACGGCGTAGAGCGCCAGTGCCGCGCAGAGGAGCACGATGTCGGCGCCTGGTTTAACGTCGCAGTCGACGTGAGCTCCCTCGTCAAGGCCCCGTAGGCCGTCGACCTGCTGCAGCACAGAAACGACGAATTCACCGCACTCTCTTGGGTGGCGAAGACGGGTTACCGCCCCTGTCGGGGTGCAAGCGCTACGGTGCGCGCTGTGGACGTCGCTGATGACAACTCGTCTCTCTCCGAGGCTGCGCGCATCGCGATGAGCTGGCTGGAGTACCTCACACAGGTGCTGCCGGACACCCCGGCCCTGCCGCCGTCGACGCTGATGGTGCGGGCCGACCTGTCCGACGCCGACAGCGAGGACGTCGCCGCGGAACTCGAACGCGCCGGCCTGGTCACCCGAACGACGGCCGGTCTCGCTCCCACCGGCAAGCAGTGGGACGGCCCGGGCTACATCTCGGCGACCGCAATGTTCGCCTACGACCTCGACGACACGACCGAGATCCACCTGCCGCCGGGGTGGACACCTGCCTGGAACGCGCTCGCCTCCTCTGCTCGGGTGTGACGAATCGGCTGCCAGGGATGGCGTGCTCGACCAGGTCCCACGGCTCGCGGGTGGGGCGCAGAGCGCGGACGTTGTCGGCCATGAGGAGCCCCTCGGTCAAGGTTGGGTGGAGGCGGCGCTGGTCATCGCCCAGTGATGACGACGGCCGGCATCGCGGCCTCGATGTCGAACAACGCGCGGTAGGCCCGGAACTCGGCAAGCTCGTCGGCAAGGTGCAGTTGGTCCGGGAGCAACCCGTCGACGATCAGGTTCAGCACCGTCTCGACGGCGTCTCGGCTCCACTCGTGGAGCGCGCCGATGGTGACGCGTCCGTCCTGCTGAGCGCGAGCAGCTATGACCGGAAGCAGGCCGAGTCGCGCCATCAGGTACTCGTCGCCGGCGTACTCGGTACCGGGCGGGCGTGCCGGAGTCGGCGCGCCGCAGCCTGGTCAAGCACGTCGTCATCGACGCGCTGGCCCGCGCCGCCGACGAGGACGGCGTGCTGCTCGACTTCGACTTCCCCGAGTTCTTCGAGACCCACGTCTCCGCAGTGCTCGCGCAGGACGACGAGGAGATGTCACCCTTGACCTACGACAGGTTCTCCGCGATGGCCCTCATGGACTGCATCACCACGCTCACGATCCACGATGGGCTGCTGGCCAACCGCGGCAACGGTGACTCGGCCGACTACCACCTCACCCTGCCCGGCGGGGTGTGACGCGCTGAGATGAATGGCGCTGTTCCGGCGGCGCTATCTGGCGTGGTGGGACCACGCTTCAGGCGGTGCCGATCACGAGGGCGTCGCGGGCGGCGTCGATGACCTCGACGGTGAGGCGGTCGAGGTTGTTGATTGCAGCGATGCGTTGGGCTTGGGCGAGGAGCCGGGTGACGAGCCGGAAGTTGCCGCTGGTTGTGCGGGTGATCGCGGCGATTGTCTCGACCGTCGCGGGGTCGGAGGCGTTAAGGCCGAGGTCGGGCCAGCCGGCGACGACGCGGGCGAGTTCGGTTGGGTTGAGGTTGCGGTAGTGGTGGACGAAGCCGATGCGGCTGTAGAGCTGGGGGTAGCGGGCGAGGCGTTTCTCCAGGCCGGGCATGCCGATGAGGATCAGCCCGAGGTGGCTGCGGTCGTAGAAGTCGCGGACCTGCTCGAGGGCACGGTAGGCGAGCCGGTCGGCCTCGTCGACGACGAGCAGCTCGGTGTGGATCGACGCGCCGTGGGGTTGGCGGCCAGTGCCGAAGTCGATGACGCTCTCCGCGCGGAGCAGGGCGTGGCGGGTGGCGAGGGTGTTGAGTTCCTTGTTGATCCGGATCGGGCTGGCGTTGACCAGCGGGGTGTAGAAGATCGTGTGCCAGTCCGGGCGGGCGGTGCCCTGGTGCAGCCAGTTGTCTTTGCCCAGCAGGGGTCGCACATGTTGCCAGTCGGCGTAGCTGCGGGCGGAGATGGTCTTCCCGACGCCGGGTGCGCCATAGCACAGCCCGATGTAGCGGTCGGCGCGAACGGCGTCGGCGAACTCGCCGAACCGGCGGTGCTCGAGGGTGCTGACCAGCTCGGGAGCCTCATCGCAGGGCACCGCCGCAGTGGCGGCGGGCGCGGTGTTGGACGTCGTCACGTCACTCCTGGGCGTAGAGCTTGAGCTGATGGGCGGCGCGGCCGCGGTTCGCTTCTAGTGGGGTCGGCCCGGGGTCGGCTGGGATGGGAGCGGGTCCGGCGCGCAGCGTCATGAGTTCGTCGACGGTGGCGCGGCGGGCGGTGAGCGTGGCGGTGAGGTCGCGGCGGTGCCGGCGGCGGGCGGCGAGGATCTCGCGCAGGCTGATCGTGGTGCCGGCCATTTCGGGGCAGATCGCGCGGGCGAGGAAGGCGCCGTCGTGGAACAGGCGGATCTCGGCGAGGTCGCGGGGGTCGTAGCGGACGGTGACCTGCTCGCCGACGTAGGCGGTCAGGGTGGGGTCGAGGTAGCGCAGCCCGAACAGGTGCACCCCGTCGGGGTGGATCTTGCGGGGTTTGGCGACGGTGAGCAGCAGCAGGTCGAGTTGTTCGAGGGAGTCGGGCATCCGGGGCAGGAACCCTCCGGCGATCCACCGGGCATGTGGCGGCTGCCGGGTCTCGCTGTGCACGCGCTGGTGGTAGGTGGTGGTGATGAACCGGCCGATCGCTTCGTGGAGGTCGGGCAGGGTGAGCTGGGCCTGCTCGGCCCGGTCGGGGGTGCCGCGGGGGGCGTAGCCGGGCAGCCCGGCCAGGCACATGGTGTTGATCATGTCGAAAAAGCGTTCGACCTTTCCGCGGCCACGGGGTCGGCCGGGGAGCGAGGTGACCAGGCGGATGTTCAGTTCGGCGGCGACCTGTTCGAGGTGGCGGCTGGTGAAGTCGCTGCCGTGGTCGGTGTAGAAGACCTCGGGGATGCCGCAGACCTGCCAGCCCGGTTCGGTCTTGCGCCAGATCGCCCGGCGCAGCACCAGCGCAGTGTTCATCGTGTTGGGTGCGTCGAGGACGACACCGTGGGCGGCGACGGCGCGGGAGTGGTCGTCGAGGATCACGGTGAGCCAGGGCCGGGCGGGTTCCCCGGTCGGGGTGCGGACCCACAGGTCGAGCTCGGTGTCGTCGGCCTGCCAGATCTCGTTCGGCGCGTCGGCTTCGCGGCGGTGCACCAGCTCGAACACCTCGCTGTAGCGCTTGGCGCCCTCGGTGCCCAGGCACACCAGCGCCGGGTCCAGCGCGGCGACGATGTCGCACACGGTGCGGTAGCCCGGCGACGCCCAGCCGTGATCGGCGGCCACCTCGCTGACCTGACGGTGGATGACCGCCCGGGTAGGCGCGGGGCGGCGCAGCGCCAGGCCCTCGATGAGCAGCTCCAGCTCGGGCTGGACTCGGCGGCGGCCACGGTCGCTGCGCGGATGTCGGGCCAGACCGGCCAACCCGCCGGCACGGTGGGTCGCCAGCCAGCGTTGCGCGGTCCGCATTGGCACGCCGGCCGTGCGCGCGGCGGCGGCGAGCGGGACGCCGTCCTCGAGGTGCGGGCGCAGAACGCGCCACCGGTGCAGCGCGACGTCGCGCTGGTCGTCGTCGGGCGCCGCGGGCTCACTCGGCCTGATCGCGGGCGGGGTAGTCATGGCCGGGTGGCGTTCGTGCCCGCCGCGGTGACCGGTTCGACGGGGCGGGGCGGGAGGTGGCGGTAGAGGCTGGAGCGGGTGATACCGGTCTTGGCGACGATCTCGGCGATGGTGTCCCCGGCCTCGCGCAAGTGCACCGCATAGGTCAGCTTGTGCGGATCCACCACCGACGGACGGCCGATCCGGCGTCCCTTCGCGGTGGCCACCGCGCGGGCGTGCGCCGCCCGCTCCAGCGTGTAGGTGCGTTCCATCTGCCCGAACAACGCCAGCAGCACCACCGCCAGCTGCGCCATCGGATCGGCGGCGTTCGACGAGTCGATCCGGATCGGGTCGGCTAGGTTGCGCACCCCGACCCCGCGTGTCGACAGGTCGTGGATCAGGTTCAGGGTGTCGCGCACGGTGCGGCCGAGCCGGTCCAGGGTGTGCACCACGATCACGTCCCCGTCGCGGGCGTAGCCGAGCAGCGCGCGCAGCCCGGGCCGGTCGGTGGTCGAGCCGGACTTCTTGTCGACGAAGGTCCGCTCGGCCGGGATACCGACCTCGCCGAGGGCGTGCAGCTGCCGGTCGAGGTCCTGTTTCGCGGTCGACACCCGCGCGTACCCGAGATCCACTGCCGGAAAGTACCGCTGGTCGGATCTGTAGCGGCCTTTCGACACGCCGTTGTGGACCTGACATGTGAGACGCCGCGAGCTGGGGCAGCGACGGCGAGACGGTCGCCGCGGGCGGTGTTCCACTTCAAAGGAAGTGAGACGCATGCATCTAGGGCTTGTCCTGGCGATCTTTCATCGGTGTGATTCAAGCTGGTGGGGATGGTTGGTCGACATGAACTCACCGATGCGGCGTGGGCGCGGATCGAGGCGTTGCTGCCTGAAACGGGCAAGCGAGGTGGCCGGTGGCGGGATCACCGCCAGGTGATCAACGCGATCTTGTGGCAGTCCAAGACCGGGTTCCCTGGCGCGACCTGCCCGAACGGTACGGGCCGTGGAAGACCGCACACGAACGGCTGCGGCGGTGGACCGCCGACGGCACCTGGGAACGGATCCTCACCGAGGTAGTCGTGAAAGACGATTCCATCGGCGTTGTGGAGTGGAGATTCAGCGTCGACTCCAGCTCGGTCCGGGCTCACCAGCACGCCGCTGGCGCCCGGAAAAAGGGGGCTGCACCACCGGCTGGGTCGAAGACCTCGCCATCGACGGGGAAGCCCTGGGCCGGTCCCGCGGCGGACTGACCACCAAGTTCCACCTGGCCGTCGATGGCCGCGGGCTACCCATGGCCGTCCTGCTCACACCCCCGGGCAGGCTGGTGACAACCCGCAGCTGCTGCCGCTGCTCGATGAGGTGTCCGTCGCCCGAGTCGGACCCGGCAAACCGCGCAAACGACCGAAGCGGGTGGTTGCCGACAAGGCGTACTCCCACCCCTCCACACGCAGAGCACTCCGAAGCAGAGGGATCGCGTTCACCTGCCCGGAGAAGTCCGACCAGACCGCCCGGCGGAAGGCCAAGGGTTCCGCCGGCGGCCGGCCACCGGCGTTCGACCAGGACATCTACGCCGGACGCAACGTCGTCGAACGCTGCTTCGCCCGGCTCAAGCAGTTCCGGGCACTGGCCACCCGCTACGCCAAACGAGCCGCCTACTTCCGGACCGCCCTCATCCTCGCGGCCATCGTCCTCTGGCTCCGCGAAGATCCCCAGGACAGGCCCTAGCCTTCAAGCCGTCGCATCCCCCCGAGTGATCTTGGTAGGGGTGTTCTTGCGCGCCTCGGCTCGCCTGCTGAATGACCGACTGGCAAGGGTCCGCCCACCATGGCAGAACCTGATCCACTGGTGTAGACATCGTGGGTCAGTGACCGTGCGGCCACCGCCCGACTGTTCCTCCGCCTGTTGACCGCCTCCGAGGATGACGACCTGGCGCGCGATTCCCGCCATTGACGGTGACGACGGACGGCTCCCGTCCACGGCGTCCGTCGGCGCCGCCACCGTGACGATCAACAGGCCCGTCCCAGCATCGGGCACGCCGCTCCTCGCCCGCGGTCGTCATCGTGCCGAGCCCAGCCCACCCGACCGACGCTGTCGGCGCGGCGCACCGCCGGGGGACGTAGCCCACACCAGCTGACCCCTGGCGGCTGCGGGCCTGGTAGACCACGCTCGTGCGCCGTGCCCCCACCCCGACTCGATGATCGGCATCGCCGACCCGAGCCAGGCCGAGACCGACCTCGCCAGCGGAACGTTGACCTGCCCGTCGTGCACCGGCCCGCTGCAGCCCTGGGGGCACGCCCGGGCTCGCACCGTGCGCGACCACGGCACGACCACAGTGGCCCTACGACCGCGGCGGGCCCGCTGCCGCACCTGCCGCGGCACCCACGTCCTACTGCCCGCCGTCGTGGCCCCGCGCCGAGCCGACACCACGGCCGTGATCGGCTCCGCGCTGCTGGCCAGTGCCCGAGGGGCGGGTTACCGGCGGATCGCCGCCGAGCTGGCTCGGCCGCTGTCCACCGTGCGGCGCTGGATCCGCGCCGTGCGCGACCCCGAGCACGTGGAGTGGCTGCGCGTGCAGGGGGTGCTCTGGCTCGCCCGGGTCGACCGCGACGTGATCGCCGACCTCGCGCCGCAGCCCACGCGGCTGGGTGAGGCGCTGACCGCGCTGGCCGCCGCCGCGGTCACCCTCCGGGCCCGGGTCGCCCCGCACGTCCCGCCGTGGACGCTGATCGGCCAGATCACCCGTGGCCGGCTTGTCGGCCGACCGGTGCCGGCCCGGCCGGGCTGAGATTTCGGTTCCTGCCGGGTCCTCGCGCGCCCGTAACCCGGCGCCACCGTGCCGACGTCGAACCGGCGCGCATGCGGCTGGCTCCCGGCACCTTGACGACCACGGCGACACCCTGACGACCAACCCTGCCCGGTATGTCCGTTCTTCGTCGTCACCGTGAACGGCGCCTACGTCGCCATCTTCAGTGGCGGGCAACACCAGCCTTCGGAGTCGCACGGTGGATGATGAGGCTACAGGGCAGGCGGTCCATCGCTACCTGACCGACCAGTCGGAACCGACCCGGTCAGCCGAGAGGAGACCGCCATGACCACGGATAGCCGCCCGACCGGGACAGCCGATGGCGACGACCTCGCTGCTGAGTCCGTAGGACCGGCGCCGCCGGTCGCGCGAACGGTCGTGCGGTCGCCCGTCGCGGTCACGCTCGCGATCGCGGCCGGTGTTGCGTGGGCCCTGGCCGCTCCGCCGCGTGGGTGGTGGCCGTTGCTGCCGCTTGGGGTCGCCTCGCTGACGATCGCGCTGTACGGCAGGGG
>NZ_JAHKRK010000263.1 GCF_019396355.1 Pseudonocardia nigra
TCCGGCTCGGACACCCCAAGATCACACCGCAGACCAGCCGATCATTCGTGATCGACACGCCACTGCCGCCAAGATCACACTGACCCCGACACGAGGTCACGCTCAAGATCGGGCTGAATGCTTACGTCCAGCGTCCTCAGCCCGTCGCGCGGGCGATGGCGGAGTTCCTGGCGAGGAACCCGATACACGGTGTCCGAGGGTGAGGATGTAGGTGAGCCCCGCAGCGACCGGACTCCGTCGGGTTCTGCCCCGGTCCGCCGTTCGGTCCCCTGCGGGGCCCGCTTGTACGAATCCGGGTCGGGTCCGCACGGCGTGCGGTTTTCGGCGGTCGAGATCGACCCCAGCGGGGTCCGGCCGGTCTCCCCACCCCGCTCACGTCGACCTCGCCCGCATCCCCGGGGAGTCGACGCCGAGGCCGAGGCCGAGACCGGGTCAGCCGGCTGCCGCGGTGGCGAGGCGGCCCGCGGACTCCCGCGACGAGGCGGTCGCGAGTCTCCGACCCGGGGATCCGGACCGGGGCGGGAAGCCGCCCCTGAACGTTCGGAGCGCGACGGCGAGGTCCGCGCCCCTCAGAGACCGTTCCGGCGGGCCACCCCGCCGAGCCACTCGAGGCTGGGCTTGGCGGTGCGGGTGAACGTGGTGCGGTCGACGCCGATCAGGCCGAAGGTCGGGGCGTAACCGCCGAACCACTCGAAGTTGTCGAGCAGGCTCCAGTGCAGGTAGCCGCGGACGTCGGCGCCGTCCTCGACGGCGGCGGCCAGCCCGCGCAGGGCGGCGTCGGTGAAGGCGATGCGCTGGGCGTCGTCGGCGGTGGCGATCCCGTTCTCCGTGATCAGGATGGGCATCTCGGGGAGCACCTCGCGCACCCGGCGGACCGACTCCCCGAGCGCCTGCGGCCGGTCCTCGATGTGCGCCAGGGTCGTGAGCTCGGGGGCCGGGGCGACCGGGCCGCCCGCACCGATCCGGGCGCAGCTGTAGACCTGCATGCCGACGAAGTCGCCGTCGGCGGCCGCCTCGAGGAACTGGTCCTCCATGGCGGCGCGGTGCGCGGCCATCTGCTCGACGGCGCCGTCCTCGGCGATCCACTCCTGGCCGACCAGCGCCAGGCCGACCGGCGGAGAGCCGCCGCGCAGCACGTCGAGGCCGCGCCGGTGGGCCGCCAGGAACGCCTCGCTCAGCTCCTGGTCCGGCCGCGGAAGCCCGTTGACCGGCTCGCCGCGGGCGGCCATCTCCGCCAGCACGGGCAGGCAGGCGGCCAGGTTCGGCTCGTTGAGGGTGAGCACGTACTCGGCGTCCTGCACCACGGGCAGCGCCAGCTCGGCGAACCGGGCGAACCGGTCGCCGGCCTTGGGGCCCAGCCACGAGCCGTCGCGGTGGAACCAGCGCGGCGTAGTGAAGTGCACGAGCGTCACGACCGGGGCCAGTCCCCGCTCGCGGCAGCCGTCGACCACCCGCCGGTAGTGGTCGAGCGCGGCCCGGGAGACCTCGCCCTCCTCCGGCTCGATGCGGCTCCACTCCAGGCTGAACCGGTAGGCGTTGCACCCCGCCCCGGCGAGCAGGTCGAGGTCCTCCCGCCACCGGTGGTAGTGGTCCACCGCGTCACCGCTCGGCTCGCGGAACGGGGTGTGCGGCGCGTGCTCCCACTCCCAGTAGTGGTTGTTGACGTTGCCGCCCTCGACCTGGTGGGCGGCCGTCGCCGCGCCCCACAGGAAGCCGTCGGGGAAGGTCGTGGTCATGGGGGTTCCTCACTGGTCGGGGTCGGGGGACGGGACGTCGGTGCGTGGTGCGGCACTCAGGGGGAGGCCGGTGCCGCCACCGCCGCCGCGCCGAGGACGGCGGCCAGCAGCGCCGCGGGGTCGGGGACGTCGTCGCCGCGCCACGCCACGTGCTGGTCCGGCCGGACCAGCACGAGGTCGGCGCCGTACAGGGTGCGCAGGCGCGGCACATGGTCGAGGTCGAGCAGCCGCAGGGGGACGCCCGCGCGCGCCGCGTCGTCGAGGAGGGCGTCGACGGGCGCGCCGGGGGCCAGGCGCAGCAGCGTGAAGCCGTCGCCGAGAAGGTCGTGGACGGAGCCGCCGTCGGGCAACCAGGTGTGCGGCAGCCGCGCGCCGGGGTGCGCCGACGGGGTGAACACCGTGAGGTCGGGCGCCGGGACCGGCGCGCCGTCGGGGACGACGAGCGGGGAGTCCGGGTAGTCGTAGCCGAGCACGAGGCCGAGGCTGTGGAACTCCGGGTGCTTGACCTGCAGCGCCTCGGCCAGCCTGCCGCGCAGCGCCCGACCGGTCGGGCCCTCGTCGTCGAGGTCACCGCTGGCGGCGAAGGACGGCGCGAGGAACGCCTCCTGGCTGCCCGCGGCGGCGATGGTGCGCTCCGCGACCGGCCGCCGCTCGGTCTCGTAGCTGTCCAGCAGGGACGGCGGCGCCCAGCCCTGCAGCACGGCGGCGAGCTTCCAGGCGATGTTGACCGCGTCGCCGACGCAGGTGTTGAAGCCGTGCCCACCCCAGGGCGGGTTGAGGTGGGCCGCGTCCCCGACGAGGAACACCCGCTCGCCGCGGTAGCGGTCGACCAGCAGCATCCGCGCCGACCACGGGTCGGTGGCGAGCACGTCGACGTCGACGTCGTCACCCACGACGGTGCGCACGAGCGCCACCGGGTCGGTGTCCCGGGGGTCGATCCCCTGCACGATCAACCACCAGGTGCCGGCGAGGTCGAGCCGGCCCATGAGGCCGCCGCGCGCTGCGCCGATGACCCAGTAGTGGACGCCCACGGCGCACAGCGGCCGTTCGTCGAGGGCCAGGGAGCGGAAGGTGATGCTGAGGTTGGGCTGCGCGCCCGAGGAGCCCTCGTAGCGGGCGCCGATCGCGGGGCGGGTGACACCGGCGCTGCCGTCGCACCCGAGCAGGTACCCGGCCGCCGTCTCGCGCCGCTCGCCGTCCGGGCCCTCCACCACCGCGCGGACCTCGTCCGGTCCGTCGGTGACCGACACGACCCGGTGCCCGATCAGCAGGGTGACGGACGGCAGCGCAGCGGCCGCCTCCCGCAGCAGCTCCTCGACCACCGGTTGTGGCGCCTGGTGGCCGCTCTCGGCGGCGATGTCGCGCCGCGTCGTCCAGAGGCCGAACGCCCCGGGGAAGCGGGTGATCTCGTGGCCGAACAGCCCGGTGCAGAAGACGACGTCCTGCGCGTGGGCCACCGGGAGCGGGGCGCGGGCGCGCAGGCGGTCGGCCAGCCCCCACCGGCGCAGGTGCTCCATCGTCCGGACGCTGGTGGTCTTGGCCCGCGGGCGCAGCGGGTCGAGCGTGGTACGCGGCTCGATGACGATGACCTCGACGCCCCGGCGGCCGAGCTCGACGGCCGCCGCCAGGCCGCTCGGACCGCCACCGGCGATCAGCACCGGGACGCGGGCGGGCAGGGTCGTCATCGGGTTCTCCTCATTCCGGGCATGGCTCGATCGGGTGTCGTCACGTCGGACGGGCCCCGCTGCGTCCTACGGGACGAGTCGGCGCCGCAGGAACGTGATCGTGCGCTCGAGCGCGTCGCGGGCGGCGTCCGGTGCGCCGAGCCACATGTGGTCGGCGCCGTCGTAGACGTGCAGGTCGACGTCGGCGCCCGCGGCCCGCAACGCCGTGGCGAGTCGCTCGCTCTGCACGCACGGCACGAACCGGTCGTCCCGGCCGTGCAGCAGCAGGAACGGTGGCGCGGCGGGGGAGACGTGGTGGACCGGGCCGGCCTGCGCGGCCACCTCGGGGACCGTCGGCGCCGGCGCGCCCAGCAGCTGGGCCTCGCGGCTCGCGGGATCCATCGGGTCGGCCCCGATGTCGGTTGCGACCGCGGCGACGTCGCTCGGGGCGTACCAGGCGGCGACCGCGGCCACCGCCGACGACGGCCCGGTCACGCCGACGTCCCCCTCGAGCGCCGGATCGTCCGCGGTCAGGCCGAGCAGCTCGGCGAGGTGCCCGCCTGCCGACTCGCCCCACGCCGCGATCCGGTCGGGGTCGACGCCCAGCTCGCCGGCGCGGGCGCGCAGCCAGCGGACGGCGGCCTTCGCGTCGTGCAGCTGGGTCGGCCAGACCGCCTCGCCGGAGAGCCGGTAGTCGACGCTGGCCACGGCGATGCCGGCCCGTGCCAGCTGCTCGAAGGGCGCGGTTGCGGGGTACGCCGGGCTGGCCGCGTGCCGGCTGCCCAGCCGCCACCCGCCGCCGTGCAGGAAGACGACGACGGGCGCGGGGCCCTCGGCCGGGAGGTAGAGGTCGAGCTCGAGCGGGCGGACGCCGGGCACCTCCGCGTAGGGCACCCCCGTGAGCAGACGTACGCCGCCGGGACCGGGCCGGGCCGGTGGCAGCGCAGCGGCGTGCGCGGGCGGCGGCAACGGCAGAGCGGGCGTGGGCATGGGGTACTCCTCACAGGGCCGGGCGCGGTCCCTCGGCCGCGTCCGGCGGGCGGTGTGACGACGACGGGCTCAGGCGTCCGGCCACTCGTAGCCCGGCATGAACCGCGTGTCGTGGGCCTGCGCTGCCGCCTGCATCCGCGCGACGTCGGGGATGAACGGTGGCTGCTGGGGCGTGGCGTGGTCGGTGGGGGTGCCCATCTGCTGGAAGAACCGTTCGAACCCGCCGCTCAGGACGCCCATCATCCGAGCGGCCTCCTCGACCCGGTAGGCGTGCGCGAAGCCGGCCGGTACGTAGCCGAAGTCGCCCGCGGTGAGCAGGCTGGAGGTCTTGGTGCCCTCGGCGTCCTCGAAGAAGAGCCGGACCTTGCCCTCGAGCACCTGGAACGTCTCGTGCGTGGCCTTGTGCGAGTGCGTCGGGATGAGGTCACCCGCCGGTGCCTCGCAGATGATGATGCCGAACTGCCCGTCGGTCTCGTCGGCGCTGAGCAGGACGGTGACCAGGTCGGTGAAGAGCATGGCGTGCTCGCCCTCGCCCCGATGCAGCACGTACGGCTGGGGCTTTCCGGGCAGCACGCCCTTCCACCGGGGCCCCTGCTCCGGGTCGATCAGGTACTCGAAACTCATCGCTTCTCCCGTGTGGCCGGCGGTGATCGCCCGAGGATCGGGCACTCGGGCCGCCGTGTCCCAGGGTCGTGCCATTGACCGGCAGAGCTTCTGCCCGGGGCGCTACTCCGCCGCGTTCCCGATCGCCCGGCGGGCACCGAGGCCGCGCGACACGGCGCGGGCGGCGGTCCGGACGGCGGGGCCCAGCTGGCGGGGGTCGGCGTTCCCCTCCGGCACCAGGACGGAGAGCGCCGCGGCCACCCGGTCGTCGGCGCCGAACACCGGTGCCGCGACCGAGACCAGCGGCTGAGGAGTCCGCCGTCGGATCCGGGCCAGGCCGTCGCGGCGGACCTCCGCAAGCGTGCGGCGCAGCGCCGCGGGGGACACGGCGACCTTCTCCGGCTCGTGTACCAGCGGCTGGGCGAGCACATGCTCCTGGAACTCCGGCTCGGCGAAGGCCAGCAGGGCGAGGCCCACGCCGGTCGAGTGCAGGGGCAGCCTGCCGCCGACGCGGTAGAGGACCGGCATCGCCTGGTGCGCCGACAGCCGTTCCACCAGGAGCGCCTCGTCGCCGTCCCGGACGGCGAGCAGCACGTGCTGGCGGGTGACCTCGGCGAGGTCCCCCATGTACGGCATGGCCACCTGGCGCAGCCCGTGACCGCGGGGTGCGAGGGAGGCGACCTCCCACAGCCGCAGGCCGACCGTGAACCGGCCGTCGTCCCCGCGCTCGAGGGCTCCCCAGGCCAGCAGCCGGTTGGCCAGCCGCAACGTGGAGCTGGTGGGGATGCCGCTGCGCCTGCTCAGCTCCCCGAGGGTCAGCGACCGGTGGCCTGCATCGAAGGCGGCGAGCAGGGACAGCGCCCGGTCGACCACGGGGTCACCCTGCGGTGGCCGATGTCCGCGGACCCGGGCCGGGGGAGGCGAGGCTTCGGTCACCAGGAGGACATCCGTTCCGATCGGCAGGGTGTGGACCCCCAGATGTGTTCCATTGAGCGGCATTGTGCCTGATGCCTGTCACGCTGGTGTCTCACCGCCGGTGGGAGCCGTGCCCGCACGGACCTGCCTGAGCCCTGGTCGTCGACGCCGCCGTGCGACGGCACTGCCAGGCTGGATCAGGCGGGGCTCACGCCGGCGTTGGCCTCGTATCGGACGAGTGCGTCGTGGGCGTCGTTGCCGGTCCGCGCCGGGCGACGCGGAGGACCCGGAGCACGAAGGCCGGAGTCAGCAGTGCCTCGGGCCTGCGCACCTGCGCCACGACCTCGTTCATGCGGATCGCGGCGCCGTCGTCGTGCTGCGCCGCGATCGTGACCCGGTCCATGTACCGGTTGAGGAGGTCGGTGCCGGCGGGTTTCGGTCCGGTCGTGCCGTCGTAGACGAAGTCGCCCCCGACGGCGATCGACCACGGGCCTGCCACGACCCGGGCCGCGGATCGGAAGTACCGGCGGGCGAACGAGCGATCGACGGTGCCCGAGCGGTCGAGGCACCGGCCGAGGGCCTCGGCCTGCAGGGCCGCGGACGTCATCCCCTGCCCGTAGATCGGGTCGAAGCTGCACACGGCGTCGCCCAGCGGCACCCAGCCGAGCGGGAACCGGCGCAGCCGCTCCACGTGCCGCCGCTGATTCGCGGGGAACCGATGCGTCACCGGCTCACCGAGCGGCTCCGACGTCTCCATCACCTCGGCAATGACGGGGGAGGGGAACGAGCGGGCGTAGGCCAGCCGCTCCACCTCGTCGACCGGCGGCGACTCGCCGTTCAGGCCGCCGACGAGCACGATCCACCGGTCGCCCTCCATGGGCAGCGCCATCGCGAGCCGCTTGGCGGCGGGGTCGTCGATCACCGCCGCGGCCTTCCACGTGCGGCCGGGCGTCTGGGAGCGGCGGTAGACCCTGGACACGTAGCGGGTGTCGACCGTGACCGTGGAGGTCGGTGGCGCGGCGAACCCCAGCTGCGCCAGCCACGCGAGGCTTCTGGCCGGGCGACCCGTGGCATCGACCATCAGCTCACACGGCACCGTCGACCCGTCGTCGAGCCGCACACCGATGATGCGGGTACCCGCGGCATCGCTGCAAAGACCGCCCACCGTGGTGTGGTCGCGGACGGTGACCTGGCGGAGGGCCTCGACGCGGGCACGGACCGTCCGTTCGAGGAACGGCCGCGACATCGCGGGCCCGCGCAGCGTCGACGGCGGGCGCCGCGCCACCCCGCCGCCCTGGTGCCAGTAGAAGTCGCCGCACAGGTCGAGGTCGACCGCTCCGCCCGCCTCGAGCTCGTGGACGATGCCGGGGAACCAGCCTGCGAGGAGCCGGGCGCCCGCGACCAGCAGGAGATGCGGGTGCCGACCCTGCGGTACCCGGCCGCGGGGCTCTGGGCCGTCGGGCAGGGTGTCGCGGTCGACGAGCAGCACATGGTCGAACCGCTTCGACAGCACGCGGGCCGCACACAGTCCGGCCATGCTCGCGCCCACCACGACCGCGGTGTGACCGATCATCATGTCCTCCTCAGGGCCGGAGGGCGGCGGCCTGGAAGAGGCCGTCGGGGTCGTAGGCGCGGCGGATCGCGTCGAGGCGGGCCGCGTTGCTCCCGAGGGCCACGGCCCGTAGCTCCGGCTCCTCGCCCAGGCCGGCGAAGTTGAGGTAGACGCCTCCGGTGGCGAACGGGGCGATCGCATCCCACGTCGATCGGGCCCAGCCAATCGCGGTGTCGTCGAGCGCGGGATCGTGCCACGACGCGTCCACGCTCAGGTTGAATCCGGCGGAGCGGTGCGGGTATGCGGTGGCGTCGTCGGCGACGCGGGCAATCGCGCCGCCCAGCGTGCGAATGAAGATGACCGACTCCGGTGTCGGCCGGTGGGAATCGAGCTCGATGACGGTGTCGATGAGCTCGTCGGTCAGTTCGTCGAGGAAGTGCGACTTCCAGTAGTAGCGGCCGCCGTCGGGGAACAGCTCATCGAGCGCGCTCTGCGTCTCGACGTACGTGGACGTCCCGGATAGGTCGGCCAGTGGCGTGCCGAGCTGCCGCAGCGGCGCCAGCACGGGGTCGGCGTCGACGGGGTTGCCGATGTAGACCCCTGCGACGATCACGACCGGTGTCCCGTGCAGCTCCTCGAGCACGTCCGGCAGCGGCGGGATGGACCACAGGCCGAACTCGGGCACGAGCGTGTCGGGTGCCTCGCGCGCCGCGTCGCGCCATGCGCGCAGCACGGCGCCTGCGTCCTCGTACGGGTACAGCACCAGCGCGCCCGCGACCTCGGGGCCGAGCGGGTGAGGACGAACTCGAGCGAGGTGACCACGCCGAGGCCGCGGCCCCCGCCCCGGGCCGCCCAGAACAGATCGGAGTGCTCGTCGCGGCTGGCGGTGCGGACCATGCCGTCGGCGGTCACGATCTCGACCGAGCGCAGGTTGTCGCAGCTGAGGCCGTGCGCCCGCATCATCACCCCGAGCCCGCCGCCGAGGGTCAGGCCGGCCACCCCGGTGACCGACACCTCGCCGCCCGGGGTGGCGAGTCCGTGCACCTGGGTTGCCCGGTCGACCTCGCCCCACGTCGCCCCGGCCTGCACGTGCGCCGTGCGAGCCCTGGGGTCGACCTGCACACCGCGCACCGCGGACAGATCGATCACCAATGCCGTCGTCGCACACTGCGCTGCCCGCCACCTGGTGGCCGCCGCCGCGGATGCTCACGACCGGGCGGTGCTCCCGGGCGACGCGCACCACCTCGACCACGTCGGCCACGTCGGCGCAGCGGGCGATCACCGCGGGGTAGCGGTCGACCAGCCCGTTCCAGACGCGGCGGGCCTCGTCGTACGCGGGCTCGCCGCGGCCGACGACCGCTCCACGCAGGCACCCGCGCAGTGCTTCGACCAGCGCCCTCTCGGGCTCCGGAGCCATTCGTGCTGCAGACTCGGTCTGTGTCATGGGAGCCACACTCGGCGCCGATCCTTGCACGGCACTTGCACGGGCGGGGACGACCGGCGTGAGACGGCACGGCGGGGCGGGGATCGCGGCGCCGCCGGTGCGGGTCGACGTGCTCGGCCCGCTGCGGCTGACCGTCGGCGACGCCGTGGTCGACGTGCCCGGCCCGAAGCGCCGGGCGCTGCTCGCGCTGCTGGCGACGGCCGAGGGCCGCACCGTCCCGGCCGATCACCTGATGGACGCGCTCTGGCCGGCCGAGCTGCCCGATACCGCCCGCGCCTCCCTGCACAGCCACGTCTCCCGGCTGCGGCGGCACCTCGGTTCCGCGGCCGGCCGCCTCGAGGGGCGCAGCGGCGGCTACCGCCTGCACCTCGACGACGACGGTACCGAC
>NZ_JAHKRK010000264.1 GCF_019396355.1 Pseudonocardia nigra
GACGGGTCCGGACGCGGTGTTCGTCGGCGGCGGCGGGCCCGAGGTCGTGGCCGCGGCGGCCGCCGCGGGTCCCGACCGGGTCGTCGTCGCGCTGGCCGCGCTCGACCGGGTCGCGCCCACGCGCGCCGCGCTGCGGGCCGCCGGATACGCAGTCGACGGCGTGCAGCTCGCCGCGTCCCGGCTCGCCGAGCTGCCCGACGGCGCTGTGCGGCTCGCCGCCACCAACCCGATCACCCTCGTCTGGGGAGAGGTACCGATGGGTCGACCCTGCAAGCAGGTCTCGCGATGATCGCTCTGTTCGCCGTCACCGACGCCGGGCGGCGCGCCGCCGGCGAGGTCGCGGGCCCGCTCGGGGCGCAGCTGCGCGGCCTCGACGAGCTGCCCGCCCTGTGGTCGCGGCTCGACGGCGCCGTATTCTTCCTCGCCACCGGCGCCACCGTGCGGCTGATCGCCCCGCTGCTGGCCGACAAGCACACCGACCCGGGCGTCGTCTGCGTGGACGAGGCCCGCCGGTTCGCCGTCGCGCTCGCCGGCGGGCACGAGGGCGGGGCCAACGCGCTCGCCGCCCGGGCCGCGGCGGTGCTCGGCGCCCAGCCGGTGATCACCACCGCGTCGGACGCCACCGGCACCACCGGCGTGGACGAGCTGGCGCGCCTCCTGGACGCGACGGTGGACGGCGACGCCGCCGCGGCCGGCACGGCGCTGCTGAACGGCACGGCGGAGGTGGAGAACCCCCTGGGGCACCCGCTCCCCCCGCTCCCGCCGCCCACTCCGTCGGCGGGTGGGGCGGCGCACCGGATCGTCGTCACCGATCGGGTCGCCCCGGCCGCCGGCGACCGTGTCACCCGGGTCGTGCCGCGCACCCTCGTCGTCGGGATCGGGAGCGCGCGGGGCGTGTCCGCCGAGGCCGTCGCCGCCACGCTCGACCGGCTGCGCACCGAGCACGGGCTCGATCCGCGCGCCGTCCGCGCCTACGCGAGCGTCGACCTCAAGGCCGACGAGGCAGGCATCCTCGCCGCGATCGCGCCCGCGGAGCTGCGCACCTACCCGGCGGAGGTCCTCGCCGCCGTCGAGGTGCCGAACCCGAGCGAAGTGGTGCGGGCCGAGGTCGGCACCCCCAGCGTCGCCGAGGCGGCCGCCCTGCACGCCGCCGCCGAGCTTGCCGACGGTGCGCCCGTGGAGCTGGCCGTCGAGAAGATCAAGGGCGACAACGTCACGGTCGCTGCGGCCCGGGTCCGCCCGCGCGGGCGGCTCGCGATCGTCGGGCTCGGACCGGGCGCCGCCGACCTGCGGGTGCCACGGGCCGAGGCGGAGCTGCGGCGGGCGTCGGTGGTCGTGGGGCTGGACCAGTACGTCGACCAGATCCGGCACCTGCTGCGCCCGGGCACCGAGGTGCACGCCAGCGGCCTCGGCGACGAGGAGCAGCGCGCCGCCGACGCCGTCGCGCTCGCCGCGAAGGGCCGGGCCGTGGCACTCATCGGCTCGGGCGACGCCGGGATCTACGCGATGGCGAGCCCGGCGCTGCAGCAGGCCGGCGCGGACATCGAGGTGGTCGGCGTGCCCGGCGTGACGGCCGCGCTGGCCGCCGCGTCGCTGCTCGGGGCGCCGCTGGGGCACGACCACGTGCTGATCTCGCTGTCGGACCTCCACACTCCGTGGCCCGTGATCGAGCAGCGGGTCGCGGCGGCCGCCGCGGCCGACCTCGTCACCTGCTTCTACAACCCGCGCAGCCGTGACCGGCATTGGCAGCTCGGCGCCGCGCTGGACGCCTTCCGCGCTCACCGGCCGCCGTCGACCCCGGTGGGTGCGGTGCGGCAGGCCGGCCGTCCGGGGCAGCGGGTCTGGACCGCGCCGCTCGCGGAGTTCGACCCGGCCGAGGTGGACATGTTCACCACGGTGGTGGTCGGGTCCTCGGCGACGCGGATGGTCGCGGGGCGGATGGTCACCCCGCGCGGGTACCGGTGGACGGCGCCGGGCTGATCGTCGCGGGGACGGTTCCGCGTCTCCGCCCGGCGCGGACCAGCATCGCGGCGGGGATCAGCCCCAGTGCGAACGGTGACGGCTCGAGGATCAGCGCGCAGACGGCGATCCACGCGGCGATGCCCCAGCCGACGAAGGCGGGCGGGGTGTGCCCGAGACGGGCCGCCCACGTCACCATGCCGCCGAGGAGCACCAGGGGTACCCCGAAGCTGCCGACCGAGAGCCAGAAGGCCCCCACGGCGGGTTCGCCTAGCCCGCCCACGGGCAGCCACAGTCCGCCGCGTACCCACGTGCCCAGGTGCGGGGCGCTGATGGCCGCCGTCACCACCAGGTGCAGGGCGCCCAGCGCCACCAGGAGCCGCCCGGCCCACGTCACCGATCGCATCGCGCTCTCTCCTTTTTCTCGGAACCAGAAGTTCCGGAACTTGGGGTTCCGCAAATGTGACACACTGGCGCTCGTGGGACAACCGCTGGGACGACGCAGGGACATCCGGGTCGACGACGCGATCGTCGCCGCGACCCGGGAGGTGCTGGTCGAGGTCGGGTACGCGGCGCTGACGGTCGACGCCGTCGCCGCTCGGGCCGGCGTCGGCAAGGCGGCGATCTACCGGCGGCACGCGACGAAGCAGGAGATGGTGTTCGCGGCCGCCGTCCACGGGCTGGTGCCCACCTCGCCGCCCGACACCGGGTCCTTCGAGGGTGACCTGGCGGCGTTGGCCGGTGACATCGTCTCGAGCCTCACCGACCCGGCCGCCTTCGCCGCCGTCCCGGGCCTCTTCGGTGACGTCGCGGGCGATCCGGCGCTCGCCGCCCGGTTCCACGAGACGTTCGTGGCCGCCGAGCGCGCGTGCGTCGTCGAGGTGGTGGACCGCGCCGTGCGGCGGGGCCGGCTCCGGGAGCGCCCTGACCCGGACGTGGTCCACGCGCTCCTGCTGGGACCGATCTTCACCTGGCTGTTCCTGCTGCGTCGCGGGGACGACGGCGAGCTCGCCGCCACGGTCGCGGCGCGGGTAGCCGGGGCGTTGAGCGGGTGAGGAAACGACAAGCTGGTGGTATCAAGGCGGTATCATCGTGAGCATGGCGATGACATTGCGGCTCACCGACGAGGAGACCGAGGCGCTGCGGGCAGAAGCTGAGCGTGAGGCGCGTTCCATGCAGGAGGTCGCCCGGGCGGCCGTTCGGGAGTACGTCGCCCGGCGCGGCAACGCGCGGCTGGTCGACGACGAGCTGCAGTACGTCGTCACCACGTATGCGGAGGCGCTGCGTCGCCTCGGTGAGTCGTGATTCGCTACCTCGCTCTCGACGACCTGTTGAAGGTCGCTCGTGCGGCGGTCAGTGCCGAAGTCATAGTGCGTGACGCCGGGCTCGTGGAGTCGGCGCTGGTACGGCCGCAGACCACGGTGTTCGGCGCGGACGCCTACCCCACGCTGCACACCAAGGCGGCTGCGCTCCTGCATTCGCTCGCCCGTAACCGCCCGCTGGTCGACGGCAACAAGCGGTTGGCCTGGGCGGCTACTGCTGTGTTCCTCGGCATCAACGGGCACCGGGTCGTGGCAGGCCAGGACGAGGTGGTCGACTTCGTGTTCGCCGTGGCGGCGGGCTCCCTCGACGACGTCGAGGAGATCGCGAAGCAGCTCGCCGCCTGGTCTCCCGCCCGGTGACGGCAGGTGCGACCTCGCGCACGGACACCCGGACCCGTCCCGATCGCGGGTTAAGCTTCCCCGGCTGCGCGGGAACCCGGTGCGACTCCGGGGCGGTCCCGCCACTGTGACCCCGGTCCTCGGGGGAGCCAGACCTCGCGCGGCCGATGACCCACCGACCCCGTCCGGGCGAGGACACCCGGGGAGGAGAACACCAGCGTGCGCAGCAGCGTGCATCCCATCGAAGTGGAGTCGTACGCGATCCTGCGTACCCGCCTCGACACCACCGACCTCCCGTCGCTCACGCGGGCCGTCGTCGAGCGCGTCGTGCACACCAGCGCCGACCCGAGCTGGGCGGGCGACCTGGTCTGCGACGAGGCGGCGCTGCGCGCCGGCCGGGACGCGCTGCTCGCCGGGGCGCCGCTGGTCACCGACGTGCGGATGGTCGCGGTCGGGATCACCGCACGCCCATCGACCGTCGCGCTGGACCTGGCCGGCGCGCCCGAGTCCGGGCGGACCCGCTCGGCGGCGGGCATCCGCGCCGCCGTCGAACAGTTCCCGGACGGCGCGGTCTGGGCGATCGGGAACGCACCCACCGCGCTGGCCGAGCTGCTGCGCTGCGCCGAGGCCGGGCTGGTCCGCACCCCGCTGGTCGTGGGGCTGCCCGTCGGGTTCGTCGGCTCCGTCGCGGCGAAGGCGGCGCTGCGGGCGGCCGGGCGGGGCGGGTGGGTCGGAGGCACCGTGTCCAACCGGTCCGAGCGTGGGGGCGCCGCCGCGGCCGCGGCCGCCGTCAACGCCCTGCTCTACAGCGAGGAGTCCGCGTGAAGGCGCCACTGCTGCTGGCCGGCCACGGCACGGTCGACGCCGCGGGCGTCGCGGAGTTCGTCGCGTTCACCGCGCGGCTGCGCCGCCTCCTCGGCGGCGACGGCATCGACGTCGACGGGGGTTTCATCGAGCTGTCCCAGCCCACCGTCCACGAGGCGTGGACCGCGCTCGCCGACCGCGGGCACACGCGGATGGCTGCCGTGCCGATGGTGCTGGTCGCCGCCGGGCACGCCAAGGGCGACATCCCCGCCGCGCTGCAGCGCGAGGTGGTGCGCGACCCCGCGACGAGCTACGTGTTCGGCCGCCCCCTCGGCCCGCACCCGGTGCTGCAAGACCTGCTCGCGCAGCGCGTCGCGGCCGCCCTCGGCCGCGCCTCCGAGGACGGCACGGCGGTGCTGCTGGTCGGGCGCGGTTCCACCGACCCGGACGCCAACGCCGAGGTGTGCAAGGTGGCGCGGCTGTTGCAGGAGGGCCGCGGGTACAAGTTCGTCGAGCCCGCGTTCGTCTCGCTCGCCCGCCCCGACGTCGCCACGGGGCTCGCCCGCTGCCGTGCGCTCGGCGCGCGCCGGGTCGTCGTCGCCCCGTACTTCCTGTTCGACGGGGTGCTGCCGCGCCGCGTCGGCGACCAGGCCCGCGCGTTCGCCGCCGAGCACCCCGACCTGGACGTCCGGGTGGCCGGGCACCTCGGCGACACCGACGAGCTGGCCGGGCTCGTCGTCGAGCGCTACCGCGAGGCGCTCGCCGGCGACATCCGCATGAACTGCGACACCTGCGCCTACCGGGTGCTGCTGCCCGGGTTCGAGGACAAGCTGGGCGCTCCGCAGACCCCGCACCACCACCCGGACGACCCGGCGCACGGCCACGGGCACGGCCACGCCCATGGACACGCGGTCGTAGGAGAATGATCATGAGTGACCCCTATCTCGTCGGGCTGGATCTCTCCGGGCGCCGCGTCGTCGTCGTGGGCGGCGGTTCCGTCGCCCAGCGGCGGATCACCGGGCTGCTCGCGGCGGGCGCCGACGTCGAGGTCGTGGCCCCGGAGGTCACGCCGGCCGTCGAGGGCATGGCGACCGCGCGCGAGCTGCGCTGGACCGCGCGCGGCTACCGCGACGGCGACCTCGACGGCGCCTGGTACGCGATCGCATGCACCGACGACGCGGCCGTGAACGCTGCGGTCGGTGCGGAGGCCCAGGCCCGGCGGGTGTTCTGCGTGCGTGCGGACGACGCCCCGGCCGGGAGCGCGGTCACCCCGGCGGTCGGGCGGCACGACGGGCTCACCGTCGGCGTGCTGGCCGGGCGCAACCCGCGCCGTTCGGCCGCGGTGCGCACCGCGCTCGTCGAGGCCCTGCACGCCGGGATCGTGGACGACTCCGCCGAGCCCGTGCACCCCGGCGTCGCGCTCGTCGGGGGCGGCCCCGGCGACCCCGAGCTGATCACCGTGCGGGGCCGGCGGCTGCTGGCCCGCGCCGACGTCGTCGTCACCGACCGGCTCGGGCCGCGCGACCTGCTGGACTCCCTGGGCCACCACGTCGAGGTGATCGACGCGTCCAAGATCCCCTACGGCCGGGCGATGAACCAGGCCCGGATCAACGAGCTGCTGATCGAGCACGCGCGAGCCGGGAAGTTCGTGGTGCGGCTCAAGGGCGGCGACCCGTACGTGTTCGGGCGCGGCTTCGAGGAGGCGCTTGCGTGCGCGGAAGCGGGCGTGCCCGTCACCGTCGTGCCCGGCGTGACCAGCGCCTTCGCCGCCCCGGCCGTCGCGGACGTCCCCGTGAGCCACCGCGGGGTGGCCCACGAGATCGTCGTGGTGTCGGGGCACGTCGGCCCCGACGACCCGCGCAGCCTCGTCGACTGGCCCGCGCTCGCGCGGCTGCGCGGCACGGTCGTGCTGCTCATGGCGGTGGAGCGGATCGGCGCGTTCGCCGACGCCCTCATGGCGGGCGGCCGCCCCGCCGACACCCCGGTCGCCGTGGTGCAGGACGGCACGATGCGGATCCAACGTTCGCTGCGCGCCACCCTGGCCACCGTGGCCGACGCGGTGCGCGAGCACGGCATCAACCCGCCGGCCGTCGTGGTCGTGGGGCCGGTGGCCGGGCTCGCCGACGGCGCCGTGACGAGCTGACGGCGGACCGCGATCTCGCGGTGATCGCCCCTACAGCGGAGCCCCGGTGCGGGGACGCACGGTCACCGGCACCGTGACGGACAACTGGTGCGCGCGGATCTGCCAGAACCGGTGCTCGCGGTCGCCGTCGCGCCAGGCGTCGGCGCGCCTGCCGACCTCGTCCGGGTCGACCGGCCGCCACCACAGTCGCGGCGTCCGGGTGCGGGCGCGCAGCTCGCGGTCGAGCGCCCGCCAGGCGTCCTCCGCGCGTCCGTGGACGCTGATGACGGGCGCCTCGCCCGCGTCGCCGATCATGAGGGTGTACGCGCTGACGTACGACACGGCACGGCCCTTCCGTTCTCCTGCCGCGCGTCGGCCGCGCGGCCCTGCCGAGAAGTCAACGGGACGGGGCGGCTGCGGTGCGCGGGACGCGCCGGAGTGATCGGCCGACGGTTCGGCGGAGGGCCCCGGCGGTCGGTCGGTGGGAGGCAGCCGCGGAGGCCCCGGGACAAGTGCCCGTCGCCCGGCGAGCGGACTAGCGCGCCGGACGCACCGCGCCCGTCCCGGCGACCACCGGGACGGGCGCGGGTGGGGGATCAGAGCGCGCCGCGCTCCCAGGGTCCGGTGATCGCGTAGCTCACGCCGGGCGTCTGCAGGTTGACGAACAGGACCTTGCCGTCCGGGCTGAAGGTCGCGCCCGCCCACTCGCTGGAGTTGCCGCCGTTGACCTCGCAGAACGGGAAGACCTCGCCGTCGGTCGAGACGCCGCGGACGAAGTCCTTGCCGCCGCCGTCCTCGCACAGCACGAGGCCGTTGGTGCGCGGGGAGACGGTGATGTTGTCCGGGCTCTCCAGCACGTCGCGGTCCGTGGACTCGTAGACCAGCCGCAGCTGACCACCCGAGTTGCCGCGCGGCCGGTACTCCCACACCTGACCCGCGCCGAGGTCACCGCCACTGGTGGAGACGATGTAGGCCGCGCCGTCGCCCCACCAGGCGCCCTCGAGCCGGGCGAAGGTGGCCCCGCCGAGCGCGTGGCCCTGGTTGTAGACGGCCGACGAGTCGCTCGAGTCGGGGTCGGGGTCGGCGATCGGCACCCAGGTGACCGGCAGGTTCGGACCGACCCGCTGGCCGGTGCGCGTGTCGTACTGCGGCCGGTCCTTGATCGCGAGCATCTCGAGGGTGCCGCCCGCGGCGAGGTCGTCGCGGTTGTTCGGGACGAAGCGGTAGAGGCCCGACAGCCCGGCGTCCTCGGTCTCGTAGACGATCCCGGTGGCCGGGTCCACGGCCACGGCCTCGTGCACGAACCGGCCCATCGCCTTGAGCGGCACCGGCTGGACCGGGGCGTCGGCGGTGGCGGGCACCTCGAACACGTAGCCGTGCGGCACCGGCACGTCGAGGCCGGTGAACGTCTCCTCGCAGCTGAGCCAGGAGCCCTTCGGGGTGGGGCCACCCGCGCAGTTGCGGATCGTCCCGGCGAGGCTGGGCAGCGTGCTGACCGGCGCCATCGCCGCGGTGTCGAACGCGATCGTCGTCGTGCCGCCGCCGGCCTGCGGGTCGTAGCTCGGCGAGGCGAAGGCGGGCGCGGCGCCGCGCTCGTGGTTGCGCACCAGCCGCACGAGGTTCGGGCCCGCGGCGAACGCGGCCATGCCGTCGTGCGAGCCGGGCGTCGGCGTTCCGTCGCTCATCGGCTCGCCGGTGCGGCCGAACGCGACGTAGGTGAAGCCCTCCGGCAGCAGCAGCTCGCCGCCGGGGGCCGGCACCAGCGGCCCGTAGCCGCCGCCGGCCGGGGCGGGGCGGCCCTGCGCGGCGGCGGTGCCCGTCATGAGGGCACTGAGGGCGATGGCGGCGCCGGTACCGCGCAGGAAGGTGCGGCGGCCGATGCCGGAGGCAGCGTCATCACGCGTCATCTGGGTCCTTCTTCTTCCGGGGGTCACTCGGAGCGCACTCACCCTGATGGGTGATGGTGGAGACGGAGGACCGCGCGACGGACCGCTGCGTGAAGTCCCGGCGAACGGGACGGGTCGGACCGAGCACTGCGTGATCATTACTCGGCTGGTGATCGTCGGCGGCGCGCGACGCGGTCACCGATCGGGGCGTTCCCGTCGTCAGCAGGGCTGCGGCGGCACCAGCGGACGCGCCTTGCGGATCAGCCAGTCCGGACCGGGGCCGACCATGTCGTAGGCCAGCTCCCACTCCGTGCACGTCTGGCCGTCGGGGCCGAACTCCTCGGCCTGGAAGCTGGTGAACCGCAGGTCCACCTCGAGCGAGTCCGGGCCGGTGTTCCGCACGCCGACGATCTCGGGAGAGTCGATGATCGTGGTGGAGTGGTCGTACGCCCAGGCGTCCAGCCCGCCCTGGTAGGAGTCGGAGTCCGGGCTGAAGTAGGCGAACGCGTCGGCGTAGCGGCTCTCGTTGATCCCGGTGACGTACTCGCGCAGCACGGTGCGCGCCTCGACCGTCGCCGGGTGGTCGACGCCTGCCGCGACCGCGACGACGGGGTCGGGCGGGATCACTGCGCGGGTCGTGGGCGGCGCGGTCGGCGGGGTGCTCGGTGCCGCAGTCGTGGGCCGCGCGGTCGCGGTGGCGTCGGCCGCCGCGAACGTCGGGGTGCCGGTCGGCCGGGCGTCGTCCTGGGCGAGGTACAGCGCGACCCCGCCCGCGCCGAGCCCGGCGACGAGCACGGCCGCCACCGCCGC
>NZ_JAHKRK010000265.1 GCF_019396355.1 Pseudonocardia nigra
CACCGGCCACCCCTGGATGCCGGCACTACCCGCGCCCACCTGACCACGGACACCGAGCCGAGCGCACCGGAGGCCGAACGGCCGACCGGCGATCACGCCATGCCACCACACCGCTGAATGTTTACGTCGAGTTGTGTGCCACCCGGATGTTCACGGTGGTGGCCCAGGCGCACAGGTGGCTGCGCGCCCGCGGGAGCTGGCCGCGGCTGGTGGCGGTCAACCCAATGGTCGCCGCGGCGCTGGACGCTGCCGAGCTGCCCGCCGTGTTCACGCTCTACCGCGAGGCCACCCGCGAGATCAGCGACGTGTCCTGAGGGTGGAGTCAGCTGGTTCGGGTGACGGCGGACGGTCACTCACCGCTGTTCGGCCTGGTGGATGGACCACGCGGAGTTGATCAGTCCGATGTGGCTGAACGCCTGGGGGAAGTTGCCCAGCTGGTCGCCGGTGGCCGGGTCGATCTCCTCGGCGAGCAGGCCGAGATCGCTGACGTAGCCGACGGCGCGTTCGAAGACCTCGCGGGCCTCGCGGGCGCGGCCGGCCATCGCGAGGACCCTGGCGAGCCAGAACGTGCAGAGCAGAAAGGTGCCCTCGCCCCCGGACAGCCCGTCCACGCCGGCGTCGGCCTGGTAGCGGTACACCAGGCCGCGGTCGTCGGTGAGCCGCTCCGCGATGAGCTCGGCGGTGGACAGCACGCGCGGGTCGGCTGCGGGCAGGAACCCCACGATCGGCAGCATCAGGGCGGCGGCGTCGAGCTCGGGCGCTCCGAAGGACTGGGTGAAGGCGCCGATCTGTTCGTTCCAGCCCTGCGCGAGCACCGCGTCGCGGATCGTGTCGGCCTCCGCCGCCCAGCGCTCCACGCGGTCGGTGGCGTGCAGCTGGTCGGCCATCGCGACGGCGCGGTCGAGCGCCACCCAGCACATGACCTTGGAGTACAGGAAGTGCCGGGCCTCGCCGCGCACCTCCCAGATGCCGTTGTCCGGTTGCCGCCACTGGCTGGCCGCGGCGTCGGCCAGGCCGGCGAGGAACGTTCGCGTGGCCGGTTCGAGGTCGCCGAGCTGCTCGCGCAGGCGGAAGGCGGCGTCGAGCAGCTCGCCATAGACATCGAGCTGTGGCTGTGCCCATGCGCCGTTGCCGACCCGGACCGGCCGGCTGCCGCGCCATCCGGCCAGATGCGGCAGGACCCGTTCGGACAGGTCGCGTTCGCCGCCGATGCCGAACATGATCTGCAGCGGCCGCTCGGGGCGGGAGTGCGCGGCCGCGGCAGTCATGAAGTCGAAGAACTGCTGGGCCTCGTCCGGGCAGGCCGCCACCCACAGCGCCCGCATCGTGAAGCTCGCGTCCCGGACCCAGGAGTAGCGGTAGTCCCAGTTCCGCTCACCCCCGATCTGCTCGGGTAGCGAGGTGGTGACGGCGGCCAGAATCGCGCCGGTCGGCTGGTAGCTCAGCGCCTGCAATACCCGTCCGGAGTGGTGGACCAGTTCCCGCCACGGCCCGTCGTAGCTCTGGTGAACCCGCGACCAGGCACGCCAACCGGTGATGGTGGCCTCCAGCTCGGCGGCGATCTCCTGCTGACTGTATGGCGGCGAGACGGGCTTGCCGAGCCCGGTGCGCCGCAGCGCGAAGTACACGCGCTGCCCGGCTTCCAGCTCGAACCGGGTGCGCGCCTCCCCGTCGAGGTGTTCGAGCGGGAACGGGGTGGTGAGCGTGAGCCGGTCGGGCCCGCCGGTGGCCGTGATCCCCCCTTCGGTGTCGGCGAGCACCGGGACGACCAGCCCGTACTCGGGACGCGGCCGGAAGCACAGCTCGACCTCGACCCTGCCGGCGGTGCAGTGCAGGCCGCGGAGCAGGGCGTGCGGGGCGTGTTCGCCGAGGCGGTGCGGATCGCTCGACTCGCCGAGCGCCATGGCGTCGTGGAGTTCGAGCGTTCCCTGCGCGGTGTGGAACACCGTGCTGAGCACCATGGTGCCCTCCACGTAGCTGCGTTCCGTCGAGGCCGGGGCGGTCGGACGGATCGACCAGTGGCCGGCGTCGTCGTCGAGGACGGCGGCGAACACCGACGGGCTGTCGAACCGCGGAAAGCACAGCCAGTCGACCGAACCGGCGGTGGTCACCAGGGCGGCGGAATGCCGGTCGGACAGCAGCGCGTGGTCGGCGATGGGGACCGTGCTCATGACGGTTCTCCCGTCGTCGGCCGGTGCCAGCGCCCATCGGCCAGGATGCGGTCGGCCTCGGGGGGTCCCCAGCTGCCGGCCGGGTAGGTGTGGACCGGGGGGCGGCGCGCCAGGGCCGGATCGACCACGCGCCAGGCTTGCTCCACCATGTCCTGGCGTGCGAACCGGTGAGCGTCGCCGTCGAGCGCGTCGTCGAGCAGCCGCTCGTAGGGCTGCTGCCACTGGCCGAGCGCGGCGTGGAAGTCGACCTGAAGATCGACGGGTCGGGTGACGATGCCGCGACCGGGCTGCTTGGCCTGCAGGGTCATCGTGGCCGCCGCGTCCTGTCCCAGCCGCAGCCGCACCAGGTTCGGTTGCGGGTCGCAGTCGGCTCCGGCGAACAGCGGCTTGGGCGGGCAGGCCAGCTCGACCACGGCCTCGAGCGCGGTGGTCGTCATCATCTTTCCCGTACGCACGAAGAACGGCACGCCGGCCCACCGCCACGAGTCGATGTTCAGCCGGAGCGCGGCGAACGTCTCGGTCGACGAGCTGGCGGCCACCCCCGGCTCGTCCCGGTAGCCGTCGAACTGGCCGCACACCAGCTGCCCGGGGTCGATCGGGCGCATCGCCCGCACGACCTTCACCTTCTCGTCGCGCAGCGCGTCGGCCGTCGAGTCCACGGGCGGCTCCATGGCCAGGTACGCGACCACCTGGAGCAGGTGGTTCTGCACGACGTCCCGGATCGCACCGACCTCGTCGTAGAAGGCTCCGCGTCCCGCGATCCCGAACGACTCCGCCATCGTCACCTGCACCGACGAGACGTAGTGACGGTTCCACAGCGGTTCGAGGAGGGTGTTCGCGAAGCGGAAGGCGAGCAGGTTCTCAACCGACTCCTTGCCCAGGAAGTGGTCGACCCGCAGGATCGCCTGCTCGTCGAACACGTCGTGCAGCGCGGCGTCGAGCCGGCGTGCCGACTCGAGGTCGTGGCCGAAGGGCTTCTCCACGACGACCCGCGACCCGCGGTCGAGGCCCGCTCGGGCCAGGCGGTCCACCACGGTCGGGAACAGCGCCGGTGGGATGGCCAGGAAGTGTGCGGGCCGCTGTGCCGCGGTCAGCTCGCGGGCGAGATCATCGAAGGTCGCGGTGTCGCGGTAGTCCCCGGTCACGAGTGTGAGCCGGCGGAGGAAGGCGGTCATCGCGTCGGGGTCGACGTCGTCGACCGCGGCGGCGACGGCGTCGCGGGCGTGCCGGCGGAACGCCTCGGCGTCCATGTCGGACAGCGCGACGCCGATCACGGGCAGGTCCAGCCGCCCCGCGGCGGACAATGCATACAGCGCAGGCAGCAACATCTTGCGGGCCAGGTCGCCGGTGGCACCGAAGAGCACCAGCGCGTCCGACCGCGTCGTTCCGGTCACGATCCTCCCTCGTTCGTCGAGCGTTGACATCCTGCGTCGGGCCCGCTCTCCCTCGCGTCGTCGCCGACATCCACCGGAACGACCGAAGACCGGGCGAACAGGTCGCCGACCTCGATCCCCATTTCCTGGTACAGCAGCGGTGGGACCGAGATGTCCGCCAGATAGAGCCTGCCACCTCCCGGGCACCAAGCAGCCCGGTCTTGGGCAGCGCCAGGGTGAGTGTCGCGGCCGCGTGCACACACGGCCGTGCCGCGCGGCCGGTGGTCACGTCCAGCCCGCTGGGGGTGTCCAGGCTGAGCACGGGGGCGGGATGGGCGTCGGCCCATCGGATGAGGTCCGCAGCGGGTTCGGTGGGATCACCGGCGAGGCCGTACCCGATGAGCGCGTCGACGATCAGGTCGGGCTCACCGACGGCGTCCACGCCGGACGGCGCCGGCGCGGTGCTGATCGGCACGCCCATGCGGCGGAGGATGTCGAGCTGGTGCGCGGGAACCGGTCCGAGCCGCGCCTGCGGCGCCGACAGCACCACGTGCACGGCGCGACCACGGTTGACCAGATGCCGGGCGGCGACCAGGCCACCCCCACCGTTGCCCCCGGGCCCGGCGAGCACGACCACCCGCCGCGGCCCGAACGCGGCCACGGCCAGCTCCGCGAGGCTGCGACCGGCGTTCTCCACCATCTGCACCAGCTCGATGTGGAAACACTCGATCATCGCCCGGTCCACGTCCCGCATCTGCGCGGCGGTGACCGCCGGCCACCCGCTTCGCCGCTTCATGATCCACCTGCCCTCAGCATCGAACGCGCGAGTGGTGGAACCCCCACCGACCGTTCCGGCGCTCGCCGTCTGTCAGCCAGCCGACAGTGCCCTCCTGGAAGCGGCTCGGAGCGGGTGGTGTCTCACCGGCGGGTGTAAATGAGCGGACGTAGTGATCCTCTCGCTAGGGTTCGACCGCGGCCACGGTCTGCTCCCCGAGGGTGACGGCGTAGTCCCCGCAGCGCAGGCCGCGCCGCTGCGTGCGGACGTGTTGATTGGCGAACTTGTAGGGGTAGCGCTCGTGGGCGTCGACGACGATCTCGAGCTCGGTGACGCCGCCGGTTCGAGCGTGCCGACCCGTACGCCGCTCCGCATCGACCGTGTCACCGATCCTGCGCCGTATCCCGGTCGATGCGCTGGCCTTTGCCGCCATCGGCGCCGGAAACGGGAGTTCGCAGGTGCCGGTCCGGCCTGTCGGTGATGATCACCGCGCCCGCCGCGAGCGCGCCGTGCTCGGCGACGTGCCGTAGGCACGCCGCTGCGTCGACCGGACCGTCCCCGGCGTGTTCATGGAGGCCAAAACCATGACCGACGAACAGCAGCACCAGGCCCTGCTCGTTCACAGCTTCTGCCCAGCCGCGCGGCAGCGCGATGGGGGCCTCTCGCAACAGGGGGTGAAAGTGGGGCCAGCGCAAAGTGATCGCCCCGGCAACGTTGACGAGGATGCGCCATCCGGGAACCGGCCGCAACGACAGGTGATCGACGTCGGTCGTCATGGCGAGGCCGCGTGCCCGCACAGCGGAGTAGAGCGCATCTACCCGCACGATGCCGGCATCGGACCTGCCGGCGGCTTCGCCCTCCATGAACAACGCCGCAAACCGCCAGCGCCGGTTGGTCCAGAAACCGGCTTGGACGTGAAGTTCGCTCGCCGTCATGGTCGCCACCTCCGCGCCTACGAGCCCGTGATGAGGTGGAAACCCGCGGGGCCAAGACATCCGTCCAGGGATTGTCAGCAAACGAACAGAGTTATCCCCACCCCCGGTGGGGTGGCTAGACTTCGGTCGTGTGAGCCACCATGAACCCGGCGTGGGAGGAGGCGTGATGCCAGCCGAGATCTTCTCAGTTCCCGAGATCAGTTGCGGCGCCTGCCAGGCGGCGATCGAGGGTGCGCTGAAGCCCATCGAGGGCATACGGCGGCCCAGCGTTGACGTGGTCGCCAAGCAGATGAACGTCGACTACGACGAGGCCCTGGCGAGCCGCCCGGTACTGGTGGCGGCCATTCACGAGCAGGGCTACGACGTCGAGGAGTAGAGCAAACCGATGACGCAGACAGCGACCGAGCCCCTCGACGGCCAGGACAAGCGCCGCGACCTGACCTTCGCGGTGGACGGGATGACCTGCGGGTCGTGCGCGGCGAGTACAGAAGATCATGGGCCGCCAGCCCGGGGTCGTGGAGGCAGAGGTGAACTTCGCCTCCCGCCAGGCCCGAGTCCTCGCCGGGCCGGACCTCGACGTCGAGCAGCTGCGCGCGGCGGTCACCGACGTCGACTACACACTGCGCGACATCGACATGGGTGGTGGCGGCGAGCCACCCGACGAAGAGGCCGCGGCGGAGCGCTCCTGGCGGGCGCGACTGTTCGTGGCCTGGCCGCTCGGGTTGGTGGTGGCCTACCTGGCGATGTTCTACGGGTCGCTCGGCGAGCAGCCGTGGGCCCAGTGGACCGAGTTCAGCGTGGCCACCGTGGTGCAGGCCTACGTGGGTTGGCCGTTCATGCGCGAGGCAGCCAAGCGCGCCCGCACGCTCACCGCCAACATGGACACCCTGATCGCCCTGGGAACGCTGACCGCCTACACCTACTCCACCGCCCAGATGTTCCTCGGTGGAGCGAAGTACTTCGAGACCGCCGCGATGATCCTGGCGTTCCTGGTGACCGGGCGATACTTCGAGGCACGCTCCAAGCGACGCGCCGGCAAGGCCATCCGCTCCCTGCTGGAGCTGGGCGCCAAGCAGGCCCGAGTGCTGCGTGACGGGACCGCGGTCATGGTGCCCATCGAGCAGGTCGCGGTCGGAGACCTGGTACGAGTGCGGCCCGGCGAGAAGATCCCCACCGACGGCGAGGTCCTCGACGGCGCCAGCGCGGTGGACGAGGCCATGCTCACCGGCGAGTCCGTTCCGGTGGACAAGCAGGTCGCTCCACCGTTGCCGGAGCCTCGGTCAACACCAGCGGTGTACTCACCGTGCGCGCCACCGCGGTCGGATCGGATACCGCGCTGGCGCAGATCGTCGCTCAAGTACAGGCCGCGCAGTCGGGCAAGGGCCAGGCACAGCGGCTGGCCGACCGAATCTCGGCGATCTTCGTGCCGAGCGTGCTCGTCATCGCCCTGGTGACCTTCGGCGCGTGGTGGCTGTTCGCCGGCGACCCTGTGGGCGGGCTGGTGGCCGCTGTCGCGGTACTGATCATCGCCTGCCCGTGCGCGCTGGGCCTCGCCACCCCCGTGGCGATCATGGTCGGGACCGGTCGAGGTGCGCGGCTCGGCGTCCTCATCAAGGGCGTGGAGGTGCTCGAACGCACCCGCAAGATCAGCACGGTCGTATTCGACAAGACCGGCACGCTCACCCGTGGTGAGATGACGGTCGCCGAGATCGTCACCGAACCCGGCACCGAACACGCTCAGCTTCTGCGCATGGTCGGTGCGGTGGAAGCCGACAGCGAGCATCCGATCGGTCGGGCGATCGCCACCGTACTGCCTGCGGTCGTCGAGCTCATCGGCAGTGGGCACGAACTTGCGCAGCAGTCTTGCCAGAAGCGGGGTCAGGGCGGTGATCGCTCTACTGACCGTCGACTGAGACACACCGCGAGCCTCCGCGATCTCGGCCTGGACCCGATTTCGACGCATATAGGTCAGGGCGACAACCACCGACCCGTACAGTCCTAGAATCTGAGGCCACTGCCGCTCTTCCGGGGGAACCTCCGACTGGATCGTCAAGCACAGATCCACGAGCTCTTCCTGGTGCAGGCCAGTGGTATGATACAACGCGACGGTCCGTTCACGTGGGCTTGTGTTGGCAAACCCATTCTCGCGTGAATCGGACCGTCACTCGTTTGTCGACACGCGCAAGTTGATCTCAGAACCGTAACGAAACGCTTCGCTGAATAACCCTCACTGGAAGCGGCGCAGCGCGGGATCGTTGGTGACAATCTCCTCCTCGAGCGGTGTCTCGTCAGCCAGTTCACATATCCGGGTAGACCCCGATGCCGACGAAGTCTTGACCGCCGGAAACCAGACCGCGATGTCGCCGGCGTCGCTGACCACAGCCCACACGTCTTCCGCCGGTCGATTGATACGGGTATGGGATCGCAGGGTTGCCATCTCTACTCCTTCATCGTGGCGTGCGGTTGGGGTGTGCTCACCCTGCGGGAGGGTAAGCAGTCCGTGGGCGACCTCGCCGAGATCCGCCCCAGTGTCGTGGAGGAACCCACGGTCGGCGGTCATGACGCCCCGGCGCGTCGGAACAGGCGTCGCCAGCGGCGCCGCTCGCCCTCCTGCCGTGGCTCGGGTTCGCCTTCGATGCTGACCGGCGGGTAGAAAGCGACGTGGTTCTTGATCCGCAGGGCCGCCGGGCTGGGGTCCGGGTAGTACCACGCGCCGTCCGGGAGCGTCCCCTGTGGCCGAACTGGCCGTGGACGTGTTCGACCCTCGGCGAGTGGTGGTACTCGCCGGTCCCGGCGGCAACGGCGGGGGCGACCTGGCGGCGGCCCGCCACTTGGCCAACCGCGGCCGCGACGTGCACCTGCTCCTGGCGAAGCCCACCGAGCTCCTCACCGGCGTTCCGGCGCATCAACTCGACATCTTCACTCGCATGGGCGTGCCCGTCATCACCGTGGCGCCCCACGGGTCGGGCTCGCTGGTCGAGGGGCTGAGCGAGATCGACTTGATCGTCGACGCGCTCATCGGCTACAGCCTCGTCGGGGCGCCCACCGAGCCCACCGGTGGGCTGATCCGCTGGGCCGACACCCATCCCGCGCCCGTGCTGAGCCTGGACACCCCGAGCGGGCTGGACGTGACCACGGGCGTCGCCGCGAATCCGTGCGTCCGGGCCACGGCCACGTTGACGCTGGCCCTGCCCAAGATCGGACTGCTTGGACGGGCCCAGGTCGGCCAGCTCTATCTCGCCGACATCTCCGTGCCCCGGCTGCTTTACGAGCGGATGGACATCGACGTCGGCAACATATTCGGCAAAGATCCAATCGTTCCGTTGGGCTGCGACGGCACGCTGCGGGCAGGCTGAGATGGAAACGCGAACCTAGTGCCCCGACGACCGCTGACGTAGACGGCGCCGCACCTGCCCGGCGAACGCAGGCCCCACGAGCGCGATGGCGGCGAGCGTGAGAAGCGGGACGTCACCGAGGCTCGCGTATGGGGTGAGCCCGGTGCGAAGCGGCACCCTCTCGCGAAGCAGGCCGGGCGCACCGAGCGCGGTCTGCGCCACCACCTGGCCGTCGGGGAGGACCACGGCGGAGTAGCCGGTCGGGGCGGCCTGCAGGACCGTCCGGCCGAACTCCCGCGCCCGCAGCCGCGCGGCCGCGACCTCGATCGCGGGGACCTCCTCGGTCACGTACGAGGCAGCGTTGGTCGGCACGAGTACGATCTGCCCGCCCGCGGTGACCGCCTCGCGCACCCGGTCGGCGAAGAGCACCTCGTAGGAGATCACCACCCCGAGCGGACCCACCGGCGAGTCGAGGAGGGCCTCGCCCTCGCCGACGATGGCGTCGCGGGGGACGAGCGCGGTCAGATCGGTGAGCCGCTCGAGCAGCGCGCGGCCGGGG
>NZ_JAHKRK010000266.1 GCF_019396355.1 Pseudonocardia nigra
ACTGCAGGCCCTCGGCCAGGCCCCGGGAGATCTCCTCCCGATCCGACAACATCAACATCGCGCGCACGGCGGGCATCCTGTCCCACCGAACTCACAAGATCAAATGCTTCAACCGGCTGAGCCCAGGGATCACACGTTAGCTGCGGAATCCAGGTCCTCGCACAATCGCATGACACGCCTGGGGGCACCCGGCAGACCAGGACTCCAACCGGAGCGCACTCTTCTGCCCGACTCTACTGGCCTGGGACCGCACGGCCGGTGCATCTCTGCTGAACGCGGTGCTCCCACTTATACGACCCGGCCAGCCCGTGACACCCTTTCGGACCTCGTTATCGCTCCTGGCCCTGGCCCTGGCCGCCCCTACCGTCGCACTGACGCGACGCCGCGCTCGTACCCCCCGATCCCCCGCCCGGACGGGGAGACCGCGGGCATCACCAGCGGCGTGACGGCGTTCGCCGTCGCATCGCTCGCGACGATCCTGGCGGGCGCGTAAATCTTTGGCCACTTCCCCAAGGCGCCGTGATGCCAACGGGCCTCGGCAGCCATCAGTGGCGTGCAGCAGAGTGGTGTACGGCAGGCCCTGTTGAGGGGCGTGGCGTAGACGAGTAGGGCGACCACCGCGTGATCTTCTGGAAGACCTTCCACAGTCCGACAGGAGAACCACGCGATGACCGCTCCCTCCAGTATCGACCCCACCCGGTTCCTGCACGAGCAGTTGGCGTCCGCGTCGCCGGATTTGCTGCGTTCGATGTTGACCACGTTCATCAACACGCTGATGTCCGCCAAAGCGGACGCGGTCTGTGGTGCGGGGTACGGGCAGCCCAGCCCGGACCGGGCGGGGTAGGTCAGCACGGCCATCGCGATGCGACGGCGAACGCCGTCACGCCCCACGTCTCCGGCTCGTCAGCTCGCGGCGGGTGTTCGCCGCCGGCGGGCATGGGATGTGGGGAATCGTGCTCGGCCCGCTGACGACCTCGTCGAGGAGCGCGCACCGGCGGGGCAGGCGCCACGACAGGATCGCGTTCGCAAGCCCGGGGAGCAGGGAGGAGCCGTGCTGATGTCGGTCGAGCACGCCCCGCCAAACCGCCTACTGCGCCGCTACCGGGTCGCGCGGCTGGCCGACCTCGACCGCGCCACCGGCAGGGTGGTGCGCGAACCGGTGCGCCGCTACGAACGCGACCGGCCCGGCGAGCTGGTCCACGTCGACATCAAGAAGCTGGGCAACATCCCCGACGGCGGCGGCCACAAGATCCACGGCCGGGCCGCCGGGACACGCAACAGCACCCGCAGCGCCCCGGTAGCCAACAACCGCACCGGCCCTCGCGCCAAACTCGGCTACGGCTACCTCCATACCGCCCTCGATGACCACTCGAGGCTGGCCTACACCGAGATCCTTCCCGACGAACGCAAGGAGACCGCGGCCGCGTTCTGGGCCCGAGCCGCGGCCTGGTTTGCCCGCCAGGGCATCCCGCACATCGAACGGGTCCTGACCGACAACGGCTCCTGCTACCGCTCCCGTAACTTCGTCGCCGCGCTCGCCGCCACCGGCACCACCCACAAGCGCCGGCGCGCGTTGGAGCCCGCACGACTGGACCCTCGTCGGCGAGAACCCCGCACTCGGATACCGGGCGGGTAGGTCGACTCGATCAGGATGCGGCGCCCGCTCGTTGGGCAGGTCGAGACGCGGCAGTCGGACATGCTGAAGATCGTGCTCGCGGCGTCGCCCTGGGAGCCCGTATGCTGATTGAAGGCTCGTGGTCCTCTGGTTCTCTGGGTTGTCTTGACGACACCCATCGCAGCAGGGCTACGAGTTCGTTTGCAATTAATAGTGAGGATTAAGGAAGTGTGAGGCCGGTGGCCACGCCGTCTAGCAAGTTGTATCGAAACCAGAAACCGCTTCGCGACATCGTCGGCGACGAGATACGATCACGCATTTTTTCCGGCTCTTTCGCCCCGGGCACGCGACTCGTGGAGCGCGAGCTCGCCGAGCGGTTCGATGTCTCCCGACTGCCGGTGCGCGAGGCCCTACGAGTGCTGCAGAACGAAGGCCTAGTCGAGAACCTTCCCTCTCGCGGCATCGTGGTGAAGACCCTCACCGAGCGCGACGTCGTCGAGCTCTTCGACATCCGAGAGGCGCTCGAGGTGCTCGCGGTCCGGCTGGCCGCCGCGCGGGTCGCCGACAATGTCCCCAACAAGCTACGCCAATACGTTAACGAATCGCAGGAAGCCATCTCCCGCGGCGAACTCGACGCCGCCCACTCGGCCAACTCAAAATTCCACGACGAAATCATCGCGCTTTCGGACAACGCGTTGCTCCAGAGCATGCTGGAACCGCTGCTGGGCCGCCTTCACTGGCTGTTCCGGCAGATCCCCGACTTCGAACGCCTCAGTTCCGAGCACGACGAGCTGTGCTCCGCCATTGAGGCAGGGGAGCCCGCACGGGCGGCCGAGGCCGCCCGTGCGCATGTTTTGTCTTACCGTCGGCGCACCCTCGCCTACCTGTTCGGCTGACGCCGGGACCCGGCGGGCGAGAGCAGTGCTTGAACCTGTGGATGGCGAAGGGGTCGTATCCTTCCGGTGATTCGCAAGCCCTCAAGCAAGATCGGCACGCCAACGCTGGCCGGGAAGGTACGTCCCTGCCCTCAGTATAGTTCCAGAGGAGCCCGACGGCCGCGATGACCACGCCCCCGGCGGCGAGGTCGTTGACCGACCAGATCATCCGCGATGGCGCCCGCCGGGCGCTGACTGAAGCGTTGCAGGCCGAGGTCGACGCCGAAATCGCCCAGTGCATCGCCGAGCGCGACGACAACGACCGCCGGCTCGTGGTGCGCAACGGCTCACCTCAGCCGCGCGAGGTCCTCACCAGCGCCGGCGCGGTACGGTCATGATCGGTGTCCGCGCCGACGGCCGCAAGGAACTCGTCGCACTCACCGAGGGCTACTGGGAGTCGACCGAGCCCTGGGGACGGATTCGCTGCGCGACTGCGCACGGCGCGGGATGCGCGGCCCGATCCCCGCGATGGGGGACGGCGGGCTCGAGTTATGGGCGCGCTACGTGAGGTGTTACCGCAGGCCAGAGAACAACGCTGCTGGTTTCACGAGATCGTCACCGTCCTCGCCGAGCACTGGATCCACCTCCGCACGACCAACCGATCGAATCCACTCGCGACCGTACGGCACCAGACAAAGATCACCAGGGGCCTGGGCTCTCGCGAGATGCAGGCCTGCGGTGGCGTTCAAGCTCATCCAGGCCGCGCAGAACCGCTGGCGCGCTGAACGCGCCTCACCTCGTCGCGCTCGTCCGGCCCGGGGCCCGCTTCATGGCCGGCAAACTCGTCGAACGACCCGACGAACACCCTCAGCCCGAAGCCGCCTAAAGGATCTCCATCCACAGGTCTTGACTATCGCTGGGCGCGCGACCCCACAGGCGTGCGGCCGGGACAGGTGACGCACCGCCGATGGCACCACCACCGCCCGCAACGGCGACAACGACGGCAGCCGACCTCTTGTCAACGTCGTGTTCAACCCGCCTCTCGCTCCCGTGCACCCATTGACACCCCTACTGAGCGGTCTCTACGGTACCGCTTGGGATCCCAAATGCCAGTGCCGGTACCGGGCGAGACAGCCGTGGGCCGCGCCGATGCGTCCTCCCAGCCTGCTCGAAGGAGCCAGACATGGCCGTCAATGATCCAGTCGTTTCCACCGGCTCAAGTACCGGCGGGGGCGGCGCACCGCTGACCCTTGACCGCAAGCCCACCCGCGTGCGCTGGAAGCTGTTCGTCCTGCTGCTCGCCCTCGTCACCCTGAACTACATCGACCGGGGCTCGATCTCGGTGGCGATGCCGCTGATCAAGGACGAGTTCGACCTCTCGTCCGAGGCGACCGGCCTGCTCTTGTCGGCCTTCTTCTTCGCCTACGCGGCCATGCAGATCCCCGGCGGATGGCTCGTAGACAAGCTCGGCCCCCGCAAGATGGCGACGGCGTCCACGGTGGGCTGGGGCGTTGCCACCGCCGCCTCCGGACTGGCTTGGAACTTCGCCAGCCTCTTCACCGCCCGCGCGGCGATCGGCGTCACCGAGGCGGCGATCATGCCGTCTGGCGGCAAGCTCAACGCCACGTGGATGGCCTCCCACGAGCGGGGCCGCGGGGCGACGATCCTCGACGCCGGCGCTCCCCTGGGAGCCGGCATCGGCGGCATCGTCATCACGGCCCTGATCGCCTGGACCGGGAGCTGGCGCGGCGCCTTCATCGCCGCCGGCATTGCCACCGCCCTTTTCGGCTTCCTGGCCTGGCGCTACATCCGGGACAACCCGCGCGAGCACAAGGCGGTGAACGAGGCCGAGGCCGCGTTCATCGAGGCCTCCCATGCGGCGGAGGACCGCGTCGCGGCCGAGGCGGTCTCCCCCGGTCGGAGCGGGCTGGCCCCATACCTGAAGTTCCGCTCCTTCTGGGCGATGTGCTTCGGCTGGCTCGGGTTCAACGGCGTGTTCTACGGTCTGCTCACCTGGGGTCCGCTGTACCTCTCGGAGTCCAAGGGCTTCGACCTCGCCGAGGTCGGCTGGGGCACCTTCCTGATCTTCGGTTCTGGGTTCGTCGGTGAGCTCCTGGGTGGCTACCTCGCGGACGGCTGGCGCGCCCGCGGCGCCCCTGCCAACCTCGTAATGCGCACCCTCCTCGGCACCTCGAGCCTCATCGTCGTCGCCGGGCTGGTCAGCGTGATCTTCGTGGACAGCTCCATCGCCGCCGTCGCCCTCCTCTCCGTGGTGCTGTTCTTTCTGCGTTGGGTCGGGCTCTTCTGGAGCATCCCCGCCACGCTCGGCGGCCGGAAGAACGCCGGCATCCTCGGCGGTGCCATGAACCTCAGCGGCAACATCAACGGCTTCGTCACCCCGATCGTTATCGGCGTCATCGTCGGCGCCACCGGCGGGTACGCCTGGGCGCTGGCCTACTTCGTCGGCGCGGGCGTCGTCATGGCCATCTCCGTCGTCGTGCTCGACTACAGCCGCCGTCTGCCGGTCTGAGGAGCGTCATGAAGCTGCTCGTCATAAATCCCAACATCAGCGACGAGGTCTCGGCGCTCATTCGCGCCGAGGCTCTCCGGGCCGCTGCGCCGGGGACCGAGATCACCGTGCGGACCGCCCACTCGGGTGTCGAATACATCGAGACTCGCCTCGAGTCGCTCCTCGCCGCGCCCGCCGTCTCCCAGATCATCGCCGAGGATGCCGACAACGCAGACGCGATCGTGGTCGCAGCCTTCGGCGATCCCGGGATGCCGGCCCTCAAGGAGCTCGTCGAGGTCCCTGTCGTCGGGATCACCGAGGCGGCGCTTGCGACGGCCTCTTTGCTGGGGGTGTGTTTCTCGATCGTCGCGATCTCCGAGCGGATCACCGCCTGGTACCGCGAGTGCGTCCAGCGCAACGGGCTGGAGTCCCGGCTCGCCTCGATCCGCTCGCTGCGGAACCCGCTGCGCGGGATCGGGTCGGTGCAGCAGGACTTCCGCCAGGACCTCGTCCGGCTCGCCAACGAGGTGGTAGACCAGGACGGCGCCGACGTCGTCATCCTCGCCGGGGCGCCGCTCGCCGGGCTCGCGCGGGAGGTAGCGGCGGAGATCCCGGTGCCGGTCGTGGACGGAATCTCGGCCGGCGTCGCGCAGGCGGAGATCCTCGTCCGCCTGGCTCCCGGCGCCCACCACAGGGGCAGCTTCGCCGCGCCTCCGGTCAAGGCCAACGCCGGGCTCTCCATCGAGCTGGCCAACCTGCTCGCCCGGCAGCTACCAGCCGGTCTGAACCATACGGGTCGTCCGGGTCACCGGTGACCCGCACGACCACACCCCCGACCAGGAATCAATCCTCATGCCACTAGACCTGCTCATCACCAACGCCACCGTCGTCAACGCCGGCGGGAGGACCCACTGCCACGTCGGCGTCGCCGACGGCGTGATCGCCGGGCTGTACCACACCGGTACCCGGGATCTGCCCGCCAGCCGCCGGACGATCGACGCCACTGGCAACCTGCTCATTCCCGGCGGCGTCGACGGGCACTGCCATGTCGAGCAAATCACCGGCTCGTACAAGTCGCTCGACACCTTCCAGGTCGCCACGACCGCGGCCCTCCACGGCGGGACGACGACAATCATCGACTTCGGCATCCCGGCCACCCCTGAAGAGACCCCGCGGGCCGCCGTCGAGAACAAATTGGCCCTGCTGGAGGGCGCCCGCTGCGACGTCGCGCTGCACGGCGCGGTCGTAGCCTGGCACGAGACAGTGCCGGCGCAGCTCGAGTGGATGGCCCAGCACGGCATCCGCTCGGTCAAGCTCTACACGACCAACCGCGGCACGACGATGGCCGACGACGACACCATCGTCAACGTCATGAAGGAGATGGTCCGCCTCGACGGGCTGACCTACATCCACTCCGAGCACGACGCGATCATTGAGGACCGCGTCGCGACCTGCGCCCACAACCACCAGCTGTCCGTCTCGCACCTGCACGAGACGCGGCCGACAATCTCCGAGGACTCCTCAGTGCGCGAGGTCCTGGCGATGGCACAGTACACGGGGGCGCCCGTGTACTTCGTGCACCAGACGACCCCGGAGGCGGTCGACGCGGTCCGGCAGGCCCGCGCCCAGGGCCAGTCCGCGTATTCTGAGACGTGCCCGCACTACCTCGGGTTGGACGAGAGTGTCTACGCCTCACCCGCCCCGGAGAAGTTCGCGTGTTGCCCGCCGATGCGCCCCCGGGCCTCGGTGGAGGGCCTACTTGACCGCGTGGCGTGGGGGCACGTGGACACCATCTCCTCGGACCACTCGTGCTACGACCTCTCCCAGAAGCGCCAGCGCAGCGACGACGTGCGAAAAATGCCGCACGGACTCCCGGGCGTCGAGACCCGCATGCCGGCGGCGTTCACCACCCTGGTGCGCTCGCGGAGACTCAGCGTCGAGCGGTTCGTCGAGCTGTTCGCCACCGCCCCGGCCGGCATCAACGGGCTGGACACGAAGGGGGTCGTAGCGGTGGGCTACGACGCCGATCTCGTCCTCTTCGACCCCGACGAGGCGCGCACGGTCGACGGCGCGAGCCTGCACATGGGCACGGACTTCTCCCCCTTCGACGGCGTCGAGCTCGTCGGGTGGCCCTCCACCGTCGTCTCGGCGGGCCGCGTGGTCCTGGACGACGGGGTGTTCGTCGACCCAGGCTCGGTGGGCCGGTTCGTGCCGCGGCGCGGCGTGAGCGAGCAGGGGTCCGCACGGGCGGAGGTGCTCGTCTGATGGGTCGCCCCACGCGGTTGGGAATGATCGTCCCGTCCTCGAACACGTGCCTGGAACCGCAGACCTACCGGATCCTGGGCGACCGGGAGGACGTGACCGTCCACTTCACCCGAATCGAGGTGACGCGCATCGCGCTGGACGGCGACGCCGACAGCCAGTTCGACCACTCGACGATGCTGAACGCTGCCGAGTTGCTGCGGACCGCCGACGTTGACGTCATCGCGTGGAACGGCACCGCGGGATCGTGGCTCGGAACGGAGCACGACCGCAACATGGTCGAGCGCATCACGCAGGCCACCGGTGTGCCGGCGACGACGTCTACGCTGGCCTACCTGGACACGTTCACCCAGTTCGGCCTGACTCGTGTGGGCCTGGTCAGCCCGTACACGGGTGACGTCAACGCCGCGATCATCGAGCGGTACGCAGCAGAGGGCATCCGGGTGGTGGGTGAGCATCACCTCGGACTCGACGTGAACGAGTCGTTCGCCCGCGTGCGTCCGGAGGAACTTCTGCTCCCGTCGCTCGAGCTGGCGGACGGGGGCGGGCCCGGTGCTCCCGAGGCCCTGATCTATCTGTGCACCAACCTCTACGGGGCACCGATCGTCGAGCACGTCGAGGCCCAGACCGGTCTCGCGGCGTTGGACTCGGTTGCCGTCACATTGTGGCGGTGCCTGAACATGGCCGGGCTCCCCGGACTGGCGAGCCGGTGGGGTCGGCTGCTGATCTGACTCGTTCCCCACCCCCCGGCCGCCGCGCCCGGCAGGGCCCTCGCGCGTCCTCGGTTTCAGCGCGTTCCGCGCGGCCGCACCTGCACGACGGCGTCGGCCCCGCGGCCGCCACACCGAGCCCCGTCGGCAGCAAGACGGAGAGCCCGACTGCCGGTGACCTGGACGTTCTCGCCCTGCTGCCGTCGTCGGGTCAGCGCGGCGGCCAGGTCGCCGCCCACCCGTACCGAGTTCTCCCGGCTGACCGTGTCGAGCGTGGTGGAGGCGACGAGCTTCGGGATGGCGTTCATCCGCGCGGTCATCGGGTTGTCCCCAACGCTCTGCTGCGGCCCGTAGCCGACGAACTCCTCATAGGTGCGGCGGCCCAGCAGGAGGGCGTCCGCGGCGGCAAGCTGGGCGCCCATCACGGCAGCCATGTCCGGGTGGAAGTAGGGCGTCTGACGCAGGCCGGTGGCCGGCACGTCAAGGCGCCGCTCACCTGATTCATTAGTCTGGCCCCATTTCTTCGCCCACGCGAACCACGGGCGTCGGCCGGTGCGCCCAGGCATGCAACCGCTCGCGGAGGTCGGCGACATCGGTCGGGTCGAGATCCCGTGACCGCAGTGTCCATTCCGCGTAGGCGCGCCAGTGGACGTCGGACGGCGCCGCGTCGACACGCAATCGTCGGCGCAACCACTCCTCGATCCCCGGGCCGAGCGCCCCGGCGTCGAGAACGACCAGGGTCACGGGCTGCGCGGCCGGGTGCGCACGCTCGAGGGCGGCCACGAACGCACGCAGTCGGGCGCCGCTCTCGGGCCGGAGCGAACCGCCACCGTCCGGGGCCGGTGCGCGCAGAGTGGTGATCGCGGCGAACAGTGTCTGCGACGCGCTCCCGGCGACCTCCGCAGCGGACGACCGAGACACGTGGACTCCCTGGCCGGGACCCGCCCCACCGCCCAATGGCCTTGCGTTAGGTCGGTGACCGCTGTCGGAGGCAGTGGAGTTGGATGCGGCGGGTGACGTGGACGACACTGGGTTGATCTTTGCGGGCGGGGAAGTCGCCGGCCTTCTTCGTGGCCCGCGGGCTGGCCCGGTCGGGGCGGTCACGGACGAAGGTATGCGGGTCGAGGATCTTGAGCAGGAAGACGGCCAGGGCCA
>NZ_JAHKRK010000267.1 GCF_019396355.1 Pseudonocardia nigra
GGTGATCGCAAACTTTAAGACCTGGCGCATCATGCACACCGACTACCGGCGGCCGCTGGCGACGTTCGACACGACGATCTCGGCGGTTATCGGACTGCACTTCTACTTGGCGGCTGAATAGGCCTCCGTGCATCTGCCCGGTCGCGCACCCCGCGTTGCGCTGCCGGCACCACTCCGCAGTGGACGCAGGTGTCGAACAGCGGAGCTGCCACCTCCTGACCCGCGATGAACCGCGCACTCCCTCCGCGCTCGGTCGGTCCGAGATTGACCCACCGGATGTCCGCGGAGCGCAGGACCTCGGCCCCGAACGGGAAGTCCGCGAGCTCCCAGGCCGCAATGATGTCGTTCGGGTGGCTGTCGACCGTGGTGCGCACCGTGAAGCGGGTGCGGCGCCGGTCGTCGGTGTCGTCGTCGCGCATCGCGACCTCGCGGGACGCGTAGGCCGACGCCCGGCGGAAGGGCAGGGTGGTGAGCACCTGACCGGCATCCGCAGCACCCACGGCACCACACCGAGGGCATGCACCAACGGACGATCCCGGGGCAACCCGGTCGGACCAGCCACAGGCAGGGCAGAACCGACGCGCGAGGGTGGCGGGGTTGCGGCTGGTGCCCAGGTCCACGGCGTCGATCTCCACCGAGGTGCCGCGCACGTAGAAGGTGGCTCCCGGGGCGAGCTCGTACAGAGCGCTGCGGCTACCCCGCACGTACTTCTCGTCGCTGGCCTCGTGGGCGCCGGTCTCCTCGTCGGTCCACCACAGGCCGACATCGAGCCGGGTCGTGTCGTCGAGCAGCGCGTAGTTGGGCAGGAGCCCGGCCGCCTCCAACGCCGAGATCCAGTACGTCCGGTCCCGCTCCGCGCGGGCCCCACGGGCCGCGCCCAGCTCGCCGAACAACCGCTTCAGGTCCCGCTCGCCGGCCTCATCGAGGGAGGGGCGGGCTTGCATGAGCGCGATCTCCGCCTCGAGAGCCGCGAACCGTGCCGCCAGCTCCTCGCCCTCGGCGAGCCACGCCGCGACGGCCGTCTCCACGTCACGTTCGAACCCCGGGGGTTCCCCGTCCGGTGCGCCGTCCCCAACCCACAGCCGCAGTTCGGCTGCCGTGTCCTTGCTGACGGCGGAGCCGAATCCACGAAGGAAATCGTCGACGTACGTCGCGGCATGGGTCCGCGCGTCCGCGACGATCCGGCCCAGCCAGGACGTCCCGCTCACGCCGCCGGCGAACACCTGCTTCGCCAGGCGCGTCTGCCCTGCAGTCGCTGCGCGGGCGTGCCGGTCGAACAGCGATGCCAGGTACTGACGACGCAGGATCTCGGTGGCGTCGAGATAGCACGCGGGCGGCACGACGTCACCCGCGATCATGGTGAGCGGGTCCATCAAGCGCTGCAGCTCCAGCGGCCGCGCAGGCAGCAGCGAGACGACCAGCGCGTTGCCGGTGAGCCGGCCGGCACGCCCAACGCGCTGCAGATAGGACGCCGTGGACCGGGGCAACGAGGTCAGCGCCACCGTGGAGAGGTCACCGATGTCGATGCCCAGCTCGAGGGTTGGGGTGCAGGTCAGCACGTTGGGGGTATCGGATCGGGTCGCGGCCTTGAAGCTGTTCTCCAGCTCCACTCGTTCGGCAGCAGGGAGCAGTGACGTGTGCTCGCGCGCCACGATCCGCCGCACCTGACCGCTGCGGTAGAGATCGCGGTAGTAGTCGTGCTCCGAGCGCTCGACGGCGTAGCTGCCCACGCACCGGTCGCGTTGACAGGGTGCCCCCTCGAGTTGCTGCAGCACGAGCTCCGGGCCGGGCAGCCGGGACGAGCAGACCGTGCACCGCAGCAACGGGGGCGCCCCAACGGTGCGAGCGAGCCGGACGCGCGAGGCCGGGATCTGCCAGACGGTGGCACCGCCGTCGGCGGGAAGGGCTGTGACGACATCGCGTGCGGCGAAGGCGTCCAGCAAGGCCCGGACGTAGCGGGTGGCGTCCACTGTGGGGACACCCAGTACCCGGGCCGTCCAGGTGGAGTACCAGGTGCGTGGGCCGATGATGCTGTCGAAGGCGTCGGAGTGGCGCGCGGAGGTGGGGAACGACGGGGCAGGCCGCTGCGCGGGGAACGCCGGCATCCCCTCATTGCGGGGCCGCCCGCCCCAGATGCTGTGCCGGTTGCCGGTGAGGGCGAACTTCCGCAGCCAGTCGTGGGCGATGCCGCCGTGGGTGCGGATGCGCTCGAGGATGCCGCGTGCCCACGCCGTGGTGCGCTGCGGACCGACCCCGTCGAGCGTGAGCTGCACATCCTGACGTGCCACCACGGCGAGTGCCGCCTCGACGATGTCCTGCAGATCCTCGGCATGGACATGCGCGGTGACGGCGCCGGTCAGTTCCAGCGTTCGCCCGGTACGCGAGGACAGACCGAACTCCAGCGTGGCGGCGAACGCCATGCGCTTCGCCACCGCCCGCAGCACCCGCGCCTCGGGTTCCGTCTGCGTCCAGTACTGCTGGAACACCTGGTGGTCACGCAGGTCCGGGGGCAGGACCGCGTACCGGTCGGACAGGGTGTCGGCGCTCGTCGCGATCGCGGGGCCCACCGCGTCGAGCGTGCACCCCTGCTCACCGATCGACCGGTGCAGGAGAGCACGCAGGTTGAGCGCGTAGGCGCGGGACTCCACGAACGCGGCCCGATGCGAGGCGTCCTGGACGCTGTCGGTGAACACCAGCGTCTTCTTCTCGGCCGCGGCGACGTCGGCGCTGCCGAACAGCTGCCCCAACGTCACCGATGCCAACGTGGCGACCCGGGAGCCGAGGTAGCGGATGCCGTCGGCCTGCCCGCACGACGGACACTGCTCCTTCTTGGCGGCCTCCGCGTCGGGGGTGACGAGGACGGGGACGACCGCGGAATGGCGGCCGGTCGGGGCGGGCACGAAGTCTGCGGTCTCGGGGTCGACCCAGCGCACCTCCGGGGAGCCCTGGGCCGCCTCCCGTGGGGCGAAGATCCACGCCCGTCCGGTGGCGGCGTCACTTGCCGTCTTGCCCCACACCGAGGTGGCGTTGGTGTCGTGCGCTCCCCCGGCGGTGGCGACGACTCCCCACCCAGAGCGTCCGCAATGGCGGCAGTAGACGGACGGCAGCACCCGCTCGTCCTCGTCGACCACGGTGCCCTCGTGCCATCGGAACCGCGGGGCGCTGCTCACCCGCCGCAACAGGCGGCTGACCTCGCGGACCCAGAGCTGGACGTCCACGCCGAGCAGCGGCCGCCCGTCGGCGGTGCGGGCGCGGGAGAGCAGCGCGAGGTAGAGGGCCACGGCGTGCCGGGCGGCCGCGCGACGGTCGTCGGTGGTGGCGGCCCAACTCGGCTCAACGTCCTGCGCCAGGTCCGAGAGCGAGCACGGCGTGGCGGTGAGCCGCAGCAACGCCCGGGTGAGGGGATGGGCGCGGAGCCGTTCGCCGAGCTCGACGTCCTTCAGGTACGCCGTGCCGAGGAACAGCCGCATCCCCACCGCGACCTGCCCCGCGTGGGAGGACACGCCCCGCAGCGCCTCGGTGACCTCGTCGAGCAGTGGAGTTCGGGGGCCCGGTGCCGCCGCCCAACCCGCTGTGGGCCAGGGCGCAGCGGTCCACTCGTCGACGGTCAGGCGGTCCTCCCCGACCAGCGACGTCTCGTCGAACTCCACGCCGAACACCGTCTCGGCGAACGTTCGCAGCGCCGGAGCACCGCTCGGCCCGCCCCCGAGGGTGGCCGATGTAGCGACGGGCGTGATCGCTCCGAGCGGTCGCTCGTCGGTGGTGACCCCGAGCGCCATACCCAGGCGGCGCAGCAGCATCGCCACGTCGGTGCCCTGCGCGCCGTCGTAGGTGTGGAACTCGTCGAGCACCAGATACCGCAGCGACTCACTCGCGCCCGCGAACAGCGGGGTGTCCTCGCTGCGCAGCAGCATCATGTCGAGCATCTTGTAGTTGGTCAGCAGGATGTCGGGCGGGCTGCGGCGCATGACGTGGCGGTCGCCGATCACCGACGTCTCGGTCATCTCGATGCCACCACTGGAGTCCCCGGTGTAGAGCCCGACCGTCAGCGACCCGAGCTCATCGGCGTGCTCGTGGACAAGCTTCGCGATGCGCCGGGCCTGGTCGTTGGCCAGGGCGTTCATCGGGTAGAGCACCAACGCCTTGATGCCCTGTTGCCCGGCGCGGCGCTGTCGCCGGCAATGGTCGAGCAGCGGGATCAGGAAGCTCTCGGTCTTACCGGAGCCCGTGCCCGTCGTGACCAGGGTGGGCCGGGGCACGCGGTCCCGCGACGCCAGCCGCATCCACGCGTCGGCCTGGTGACGGTGCGGCCGGAAACCGCGCGGCGACCAGTCCAGCTCGGCTCGCCATCTCTCGTCCGCCGGCCGGAACGGGAGGCGCAGGCGCACGAACGGCCCGCGGAACACCCCGTGCTCCGGGTCTCCGACGAAACGCTCGAGCTCGGCACGCACGTCGTCGTCGCCGAGGGCGAAGGTGGTGCCGAGGAAGCTCGTGAGAGACGCACGGAGATCCTCTGCGACCAGCGATGGCAGCAATGACGACACCTCCCCAGGCTCACCACGTACCGTAGTCGATCGTGTCGGAAGTGCCGCCCAGCCAGGTGGCTCGCCACCCGGCCGAGCCCAGGTGTTCGATCACCAGATGACCACGTGCGAGAACGATGGCAACGCCTTGGACGTCGACGAGAAGGTCTGGACCGTCGACGTCGATCGCAAGGGCTACTCCCCCACATTCGTCGAACAGCGCGACGCCCTCGCCGACGCCGCTCGGAGCGCGCACTGGGACCGCGTGTTCCAGCTGCTTGCACACGACAAGAACTGGGTGAACGCCCCGCGCCTGGGCTCGCGCAGCGGCTACGCGCCGCTGCACCAGGCGGCCTGGCACGGAGCCGACACATCTGTCGTCGAGCGGTTGCTCGAGGCCGGCGCGTGGCGGACGTTGCGTACGCTCGAGGGAGCGCGCCCGGTCGAAATCACGCTCGCCCACGGGCACCACGGGCCCGTCGACCTGCTCACGCCGGACAGCACCGGTTTCCCCGAACCAGCCGTCACGACCGACATCCAGACCTACCTGCACGCGCTGATCACGGTGCGGTCTCGCCGCTACGGCTGCGAGCGGGTGACGTGGCTGCCGCAGGTCGAGCCCCTGCTGGAACTGCCACATGGATGCAGCCTGTGGTGCCCGATCCCCGGCATGTACGGCGGGTTCGCTCTGCGATGGGACGGCGGCGCCGTCGTCGCGGAGAGCTGGTCCCGGATCGTGAGCGGGTCGGGGCAGTGCCACCGCGTCACTGCCGACGGGGTCGAGCTCGTTGACGACGGAATCCGCTGACGGTTCGCGCGAGGCCGGCCCCGCGGATGTCGTAGCCGGAATGCGACTGGTCTGATCATCAACGCGGCGTTGTCGGTACCCGCCTCTAGCGTGCGCCGCCGTGGACGACGTTTCTCCCGCCCTGAGCCCGGCCTATCCGTTCCCAGGTCCCGGCGCGCCGATCCCTCTTCACCACGGCGCGCTGGTCGTGGGCGGCCGGTCCCTGCCCGGGCGCATCGACTTCCGGCTGCACCCGCGGCTCGATGCCGTGTGGACCGTCGAGCCCAACCGGCATCGCCTCAGAGGCGGCGACGCTCACATCACCATCGAGCATCCACTCGGCACGATCACCACGACGAGTCAGCGCCGGAGTTCGACGGACGGATCGTTAGGGCCGGTGGAAATCGGCCCGGCTGACGCGCCCCTCCAGCGGGTGGTCACCCACTGGGTGAATCTTCATGCACTTCCCGGCACCGACGACATCAACGACGGATCGTCGACCTTCACCGGGCGCTGGTCGGCGGATCTCGACGGCTGGGCTGTCGTGCTGGACCGACGCAGCGACCACAAGGATGTCTGGTCGCGAATCAAGACCGGGGGGACCACCGAGGTCACGCATGTCATGGAAATCCGGCGCAGTGACGGCTCGCTGTTCACCGCGGAGGAGGCCGGGCCGTTACTCGATGCGCTGCACCTCGGGCTGTCGTTCGCAGTGGGTCGATGGGTCGCGCCGATCCTGCCGGTCGGGTTCGACGTGCACGGCAAGCGGGTGTGGGAGCAGTGGGCTACCCCCCACTGCACCCCAGGCGCGCCCGGCGCATTGACCTGGTGGTTCGACCAGCGCGGCTGGGAGCTCGAGGAGTTGCTGCGCTTGCTCGTCGCGCGGTTCGCCGACCCGTCCCGCCGCTTCTCGACGCGCTTCCTGCTGGCCAGCGCGATCCTGTCGGCTGCCGGGGGCTTCGTCGAGCAGCGGATCATGACTGCGGCAGCGGCGCTGGAACATCTGACCTGGACGGCACTCGTGGTGGACGGCAGCACATCGAAGACCGCCTACGAGAAGATCGAGCCGACGTTCGAGCGCCTCGCCAAAGTCGGTGCCGAGGCATCCATCGTGGGAAAGCTGGAGGAGACAGTGACCCCGGCACTTTACGGCTTCGCCCAGAGCCGGGAGCCCGACCGCCGGACCGCGCCGGCGGTGCTTCACGCAGTCCGCAACATGATCGTTCACCCTACTGGGCACGAGGAGAAGCTCTACCGGAAGTACCCGGGTCTGGTCACCGAGACGTGGCTCCTCGCTCAGCACTACCTGGTGCTGTTGATCCTGCATCACCTCGGCTACTGCGGTGCGTACCAGTCCCAGCTGAAGCCGGCAGGTTGGGCTGGTGACGTCGAGTTGGTTCCCTGGGCCGAGGCTCCGGCCGACTCGTGACAGGCGCGCCAGCAGACTGTCCTCGCCGTCACGTTCGCATCGTAAGGTCGAGGCGTCGGAGCCCTTGGCGGGAGATGGCGTAGAGAAAGGGCCCTGGTTCGGCGCAGGCAGTCACGAGCCGACCGAGAACGCCGAGATAGAGACTCGCCATGTCCTGCGCACGAAGGTTCCCGCTGGTGAGGCAGAACGCCCGAACCCGGTGCTCGATCACCGCGGCTCGCTCGGCGGGGCGGTAGCGAATCCGCTCGTCCTTCATCAGCACCGCCCATCCCTCTCGGCCCGCGCGAGCGAGCCAGTCGACGTCCGCGATCGTCTCGTCGGCGGGGATGCCGTAGATCTCTGCCAACGTGTGGAGCTGCAGCCCTTCCGACCGGAGCAGGTCAGGAACCTGACGGCGGCCGAGGCTTCGATCGAGGAAGAGCACGGGCAGCCCATCGGGATGCCCCTCGGTCATGTCAGGCAGCGCGGCGAGTCGCGATACGCACCGCGTCCTCGAGCTGCTCGGGCGGCATGCCGTACTCGTCCGCGACGACCTCGAGCGGTTCTCCCGCGCGGAAGAGCGCCAGCGCATCCTCGAGTCGCGCGCCGCCGCGGGCGAAGATCGGCTGCCCGAAGCCGCGCGCGGGATCCACCACCAGCTCGGCGACCTCGTAAGCCGGAAGCCGGATCAAGCGGACGTAGCCGTCATCGTCGAAGGTCAGGCGCTGCAGGTAGGCGGCAACGATCTCGTTGAACACCCGCTGGCCGTTGCGCACGACCACCAGCTCCCGGGCGGCGCGGACGAGGCCGGGATCGTCAGCCCCTTCCGCGTAGTCGAAGAGAACCTCGGCCCCATCCGTGTAGAGACGCCTGCTGGCCAGCGCGTGCGCGAGCCCGAACTGGGAGTCGAGCTGTTCGAGCGCCGGCCGGATGCGCTGCAACGGCACCCCGCTGCGCCGCATCGCGGTGAGCACCACTCCCTCGGCCAGCCCGATGAACGGGATCACCGGGCCGCGCGTACCCGACCGGGGCAGCGCGGTCAGGATCGGCGCACCGACGACCTCGCGTCGAGCCTGCGGCCGGTGGTGGTAGCCGTGCAGCCACGTCGTCAATGTGCTATCCGGAACATCGAGGTAGCGCGCCGCTTCGGACACCGTGTACAGGGGGACGGAGAACCGATCGAGCACGTCCGGCCGCTCATGCAGAGCACTCACCGCACCGTCCCTCCCTTCGCCTTCGATGGTCCTTGGTCATCATGCCGCCCCGCCGCTCGTGATGGGCGCGTTTGCGCATCCGGCACGGGGTTCACACGTCAGGCCGGCGAGACCGCGGCCGGCGGGCGGGTGGCGAGGCGACGGGTGAACTCGGCGTGCGCCACCGTCATCTCCGCCTCCCGGTCGACCGGCGTGAACGGCAACTCGTAGCGGCCCAGCTCGGCGCGGGCACCCAACTTCGCGTGCTCCTTGAGCACGTCCTTCGGCACCTGACGACCGTTCGCGTCGTGCTGCATCACCCGCTCGTACTTGCGCAACACCCCGAACTGCGTGCGGTAGATCGCGCACAGCTCCTCCGCGGTGATGCCAAGCATCACCGCGGCGAGCGCGTCGATCTCGACGAGCGCCTGGCGGCGTTCCGCGTCCCGGCGCAGCGGGGTGGCCATCGTCCAGGTGGGGCCGACCTCGCCGAGCGGGCGGGACGGGATCTCCCGGGTCCACTCGTCCTGCCGCCACGAGGCATTGAACAGTTCCTCCCACAGCGGGGCGTAGTCGGCGGTGAGGCAGTTGAGGCGGAGCGCGCGGAGGATCAGCTCGGGGACGAGGGGATGGGAGCGAGGGTGGGGGAAGCGGGCTGCGAACTCGGCCTGCACCTTCGACGCGCCGCCGACCTTCACCAGGAAGTCGAGCGGAAGCGACGCCCAGAAGCCCGCGGCCAGCGCCAGGTCCCACGACGGTGCGGTCAGCGTGTGCACGACGTGGACGTGCATCGGCCCAGGCGGGAGCAGCGCTGCATGAAGGCTCCGCACGGTCGATGAGTCGACCATGTTGCGCCACGCCAGTCGCCAGGACCGGTTGGCCGGGGCGCCGTCCCACCGCGGGTAGCCGGCGACGTACTCCGGGGTCGGCTTGGCCCGCTGGTAGTTGGTGCGCGGGATCGGCCGCTCCCCCAGCTCCTCCAAGTCCCACGCCACTGTGTCCTGCCGGTTGCGCGCGCCCTCGTTCGGCTGCCGGGCAAACGGATTGGACACTGAGGTGATCTCAGCAAGAAGTGCGTAGCTGGAGTTGTTCGATGTGGGTGAGGACGAGCGCTGCTTTGACGTAGGCGCCGATTCTGCGGGGGCTGGCGGTGATGCGGCGCAGTGCTCGCCAGCG
>NZ_JAHKRK010000268.1 GCF_019396355.1 Pseudonocardia nigra
GCTCGTCGGCCAGCAGCCGGCTCGACCAGTGCGTCACCCCGAGCCGCTGCGGCGGCGGGTTCAACGTCGCCACGACCACCTCGGCCTCGTCCACGTGGCGGGGCCGGCCCGAACGCTTGCGGTCCTCGAGCGCGGCCAACCCGCCCTCCGCGTAGCGATCCCGCCAGTGGATCACCGTCGGGCGGCTCACCCCTACCCGGGTCGCGATCTCGGTGTTCGAGTGGCCTTCGCCGGCCAGCAGCACGATCCGCGCCCGCTGCGCCAGCCCGGCCCGGATGCCCGAAGCCCGCACCCAGGAACGCAGCGTCGACTTGTCTTTGCCCCGGACCTCCAGGCGAGCAGCAGTCGGCATACGGCATTGTCTCAACCAGCCATCGTAAAGTCACTTACGACACGCAACACTAGTTACCGTCTCCTCTCATTTCCCGATGAGATCCGTGGAGAGCGAGGCTCTACCTCATGCACGAGGAGCCCTCATGGTTGGTTCAGCAGGTGTCAGGCTACGAATGTTCCTCGTCGCGCTCCTGGTCTGCCTACTGTCAGTTCTTGCCGCTCCCGAGTCTGCCCATCAGGTGGTCATGGTGAGCGAGGTACGCATCAACGACTTCGTGACCCTCAGCATGGATCAGCCGATCACGGAGGCGGAGGCGGAGGCCATCCGGCAAGAACTCGGCGGCGGTACCATCCGGCAGGGTTCTGAGTGGGAGATCCAAACCATCGGCTGTGGCGACGAGATTCCCTTCTCGGACGCGAACGGGACCTGGCAGCTCCGGTTCCAATGCTTCCCCACGTACGGCGTCGTCAACTGGCACTACAACCTGTCCCCACGCATGCGGGCCATCGCCGCGAGCTGGGTGACCGAGGACGGCCTTCCGCTGGTGGCGCAATGGCGCTGAGCAATCGAAGAATCGGAACCACTTCGTGCCTTCCGACTATACGCTGCACGGAACGATGAACCCTGTCTACGTCAACGACATCCTCGACTACCAGGACTACCTGACGTTCCGTCACAACATCGGCAGTGGCGGTACCGCATCCGTCACGTTTGCCGGATCAGTCCGGCTCGTGTATTAATACTGAATGGTTCACGAGCGGGAGTTCGCGCGCGACCTCGCCCGTGAGGTGCTGTCGCGCATGATGGTCGATGGCGGGCCTGCGTGGCGGGTGCTCGGCGTCGATCGCTACGAGGAAAAGACTCCCCCTTTCACAGACCCGGACGGCATCCACCATCTTCGGATCACGTTGGGCAAGGCACCCGACAACGCAGACGCCGGCGGCGTGTACTTCACGGTCGGAGTGTCGCGCGAGGACGCCATCGTCGCCACCGCGAACCAGATCCAGGATCATGTCGTCGAGGCGACCCGCGGAGCGGCACTGCCCGCTTGCCCGGGGCACCAGCACCCGCTGAGTGCCACCTGGCTGGATGGCCGGGCGAGCTGGGTCTGCCCGAAGGACCCTGCACACCACTCGGAACCCATTCTGCGGGCGCCCGAGAACGGGTAGCGCCCGCGGGTGCTCGCCAGATGAGACGTCTGAGGACTTGCTACGCTCGCCGCTGATCGGGAGGTGAGCGTGGAGCGGATGCCGGGGCTGCGGCACGGCCCGGTCGTCCCGCAGGTCGAACGGCTGCTGCGCGACCTGGTGCGGGCCGGCCGGTGGCACGTCGGGGACCGGCTGCCGAACGAGGTCGACCTGGCCAAGGAGCTGGGGGTGGGGCGGTCCACCGTGCGCGAGGCGGTGCGCCTGCTGGCCCGCGACGGTGTGCTCGACGTGCGGCACGGCTCGGGCACGTTCGTCGCCGACGCCGCCGCAGCTCGTGCGGACTTCGCGACGATGCTGCGCCGCGCCCGGCTCCGCGAGGTGTACGAGGTGCGGCGCGCGCTCGAGGTGGAGGCGGCGCGGCTGGCGGCCCGGCGCGTCCGTCCCGAGGACATCCACGTGCTGCGCGAGACCCTGTCGCGCCGGCAGGCGCTGGCCGCCGGCGACCCGACGACGTTCGTCGACGCCGACCTGCGCTTCCACCGCGCGATCGTCGAGCTGGCCGGCAACCCCGTGCTCGCCGACCTGTTCACCTCGGTGCTGCCGGTGATCCGGGAGGCGCTGGTCGAGCTGGAGCGCCACGAGACGCAGCGGCCGGACACGTCGGATGCGCACGAGAACCTGCTGACGGCGTTGGAGCGGGGAGACGTCGAGGGCGCGATCGCCGCGACCATCGAGAACCTGCAGGGCGTCATGGACCTCGTCGAGGCCGAGGAAGGGGAGCGGTGAGCGGCGCACAGCCTGCCGAGACGGGGCCGGTGCTGCGGGTGGCGGACGTCGACCTCGTGCGGGAGGGCACCCACCTGCTCCGGTCGGTGTCGATCATCGTGCAGCGCGGCGAGCACTGGGCGCTGCTCGGCGCGAACGGCGCCGGCAAGAGCACGCTGCTCGGCCTGATGGGGGCGCTCACGCACCCGACGCGCGGCGAGGTCGACGTCCTGGGCCGGCGCCTCGGCCGCGTCGACGTCCGGGAGCTGCGGTCCCACCTCGGACACGTCAACCCGCGGCACCCGCTGCAGTCGCCGCTGACACTGCGCGAGGTCGTGCTGACCGGCCTGACCAACACCGCCGAGCTCGTCCCGCGCTGGGCGCCGAGCGACGAGCAGCTGGCCGAGGCCGATCGCCTGATCGACCTGCTCGGCGTCGGCGCGCGGCGCGACGCGCGCTGGCCGGTGCTGTCCCAGGGGGAGCGCGGTCGCGCGCTGATCGCCCGCGCCCTCATGCCCAGCCCGCGGCTGCTGCTGCTCGACGAACCCGCCACCGGCCTGGACCTCGCCGCGCGCGAGCAGCTCATCGACGGCCTCGACGCGCTGCGCGCCGAGCACCCGTCGCTCGCGTCGGTGCTGGTGACCCACCACCTCGAGGAGCTCCCGGCGAGCACGACCCACGCGATGCTGCTGCGGTCCGGGCGGTGTCTCGCCGCGGGGCCCGCCGACGCGGTGCTGACCACCGAACTGGTCAGCCGGTGCTTCGGCCATCCCATCGCGATCAGCCGGCGCGACGGCCGCTGGAGCGCGCGTACCCGTCCGGTGCCGCTGGCCCAGGCCGGGCAGTAGGGGTCCGGGGTGGCGATTCCCGCCCCGGCTCCACCCCAGTCCTCGGACCTCCGATGACGAGGAAAGGTGTGCGATGCGGAACCGGAAGGCGCTCGGGCTGCTCACCGCGAGCCACGGTGTCAACGACTTCTACCAGGGGGCGGTGCCGGCCGTGCTGCCGTTCCTGGTCGCCGAGCGCGGCTACAGCTACGCGCTGGTCACCGGAATCACCCTGGCGGCGACCGGGCTCGCGAGCCTGACGCAGCCGCTGTTCGGGGTTCTCACCGACCGGTGGCCGATGCGGTGGCTGGTCGCCGCGGGGATGCTGGAGGCGGCGGTCGGTCTCGGCGTGTCCGGGCTGGCCGACTCCTACGCCTGGACGTGGGCGGCGATCGCGGTGTGCGGCCTGGGGAGCGCGGCGTACCACCCGGCGGCGGCGAAGGCGGCCCGCGCGGTGGCGGGCGGCTCGACGCGTGCGATGAGCAACTTCTCGGTCGGCGGCATGATCGGGACGGCCGTGGCCCCGCTCGCCGTGGCGTTCGTGCTCGACGGCACCGGTATGTCCGGCACCTGGCTCCTCGTCCTCCCGGCCGTGGTGATGGCCCTCGTGATGGTCGCGGCGCTGCTGCTCACCCGGCGCGCGGGGGCGGCAGCAGGGGTGCCCGGCGCGGCACGTTCCGCGGTGCAGCCCGCGGGGCGCGACGACTGGCGCGCGTTCGGGCGACTCTCGGCGCTGTCGGTGTGCTGGTCGATCCCGTACGTGGTCGTCGGCTCGTTCGTGGCACTCGACGTCATCACCCGGTTCCACGTGTCGGCGAGCACCGGGGCCGCGACGCTCACGGCGTTCACCGCGGGTGGCGTGGTGGGGACGCTCGCCGGCGGCAGGCTCGCCGAGCGCCGCGGGCGGATCCCCACGATCCGCCTCGGCTACCTCGGGTGCGTGCCCGCCGCCGTCGGGGTCGTGGTCGTCCCGCACATCGCGGGTGTCCTGATCTGTGCGCTCGTGCTCGGCACGGCGATGTTCGTGCCCTTCGCCGCGCAGATCACGCTCGCGCAGGACTACCTGCCGAACCGGGTCGGCACCGCCAGCGGCGTCACCCTCGGCCTCACGCTGTCGGCCGGGGGCCTGCTGTCGCCGCTGTTCGGGGTGATCGCCGACGGGTGGGGGGTGACGACGGTGCTGGCCACGACGATCAGCGTGCTGGCGGTGGGCGCCGGGCTCGCCCGCCTGCTGACCGACCCCGATCAGCCGCGGCGGTACTCGGCCAGTGCCGAGCAGAACGCCGCGACGTCGGACTCGTCGTTGTAGTAGTGGAACGACAACCGCAGGACGTGCCCGCGCGGGCTCGTGACGATCCCGCGCTGCGCGAGCCACCCGGCGAGCCGGTTCGGGTCGTCGTCGACGAGCGCCACCATGGGGCCGCGGGCGGAGGTCTCCGCCGGCATCCACAGCTGCTCGCCGGCGTCGACGAGCCGGGCCGACAGGTCGTCGACGAGGCCGGCGACGTGCCGTTCGACGGCGGCCGGGTCGGCGGCGGCGAGCACGCGCATGCCGGCCACGGCTCCGTACGCCGACGGCACCGACGGGGTGCCGACCTCGAACCGGCGCGCATCGGCCGGGTGGTCCAGGGACCGGGGGTCGAACGAGAACGGATCGACCCGGCCGAACCAGCCGGTCAGCTGCGGCGCCACGTCGTCGTGCACCCCGTCGCGGACGTACAGGAACGCGACACCGGGCAGCCCGAGCAGGTACTTCAGCGCCCCCGCGACGAGGTAGTCGCAGTCCAGCTCGCGGACGTCGATCGGGACGACGCCCGCGGCCTGGTAGGCGTCGACGAACACCTTCGCCCCGACCTCCCGGGCCCGGGCCGCCACCTTCGCCACCGGGAGGCGGGCGCCGTTGCGGTAGGACACGAGCGGGCAGGAGGCCAGGGCGGTCTCCTCGTCGATCGCCGCGACGAGGTCGTCGGCCGGCACCCACCCGTCCCGCTCGGCGACGTGGCGCACCTGCGCGCCGCGGGGGCGCTGCCCGAGCCACACGTGGGCGACGGACGGGAACTCCATGTCGGTGCAGACGATCCGGCTCCGCCGGGACCAGTCCTGGGTGGACGCCACCTGGTAGGCGCACTCGGAGGCGTTGGACAGCACGGCGATCTCCCCGGGCCGGGCCCCGATCGTGCGCGCGAACGCCGCCCTGGCCTCCTCGACCACTCCGACCCAGCGGTCCCACGGCGCCCCGTGGCTGCGCATGCTCCACAGCAGCTCGTTCGTCGCCGCGACGAGATCGGTGGACAGCGCGCCCTGGCTGCAGCTGGCCAGGTGGACCGACTCCGCGAGCGCGGGGAACCGGCTGCGGAAGGCGGCTGGGGAGACGGCGGTCATGGATTTCACTGTAGCTAAATAGTCAGTAGCTGGGCGGCGTGATCGCGATCAGGAAGACCGTCGGCCGCTGCGTAGGGTTGACGTAGCGGTGCGGCGAGCGGGAGTCGAAGTAGCAGCTGTCGCCGGGCGCGAGCTCGTGGCGTTCCGTCCCGACCTCGACGAGCAGCCGCCCCTCCTGGACCGTGACGCACTCCTCCGACGGGTGGCTCCAGGGTGTGGCCGACGACGCCGCGCCCGGTTCGAGGGTGCCCTCGAGCAGCTCCAGCCTGCCGGACCCCGGTGACAGGCGCTGGTAGCTGATCCCCCCGTGCGGGGAGCTCACCTGCATCCGGCGGTCCCGGCGCACCACGACGGCCCCGGACTCCGCGTCCGGCTCCCGGAAGAGGCTGAACAGCGGCACGTCCAGGATGCGCGCGATCCGGCGCAGTGTCTCCAGGCTCGGGTCGGTCAGGCCGCGTTCGACCTGGCTGATCAGGCCGGGGGACAGGCCGGTCGTGCGGGCCAGCTCGGTCAGCGTCATGCCCCGGCCGGTGCGCAGCTCGCGGATCCGCACCCCGACCATGCCGCTCCTCCCGCCGCCGCCGGTGATCGTAGGCAGTCGTTGACACCTGCCGCCGGCCGGTCATATCGTCGCAGTTCGTTTAGTGATGGTGAACGGCTGCTGCATCGGATCCACCCGTCGTGGCCGTCCGAGCGGTGGCCGGTGGCCGAGGGGAACGACCATGTCCCAGCCCGCCGCGTCTCCACCTCCCGCGTCCCGGCCGGCGGCCCCCGCCCGGCTGCAGCTGCGCGGCGGGGTGCCCGCGCTGTTCGTCCCGTTCCTCGTCATGCTCGCCGGCATCCTGGTGCTGGGCTTCAAGGGGCTGGCGCTGCCGGAGGCGTTCTGGCCGATGGTGCTGCTGGGGCTCTTCGTCGGCTTGCTGCTGGCCCGGAGCCAGAAGGAGTACGTCGAGGCGCTGATCTCCGGGATCGCGTCGCCGATGCTCGCGGTCATCCTGCTCGCCTGGTTCCTCGCCGGGGTGTTCGGCACGATGCTCAACCAGACCGGCGTCATCGAGGGCCTCGTCTGGGTCGCGACGGCGGTGGGCCTGACGGCGTCGTGGGTGCCGCTGGTGACGTTCCTGTCCGCGTCGATCCTGTCGCTGTCCACCGGCACGTCGGTGGGCACGATCCTCGCGGTCACCCCGATCCTGTTCCCCGCGGGCTTCGCGATCGGGGCCGACCCGCTGCTCGTGGTCGGCGCGATCATCGGCGGTGCGTTCGTCGGCGACAACCTCGCCCCGGTCTCGGACACCACCATCGTGTCGGCGTACTCGCAGGGCACGGACGTGCCCAAGGTCGTCCGGTCGCGGCTGAAGTACGCCGCGGTGGCCGGCGGGATCACGCTGGCTGTCTACGTCGTGGTGGGGCTGGCCGGGTTCGGCGGGGCCGGGCGCGGTGAGGTGGACGCCGCACCCGACGGCCTGGTGATGCTGCTCGCGCCCGCGCTGCTGGTCGTGCTGATGGTCCGGCAGTGGCACTTCGTGTCGGCGCTGCTGCTGAGCACTGCGTGCGGGCTCGTGCTCGGGCTGGTCACCGGCCTGCTCGGCTGGTCGGACCTGCTCTCGGTCGACGGCTCGACGTTCACCGCGAGCGGTGTGGTCGTCGACGGCATGTCCGGGTTCGTCGGCATCGCGGTGTTCACGATCTTCCTGATGGGCATGATCGGCACGTTCCGCGCGGGCGGGCTCATCGAGTGGCTGATCGTGCGCTCCCGTCGGCTGGCGCGCACCCCGCGCAGCGCCGAGGTGACGATGTACCTGCTCGCGCTGGGCGTCAACGCGCTCACCACCGCGGGCACCCCGACGATGGTCATGCTCGGTCCCTACGTCCGGCGGCTCGGGCACAGGTTCCGGATCGCCCCGTGGCGGCGGGGCAACGTGCTGGACGCCGCGTCCACCACGATCATCGGCTTCCTGCCCTACAGCATCGCCGTGCTCATCCCGTTCGCGCTGGTGGCCGACACGGTCCGCGGTGCGAACCTCGAGAACTTCGACGCCGTGCACCTGGTCCCCTACGTCGTGTACTGCTGGGCGCTGATGCTGGTCTTCCTCGTCGCGGTCGTCACCGGCTGGGGCCGGGAGACGATGGACGAGGGCGCATGGGAGGCCGAGCAGCGGGTCCTCGAGGCCGAGGACGCGGGGGAGCAGGCGGCCCCGCCCACGAGCCGCCGCTGACCGGGCGGTGCACTTCCTCGACCACGTCTGCGCGAGTCCGCCTGCGGCGCGGACCGTCGAGGCCGTACGCGAGGCGGCCACGACGCTGAGCGTGCCGGGCCCGGCGGGCGCCACGGCGCTGGCGCTGGCCTGGCTGGAGCGCCGGGACCGGGCCCGCCGGGCGGCGGCCCGGCTGCTGGCCGCCCCGCCCGCCGCCGTCACGCTGGTGGAGAGCACGACCCACGGCCTGGGCCTGGTGGCCGCGGGCCTCGACCTGCGCTCCGGGGACGAGGTGCTGATCCCCGACTGCGAGTTCCTCGGCCTCACCGCCCTGTGGCAGGGGCAGGTCCGCCGGGGCGTGCGGGTGCGGTCCGTGCCGTCCCGCGGCGGCGCCGTCGCCGTCCCGGACGTGGCGGCCGCGGTGGGGCCCTGCACGCGGGCGGTCGTGTGCAGCGCCGTGCAGGAGGTCTCCGGAGCCCCCACCGATCTCGCCGGCGTCGCCGATGTCGCGGCCCGGGTCGGCGCGCTGGTGCTGGTGGACGGCATCCAGGAGGCCGGCGTGCTGCGGACGTCACCCGCCCCCGCCGGGGTGGACGCCTACGCGGCGGGCGGGCACAAGTGGCTGCGCAACCCGTTCGGGCTGGGTCTGCTGTGGACCAGCGACCGGCTGCGGGACCGGCTGCGGCCGCCGTGGCAGGGCTACTTCGCGCTCCCGGAACCCGCGGCGGGCTGGGAGAGCGTCCTGCGCGACCGCACCCGCACCGCCCACGACCTGCCGGGCCTGCGGGCCGACGGGGACGCCCTCGAGCTCGGCGGCACCCCGAACTGGCTCGGCGCCGTCGGGCTCGACGTCGCGCTGGGCGACCTGTTCACCTCCGGTGCCGATCAGGTCGAACGCAGGGCCCTGCGGCTGGCCGACCGGTTGCGAGCCGGCCTCGTCCGGCTCGGCGCCGCGCCGCTCACCCCGGTCGGCACCCGCTCGCCGATCGTCACGTTCGGCCTGCCCGGCGGGGAGCCTGCCGAGCAGGCGCTGCACGACCGGCTCCGGGCGGCCGGGGTGCACGTCTCGCTGCGCGGCGGCGCCGGCGTCGGCGGCGTGCGGGCCGGGTGCCACGGCCACAACACCGACGACGACGTGGACGCGCTGCTCGACGTGGTGGCCGGGTTCCCCCGGACATGACAGTGGGTGACCCCGTGCCGCGGGGTAACGGCCGGTGTGATCGACGCGAGGCACGTTAGAGCGTGTCCCGTGGATCATGCGGGTCGGCTGCGGTAGATCTCTTCTGTGCTTGATCGCCACGACTTGACCGACGCGGAGTGGGCACGGCTGGAGCCGTTGCTGCCCGACCGGACACCGCGACG
>NZ_JAHKRK010000269.1 GCF_019396355.1 Pseudonocardia nigra
CGGGCCACGAAGAAGGCCGGCGACTTCCCCGCCCGCAAAGATCAACCCAGCGTCGTCCACGTCACCCGCCGCATCCAACTCCACTGCCTCCGACAGCGGTCACCGACCTAACGCAAGGCCATTGGGCGGGCTGCCCGTCCACATCACCGCGGCCCTGCTCGGGCACAGGCGTATCACCAGCAGCGAATCCTACATCGCCGTTTTCCAGGACGAGTTAATCCGAACCTACCGCTCCCACCTGGCCGAACGCCGCTCGATCCGGCCCGCGGCGGAATACCGGGACCCCACCGACGACGAATGGCGCGAGTTCCAGCAGCACTTCGCCCTGCGCAAGCTCGAACTCGGCACCTGCGCACGCCCCTACAGTGCTCCCTGCCAGCACGAACACGCCTGCGTCCGCTGCCCCATGCTCCGCGTCGACCCCCGCCAGCGCGACCGGCTCGCCGACATCGCGAACAACCTCCGGGAACGCATTAGCGAAGCCCGCCACAACGGCTGGCACGGCGAGATCGAAGGACTACGCATCAGTCTGCAGGCCGCGGAAAGCAAACTCGTCGCTCTCGACCGCCAGGCCCGGAACACGCCGACGAACCTCGGCCTCCCACGCCTCACCCAAAGGAAATAGCCATGAGAATTCCGAACACAGGACACCCATGCCCGCCGAAAGTCCAGAAAAAGGTCTTCTTCCCCGCTGGTGAGGACGGGCCGGTCCACGATATGCAGGTCACCGTCGCCAAAGCGGTGTGCGGCGGATGCCCCGTCCGGGCGGAGTGCCTGACGTGGGCGCTGGAGGCGCTGCCCTACGGGATCGCGGGCGGGCTAACCGAGCAGGAGCGCCGCTGGGAGCGAGCCCGCCGCCGGCGGAAGGAACGCCGCCGGGTGCGGGGGCGCCCTGTGTGCGGGTCGTAGGCCGAGGTCGCGGCCGCGGGCCGGGCGGCGGTCCGGGCCGGGGTGCCGGTTCGTGAGGTGGCCCGCGAGTTCGGGGTCACCGGGCGGACGGCCGAGCGGTGGGCGGCGCAGGTCCGCACCGAGTCCACCACGAGCGCGAGCGCCACCGGCACGAGCACCGCGACCAGTGGCCGGCGGGCGGAGGGGAGCCGCGGCGGCCACCGGGCTCCCCTCCTGATCTCCCGAGCAACTCAACCCCTGGCAGGGACACGAGCACCGGAAGGACACCGAGGGTAGATGAACACCAACGACAACCCCCGCCAGCACGCGGGCGGGGAGGAGCGGTCGGAGGCCGTGGCGCAAGCCGAGGCGGGCGCGACGGCGTGGCGGGCGGTGGTGCACGCCCAGCGGAGCGCGGCCCCGGATCACGCGGACTTCTACGCCCTGGCCGCCGCGGTGGTGGAGACGTTGCAGCTGATGGAGTTGCTGACCGCGGTGCTGGGGGCGCAGGTCGCCGGGTACGGGCAGGGCCGGGCGCTGTATGACGACGAGGGTGGCGACCCGGCGGTGCGGCTGGCCGAGGCCGTGTGGCACGTGTCGGCGATCGGGCAGCACCTCGCGGTGGCGGAGTGGTCGGCCAATCGGTTCTGGTCGGCGATCGGGCACGTCGGTGTCGAGGTGACCCGGTGAGCGCCCGGCACGGCGGGCCGGGCCGGCCGGAGCCGGTCGATGGGGTGGCGCACTGGCTGGTCGGTGAGCTCGTCGGCGGGGACGGTTCCCGCACGCCGGTGGATGTGGACCTGTCGTGGGAGCGGGTCGACCCGCTGACGGTGCGGATCCGGTTCGTCGCGGCGGATGTGGTGTGGCTGGTCGGGCGGGAGTTGCTGGGCGAGGGCTTGGTCCGCCCGGCCGGGCGTGGGGACGTGCAGGTGTGTCTGCTCGGTGCCCGGGTGCAGGTGTGGGTCAACGGCCCGGGCGGGTGCGCCGATGTGCGCCTGGACGCGGCCGAGGTGACCGACTTCCTGGTTGCGACCTATCGGGTGGTCGGCCCGGACGAGGCCACCGCGATCGTGCACACCCAGCTCGAGGCCGGCCTGGCCACGCTGCTCGACCAGCCCGGGGGCGTGTCATGACCGCCCGCGCCGACACGGCCGCAATGGTGGCGGGGCTGCGCGCGTGGGTGCGCGGGCACGACCGGCATGTGCAGGCCGCGGTCGGCCTGCTGCTCGCCCACGACGTGTGGCTGCGCCGCGAGGAGTTCCGCGCCGCGTGCCTGCGTCGGGTGTCGGACGGCACGTATGGGATCGACTGGAGCGCCGCCCGGACCGGGTTCGACGCCGGCGAGTTCGCTCGGGCGTCGTCCACGGAGATCGCGGTGCTCGACCTGGCGATCGCGCTCGGGTCCGACCGCTACCGGCTCCGGTCCATGGGTGATCACAACGCACGGCTGATCGCCGAAGCGGTCGCGCACGCGGTGGGAGCAATCCGATGACCGAGTCCATGTCGGGTCGGGTGGCCTACTTCGACGATCGTCGGCCGTGTGGTGAATGTGGGCACTCCACGGGCGAGCACTGGACCGAGGCCACCGGTCGTTCGCGTGTACCCGGGGCGGGTGTGGCTGCACGAGCTGGTGGTCGATGGACATCAGGCCCGAGAACTCCGATGACGAGATCGACGACGACGGGCAGGACAGCGCGGCGGACCGGCCCGGGTGGGTGGGCCCGCCGGTGGTGACGCTGTGCGGGTCGATACGGTTCTGGCCGCTGATGGTGCAGGTCGCCGCCGCGGAGACCGCTGCGGGCGCGATCGTGCTGGCCCCGTTCGTGATCGTGCCACCCGACGAGCAGAACACCGAGTGCGGCGACGCGGCCGGGCGTGCGTTGAAGGTGCGCCTGGACGCCCTGCACCGGGCGAAGATCGCCATGTCGTCGTCGGTGCTGGTCGTGACCGACGACAGCGGCTACTGGGGCGAGTCGACCAGCGCCGAGATCGCCTATGCCCAGTCGCTGGGAATCCCGGTGGGCTATCGAGCGGTGGGTGGGGATCCGCGGGTGGTCGAGACGCCGCTGACCGGGATCGCAGCCGGAGCGTGGCACGCCGCGGAGCAGGTGCATCCGCCCCGCGTTCCCGGTGACCCCGAGCAGGGGCTGGCGGTGTGCGGCCAAGGTGGCGTCACCGTCGCCGCGAAGTTCGGGGCGTTCGACCCCGACCGGGATCGCGACCACACCTGCCACGAGTGCGCCTGGACGGTCGCGATCCGGACCGGCACCCTCGACGCCGAGGTCGACCGGCTCAGCGGAGCCGACGGTGCGCCGACGATGGCCGCCCAGGTCGCGCGCGCGATCGTGACTGCGCAGTCAGAGACGGGCGCGGGCCACGAGCTCGACCACCCCTACACGGTGCAGTTGTTGGCTGCGGTCAGCGCCCACGCCCCGACCCCGCTGATCTCGCCGGAGTGCGGCGAGGGAGCGTGCGAGCACCCCCGTGAACAGTCCTGCCCGACGGTGGCGCTGGCCTGCCTGGCGTGCAGCCAGCTGTCCGGCGGATGGGCCGGGGAGTGGGAGGGCACCTGCATGCCCGAATGCACCGTCCCCGCCCCGTGTGAGGTGCTACGCACCCTCGCCACCCACTACCGGATCACTGGCGGTGCGCGATGAGGCTGCGACTGACCGGCACCGACACCGAGTGCCGGGCGGCGGTCGCGCTCGCCGCCGGGTTCGCGCTGAGTGAGGTGTCGCCCTTCTATCTCCACCGCGGCGCCAGTGTGCTGGCCCGGGTCTACGTCGACGCGAATCCCCTCGAGCGCGGGGCCCTCGACTCGGCTGCCCGCGACCGGACGGGAGATCCGTCGTGAACGTGTTCCTGCTGTTCGTCGTCCTGGTCATCGCCACGGCGGTGACCTGGCGCCGCGGGGCCCGCGGGGGATCGCGTTCGGGCTCGCCCTGCTGGCGGCGTTCCCGGCGTTGACACTGCTGCGTCAACTCCCCTGGTGGGCCTACCTGCTCGGCGCGGTCGTCGTTGCGGCGGTCGGGTGGCATCACCTGTCCCGCTCCGCCGCCCTGGTGACCCGGTGGAGCGGCCGGACCCGCCGCAAGGCCGGTGTCGCCTCGACGTGGGACATCGCCGGCACGCGTCGGCCCGCGCGATGCGCAAGCGCGCCGGGACGGTGCGCCCGTCGCTGGCCGAACTCGGCCGGTGGGCCCGCTGGCGGCTGCCGGTGGTCGATGTCGCGCTGGAGCTGTGCCGGTCGGGGTGGCTGACGGTGTGGTCTCCGATCGAGGACGTCGTGATGATCTTCGGTGGGCCGCGGACGGGTAAGACCGGCTGGCTCGCGGGGCGGATCATCGACGCCCCCGGCGCGGTCCTGGTCACCTCCACCCGCACCGACCTCTACGAGCTGTGCGCGCCGCTACGCGCGGCGAAGGGCCCGGTGTATGTGTTCAACGCCGTCGGGCTGGCCGGGCTCGCCTCGACGATCACGTTCGACCCGCTCACCGGCTGCGCCGACCCGGTCACCGCGTCCGAGCGGGCCACGGACATGGTGGCGGCGGTGTCTCGGGCCGGCGGCGGCGCGGGTGGGGATCGGGAGTTCTGGAACGCTCAGGCCCGCCGGGTGCTGGCCGCGCTGCTGCACGCCGCCGCCCTCGGGTCGAAGTCGATGCGGGATGTGCTCGGCTGGGTGGCTGACCCGGAGCGGGCGGCGCGGGAGGTGCCGGGGCTGCTGCGCCGCTCAGGGGTGCAGGCCTTCGAGCAGGACCTCGGCCAGTTCCTGTCCACGAACGAGCGCACCCGCACCTCGATCACCTCCACGGTGATGCCCGCGCTCGGGTGGCTGACCCACCCGGCGGCCGCGGCGGCCGCCCGGGCGGGGCAGGGCTTCGACGTGGAGCGGCTCCTGCGGGAGCGGGCGACGGTGTTCCTGCTGGGTGCGGAGGAGACCCAGGCCGGGCCGCTGGTCTGCGCGCTCACGGGCCATATCGCTCGGGAGGCCCGCCAGCTCGCCGCCACCAGTCCCAAGGGGCGGTTGGACCCGAACCTGACGTTGGCGCTGGACGAGGCGGCGCTGATCTCCCCGGTGCCGCTGGAGTCGTGGACGGCGGACATGGGCGGGCGCGGGGTGACGATCATCGCCGCGTTCCAGTCCCGGGCGCAGCTGCTGGCCCGGTGGGGGGAGCACAACACCGCGACGATTTTGAACAACTGCGGGGCGGTGCTGGTGTTCGGCGGCACCCGCGACCGCGACGACCTCCAGTTCTGGTCCACGTTGGCGGGGGAGCGGGACGAGCCCACGCTCACGACGGACATGCACGGCCGGGTCGCGAGCAGGACGACACGGCGGGTGCCGGTGCTGCCGGCGGCGCAGATCGCGAACCTGCCCGCGGGGCGGGTGCTGCTGATCCGCCGCGGGATCGCCCCGGTGATCGGGCGGGTGCGGATGGCGTGGCGGCGCCGGGACGTGCGCGCGCACGCCTTCGCCCTCGCGCACCCGGTGCTGGTCGCACGGCTCACCCGCTCGGCGAGCGTCGCGCATCGGTGGTGGGCGTGGCTCACCGGCCCGGTCCGGGTTGTGTGGGTTGCCGTCGGGCGCTGGGCGGCCGCCGGGATCGGTACCGCTCGAGCCGCCGTCGCCCGCTGGGCGCGTGGTGGGGGCGCGATCGTCGCGCGTGCCGGGCGGCGGGTGCTGGGCCGACCCCGCAACGTCGCGCGCGTGGTGCCGGTCGATCTCGACCCGCCGACGGGCGAGGTGCCCGTGCCGGTCGCGGCCAGCGCCCCGCACACCAACGGCACCAGCCGCGGCACCAGCCACGGCGACGCGGCCGGCGGTGGCCCGGGCCGAAGCCACGACACCCGCGACAACATCGGGCGGCCCGATGTGCCGTTCGGCAACGGGTGGTGGAACTGATGGCCCGGGGAATGAGCCGCAGCGCGGAGTACCGGGTGCTGATGGCCGCGATCTGGGTGGTGTGCGCGCTGGCCGTCGTGTCGTCCGTCGTCCCGCTCGTCGAGCGCCTGGTCGGCGCCGCCCTGATCGCGGGCGGGCTGGGCTGGTGGGCCACGTCGGTGGTGCGCCGCGAGGTGCGGATCCGTCGCCGGCTCGCCGACACCGCGGTCCGACCCGCCACCAGCCGCCCCGCCCCGCATCGGCGGCGGGTGGGACCGGGTGAGCACGCCCCGGTCCCACCCGCACCCACCCGCACGAGCAGCCCGAACCCGACCAGCAGCCCGAACCCGATCAGCAGCCCGAACCCGACCAGCAGCCCGAGCACGAGCAGCACGACTGACCTGTCTGTTTGTTCGGCCGCGCGCGCGGCCACGCGCACCGGAGGTGGCGCATGAACCCGTCTGCCGACCCCGCCCGCTGGGCCGTGGACTCGCCGACGATCGCCGAGGTCACCGCCCTCACCCGCCGGCTGCGCGAGCTGTCCGCGCCGGGCCGGGCCGCCGACCCGGCCGAGCGGGCCGCGTTCCTGGCCGACAAGGACGCCCTGCTCGCCCGGATCACCGCCGCGCACCGCGACGCCGGCGGCGAACCCACCGGCGCCGCCGGCGCGATGGAGGACGCCGGCGTCGGCGAGCTGCACAGCCACCGCGTGCCAGCAGAGCGGATCGCCCCGGTCCCCGCCGACCAGGCCGGCTCGGCCGCCCGTGACGACAGCGACGGTTGGTTCTCCGGCGGCTATGACGCCGCCCATGACGCCTACCTGGACGCGCTCGTGCACGCCGACGTCCCCGGACCCGCTACCGGCTGGTCGCCGCCCGCCGGTGAGCCGTCCGCGATCGAGCAGGCCCGCGGCGCGGTGTACGGCGCCCGCCTCGCCAGCGCCCGGGCCGCCGCTGATGTCGAGCCCGCGCCGCCGCGGTGGGACGTCGACGAGGCCGACGCCGGGACGGAGGCCGGGACCGACGCCGGGACCGAGGCCGTGGCCGACACCGACGACGCGGGTCGGGGGTGGGGATGATGGCACGCCCCGACGAGCCCCAGCCCGACCCGGAAGTGGCGGCGGCGGTCGCTGGCCTGGCCCGCGAGGTCGACGGGCTGCGCCGGACGGTCGAGTCGCTGACGGGGATGCCGGGGCGGGTGGATGAGCTGGCCCGGCTGGTCACCCAGCTCGCCGACACCGTCGCCGCGGTGTCCGCGCGTCCGGGGCCGACACCGGCGCCGTCGTGGCTGCTGCTGCCCGACGACGAGGACGTCGTCGCGCGGGTGCTGGGGGAGCTGTGCGCGTGGCTGCACGCGTTCTACCTCCGCTACTCCGACGCGGCCGCGTCGCTGCCGGAGTGCTGGCTGTGGCATCCCGAGGTGGTCGAGGAGCTGTTGTGGCTGCGCCACGCCTGGTGCGCGGCCTACCAGGGCAAGTCCGCGTCGGTGGCGCTGGCGGGGGACTGGCACGACCGGCAGCGCCCCGGGGTGGTGCGCCGGATCAAGCAGTACGCCGGGTCCTGCTCGCCTGAGCGCCACCAGGCCCGCCCGGAGTGGGACCAGACCCCGACCGGTGCTGCCCCGGTGCCCGGGCGTTGCGGCCGTGCCGTTCATCGCCGCGTGGTGGGCCACCGGGCGCGACGAGCCCGCTCCCGAACCGGTGCCGGCCACAACCGTGAATGGAGCTCAGTCCCGATGACCACCACGACCGACGTCGAGCGGCACCGCGACGCCGTGCAGCAGGAAGCCTCGCCGGCGGCGGCTGTGCGGGCACATCCCGGCGGCCGGATGGTGCGAGCCGCGATCTGGCTGCCCGGGCTGGCCGTCGCGGTCGGCGCGGCGGTGGCGACCGCGCACGGGTTGTACGAGGTTGCGGTCGCGGCCCGGGTGCCGGCCGGGATCGCCTGGCTCTACCCGCTGATCACCGACGGGCTCGCGCTGGTCGCCTACGCCGCCACCGCCCGCCTGCACGGCTCCGCGGCCCGCTACGCCTGGTCGGTGGTGATCCTCGCCGCCGGGTTGTCCGGGCTCGCCCAGGCGGCCTACCTGGCCAGCGACCACGCCCCGGCGGCGCTCCCCGCGCGACAGCTGCCGCCCGAGGCCGCCGCGGTGGCGTTCGAGGCGTCCCCGGCGCTGCGGTTCGGCGTGGGCGCCTGGCCCGCGATCGCCGCCGCGATCGTCGCGCACCTGCTCTACCTCCTCGCCACCGACAACGACCCCGCCAAGAACGAGCCCGGCGGGGACCGGGACCAGTCAAGCGCGCCGGAGCGGTCACCCGTGCCCGAGCGTTCAGCGGTGGCCGTTCAGCCTGCCCCGTTCAACGCTGCGGCCGTTCAGCCTGAACAGGACCCGGCCCGCCCCGCGGTTGCGCCGGCGGCTGTTCAGCGTCCGGCGGCGGTCACCCCGGCCGCGCCGCGCCCGGCGCTCGCGCCCGCTCCGGTTGAACAGCGCAACGGCAGGCCGCCGGTGTCCCCGGCTCGGGATCGGGCCCGGGCGGCCGCTGCGCGGCACGCCCACCGCCACGGCGCCCTCCCCACGGTCTCCGAGCTGGAGGCCGCAGCCGAGGTCTCTCGCGGCACCGCCGCCACCGTCCTCAAGCACCTCCGCCAGCAGCCCACACCGCTGCACCTGATCACCACCAGCAGCCAGCAGGACCCGCAGCAGGACGACCCGACCCTCGAGGAGCACACCCAGCCATGACCCACACGAGCCGAACCACCATCACCACCAGTCCGAGCACCAGCACCGAGACGACGACCCGAGCACCCAGCAAGCACTACTCCATTAGGAGGAACGAGAACCGAGAACGAGATTCAAGAGCCACAAGATCGAAGGACTCACACCTTTGCATCACGATCCGCGGGTCCGGGCCGGCCTTCGGCCGGCCGCAACCGGCGCTGCGCGCGGTTGATCTCGTGGCTTGCCTCCTCAAGATCGTTTCTGTGGGTGGATGGTCGTCGTGGTGATGCGGATCGTCCGCGGTTACAGCCCCGACTACCTGTTGAAGGAGGTCGCGACCGGTCGGGAGAACTACTACACCGGTGCGGTCGCCGAGGGCGAGCCGCCGGGCCGCTGGTGGGGTGCCGGAGCCGAGCGGCTCGGCCTGACGGGGCTGGTGGACGGCCAAGACATGCGGGCGCTCTA